>JAAZEB010000365.1 GCA_012512505.1 Armatimonadota bacterium | reverse complement strand
TTCTCGCACGCGCACAGCCACTGGTACTCGCTGTTCAACGCCTTCAACGACGGCTGGTGCCCCGGCGAGCAGTACAGCACCGCCGTGTTCGGCAAGCCCGCCTTCTATATGGAGGCGATCCCCGACCGCACCTGGCGCACCGAGTTCTACACGCCGACCACCGGCGTCACCACCTTCCTCCTGCCGGAGCTAGCGCGCTTCCCGGACAAGCAGTCCACCGACGACCCCGGCCCCAGCGAGTGCTGTATCGCCGCGGCGATGTGCTATGGCGTGCCGCTGTGGGCCGGCAGCATCAACCAACAGGTGGTGGAGGAGGTGTGGGCGGCACAGCAAGCGTTCGGCATCGAAGACGCCCGCTTCGTGCCCTACTGGTCGCAGCGCGAATTCATCGCCTCGGACCCGGAGATCCGGGTTAGTTGCTGGGCGAAGCCGGGCAAGCGCCTGCTGGTGGTGACCAACTTTACCGGCAGCGAGCGGCCGGTGACGCTGCGCCTGGCCCAGCCGCGCGCCGAGGTTGCCTTCCAGCGCGCCTGGAAAGCGGCAGACCTGGCGGTGGCCGACGGCGCCGCCCGCCTGACCATGCCCGCCCATCGCGGCGCCCTGATCCTCGTCACCGGCATGCCGTAAGCACCCACCGTGGCCCTGGCGGTCGGAGCGCCCTCCGACGCCGATAGGTCGGATCGCCGGCGTCCCGCCGGCCTCCTTCCGAGGCGCCAGGGCCACCAATGGCCGGTGGAAATAGGGTCGAGGGGCTCCTGGCCGGTTTGCCGCGCGCGCCACCCACACCCCGTACGCCGCCCGCCGGCAGGCATCGGGCGGGCCCGCGTCGAATACCTGCCTATCTTTTGTGCAACTGCTGCCGGGCAGGCCGCGTTCGCTGAAGCGCCACGGGCCGCGTGGGCCAACGGTGCCTGCCCAGAGGAGACCCATCGTGCCAAAACGGGATCACTCCTTCCACCGGATCATTGCCGGCGTGCTCTTCCTGCTTGCCGGGTTGGCCGGCGTTGCCGGCGCCGCGGAGCGTGATGCTCGCCCTACCCTCACCCTGGTCGGTCCGGCGGCCACGCCGCCCACGATTGATGGCCACCTCGACGAGGAGTGCTGGCAAAGCGCCGCGCAAAGCACCGGCTTCGTCCTCAACGAGCGCCCCGTGCCCGCCGAGGAGCAGACCACCGTCTACGTTACCTACGACCAGCGGCACCTCTACGTGGCCTTTGAGTGCCTGGAGTCGCAGATGGATCGCCTGGCGGCCAGCGTCACCGAGCGCGACGGGCCGGTGTTCCGCGACGACGTCGTCGAGCTGTTCCTCGATCCCAACCGCGACCGCTTCACCTATTATCAGTTTGCCGTCAACGCCCGAGGCACGCGATTCGACCTGAAGGGCGATGCCGCTGGCGGCAATCCCCGCTGGGACGCCCCCTGGAATGCCGCCGTCGCCCGGGGCGACGACCGTTGGTGGGCAGAGCTGGCGATCCCCTTCTCCAGCCTCGATCTTCACCTGGAGAAAACCGGCAGCACCTGGGGCATCAACTTCGCGCGCGAGCAGCAGCCCAAAGGCGAAGTGAGCGTGTGGTCGTTCACCGGCGGCGCCTTCGCCCGCCCCGACCGCTTCGGCGAGGTGGAGGGCCTGGCGGTTGACTTCTCGCGCTATGCCTACGGCGTGGAGCTGCAAGACACCGGCGACCAACTGATCGGCAGCAACGTGCTGAAGGCACGGATCACCAGCCCAACCGCCAAACAGGCGCGCGTGGGGCTGCTGGTCTACCTTCCCGGCGGCCAGGCCAAACGCTCTGAGGTGAACGTCAACCTCACCCCCGCCCGGCCCACCACCGTCACCCTCCCCTACGAGCTGCCGCGGGAGGGAGACTACCGAATGGTGCTCCACGTGCGCGACCGCCGCAGCGGCGAGGTGCTGCGCGGCCTCGGTGTGCCGGTTTCGGTGCCGCCACTGCTGGAGTTGATGCTTTTCCCCAACCACTACCGCCAGGAGGTGGTGCTGCGCCCGCGCCTCAACGTGCGCCAGGCCGACCTGAAGGCGTTTCGCCTGACCGCGCGCCTGCTGAAGAACGGCACTCTGGTACCGCCCGTGCGCGAGAAGCCGTTTTTCGTCACCAAGACGCCGCTGATCCCGTTCGACCTGTCGAAGGCCGGCCCGGGAGAGTATGAGATCCAGGTTACCCTGGCGCCCCAGCGCGCTGGCGCCGGCCTGGTGAAGGAGACCCTGCGCTTCACCCATGCCCCCGTCCGGTCGTCCGCCGTCGGCACGCGGCCGCTGGCGGTCTCCATCGGCGCCGACAACAGCCTGCTGTTGCGCGGCCAGCGCTTCTTCCCCCTCGGCATCTACCGCTACAGCCTCAGCGAACGGTCGCTCCGTGAAATCCGCGAGGCCGGCTTCAATCTGGTGCAGGCAACCCATGACGGCTCGGTGGAGGAAACCTGGGAGGTGCTCAACCGGGTGGAGGCTCACGGCCTCAAGGCCTGGGTGCCCCTCGGCGACGCGATGCGGATCCCCGAGGGCGACGAGGAGAAGGCAGGCCGCTTGCGCGATATCGTCTCGGGCCTGCGCTCTCACCCGGCGCTGCTGTGCTGGGAAAGCATCGACGAGCCGGCCTGGGGGTCGAAGAACCTGCGGCGCGATGCCGAGGAGCTTTACCGCGGCTATCGCGTGATGCGCTCCCTCGACCCGGATCACCCCGTGTGGACCAACCACGCCCCGCGCAACACGGTGGATGAACTGGCGCTGTTCAACCGGGCCACCGACATCGCCGGCGCCGACATCTACCCGGTGCCGGAACCGCAAACGCAGTCGGACCTGCCGAACAAGCGGATCACCGTGGTGGGCGACGAGACGGCGAAGAACATCCTGGCGGTGCTGAACCGCAAGCCGGTCTTCATGGTGCTGCAAGGGTTCGCCTGGGCCGACCTGTCGCGCCACAGTGGAGGCAGCGACGAGGCGGTCTACCCCAGCTTCGCGCAGTCGCGCTTCATGGCCTACCAGGCGGTAGTGCGCGGGGCGCGCGGCCTGCTTTACTGGGGCACCCATTCGCTGCCGCGACCCTCCCCCTTCTGGAACTCGCTGCGCCGGCTGGTTCACGAACTCTCGCAGATGCACGACGTGCTGGCAGGGCCGGACGCCGGTGACTACGTGAAGGTGCTGGCCGGCGGCAGCGCGATCAAGACGCTGATCCGACGACACGCCAAGACGGGTGACCGCTTCATCATCGCCATCAACACCTCGGCGCGGCCAGTGGACGCGCGCTTGCAGATCCCCCGCGCGATGCCCAAGGTGGGCTGGCGCGTCCTTTTCGAGCGTCGCCAGGTGACCGGCAACCCGATCGTCGACTACTTCGAGCCGTACGCGGTCCACATCTACACCGCGTCGCGCAGTTTCCCCCAGGAGCGCTTCCTGGAGCTGCCAACGGTCACTGAGGTGCAGCGCCCCCGCCCGGAGGACCTGACGCAGCCGGGCAACCTGCTGGTGAACCCGGGATTCGAGTATACTGAAGACGAGGAGACGCCGGTGGGCTGGAGCTACCGCCCGCCCTTCAGCGGCGCGATGACCACCGAGGTACGGCGCTCCGGCAAGTACAGCGTGACGCTGCAAGGCCGCTCCGCGGAGTCGCAGCCGTTGTGGATCCAGTCGGGCATCGCCACGGAGGCGGGCCGGCGCTATCGCTTCAGCGCACAGGTGCGGACGCGGCCGGCCGGCACGCGCTACCGTCTCTACGCCGAGTGGACCGGGGAGAAGGGCTATCTGGGCGGCCAGGTGCCAGAGCTGCCGATGGTCGGCACCGAGCGCTGGCGCGAGGCATCGCTGGAGTTCACGGTCAACCACCCCGAGGCAACGCAGCTCTACGTCGTCTTGCAGGTGCTCGGCGAAGGCCAGGCCTGGTTCGACGACGTTCGCCTGGAAGAGCTGCGCTAGCGGGCGCCAAGGCCTACCGTCAGCCGCCATAGGAGGCGCCTCCGACGCCGAGGCGTAGTCGGTATCGGGGTCGGAGACCCCATCCTACGCCCGGCACGGTCGGATCGCCGGCGTCCCGCCGGCCACCGTCGAAGACGCCCCGCCGTAAGTGGCCGGTCCACACACCCTGGCAGGCGGAAGGGCATTGCCTACCGCGCGTGGAACACCCGCCTGGGAGGCTCGTATGCGCACGCACCTCTGGGGGATCCTGGCAATGGCAGCAATGGCAGTGCCGGCAGCGGCGGCGGCGCCCGGCATCCGCTTTTACGTGGCGACCAACGGCAACGATGCCTGGTCGGGGCGGCAGGCGGCACCCAACGCGGCGCGCACCGATGGCCCGTTCGCCACGGTGACGCGGGCACGCGCGGCGGTTCGCGCCCTCAAGGAGAAGGAAGGCGGCCTGAAGCAGCCGGTCACCATCCTCATTCGCGGCGGCTTCTACCCGCTGGCGGAGACGCTCCGTTTCACCCCGGAGGATTCCGGCACGGCGGCATACCCGGTCACCTACGCGGCCTATCCGGGCGAGCAGCCGGTGCTGAGCGGCGGGCGGCGCCTCGGCGGCTGGCAGAAGGGCGAGGGCGAGCTGTGGACCACCCGCATCCCCGAGGTGGCCGCCGGGAAGTGGTACTTCCGCCAGCTCTTCGTGAACGGCCAACGGCGCACGCGGGCACGCACCCCCAACGACGGCTACCTGCGCGCCGACCTGCTGGGCGAACCGCGGCGGGAAGACCCCAACAGCCGCCTCGGCTTCCGCTTCCAGGAGGGAGACCTGAAGCCCTACCCCGACCTGGAGGACGTGAACGTCGTCATCTACCACTCCTGGACGGCCTCCTGGCACCACATCGCCGAGGTGAACACCCAGGAGCGCACGGTGAAGCTGGCGGCGCCCTCCGGGTGGCCCATCGGCTATTGGGACCGCCGGCCGCGCTACGTGGTGGAGAACACCCGTGAGGCGCTGGATGCCCCCGGCGAGTGGTACCTCGACCGCAAGACGGGAGTGCTAACCTACTGGCCCCTGCCAGGCGAATCGCTGGAGACCGCCGAGGTAGTGGCCCCGGCGCTGCGGACGCTGCTGCGCTTTACCGGCGACCCGGAGATGGGCCTGTGGGTGGAGCACCTGAACCTGGAGGGCCTCTCCTTCCAGCATGCCGATTGGCATATCGAGCGCGATAAGCCCGCGGATGGGCAAGCGGCCGTCTTCCTCAACGCGGCCGTGATGGCAACCGGGATGCGCCGCTGCGCCCTGACCCGGTGCGAGGTAGCCCACGTCGGCGAGCACGCCGTCTGGCTGCAGCGCGGCTCGGTGGAGAACCGCCTCGAACAGTGCCACCTCCACGACCTGGGCGCCGGCGGTGTCTACATCGGCGAGGCGCTCCACGGCACGGTGCCCGCCGTGACCACCGGCGCCAACACGGTACACAACTGCTTCATCCACGACGGCGGCCACGTCTTCCCGGCCGGCATCGGCGTCTGGATCGGGCAGAGCCCCGAAAACCACGTCTCCCACAATGAGATCTGCGACTTCTACTACTCCGGCATGTCTGTCGGCTGGACTTGGGGCTACACGGACAGCGCCGCGCGCGGCAACCTCATCGAGTTCAACCACATCCACCACCTGGGCAAGGGCGTCCTCAGCGACATGGGGGGCATCTACACCCTCGGCATCCAGCCGGGCACGGTGCTGCGCAACAACTGCATCCACGACGTGCTCTCCTACAGCTACGGCGGCTGGGGCCTCTACACCGACGAGGGCAGCACCGGCATCCTGCTGGAGAAGAACGTCGTCTACCGCACCAAGTCCGGCGGCTTCCACCAGCACTACGGGCGGGAGAACGTCGTCCGCAACAACATCTTCGCCATCGCCTCCGAGGGGGAGATCATCCGCAGCCGCGAGGAGGACCACCTCTCCTTCATCTTCGAGCGCAACATCGTCTACCAAACCCTCGGTCCACTGCTGGGCAGCAACTGGAGCAACCACCAGTTCCGCATGGACCGCAACCTCTACTGGCACACCGACGGCTGGAACGACCTGACCGACCTGACCCTGGCCGAGTGGCAAGAAGAGACCGGCCAGGACCGGGGCTCGCTGGTCGCGGACCCCCGCTTCGTCGCCCCGGAGCAGGACGACTTCCGCTTGCGGCCGGACTCACCGGCACTCCAACTCGGCTTCGAGCCGATTGACCTGAGCACCGTGGGCCTGGTGGGCGACAAGGCGTGGACCGACCTTCCAAAGCAGGTAAAGCGGGAGCCGATGGTCCTGCCGGAGCCCGCGCCGCGCCAGGGCGCCCTCGACGACGGCTTTGAGACGACCGCGGTGGGCGAGCCGGCAGCCGGGGCCGTCACCTCCGGCGAGGAGAACGGCGCCGCCATCCGAGTGACCACGGAGACGGCCGCGGCCGGGAAACACGCGCTCAAGTTCACCGATGCGCCCGGCCTGGCGCGGGAGTGGCAGCCCCACCTCTCCTACCAGCCCAACTTCCGGCGCGGCACCGTTCGCATCAGCTTTGACCTGCGCGTGGAACCAGGCGCCATTGCCTGGATCGAGGGGCGTGATGCCGCCAATCCCTACCGCGTCGGCCCCAGCCTGAGGGTGCGCGCGGGCCAGCTCCTGGCCGGCGAACAGGCGCTGCTGCCGGTGCCGGTCGGCGAGTGGGTTCACTACGAGCTGACCTGCACGCTGGGCCAGACCGCCGCCACCTACGACCTGGCGGTGACACTGCCGGGGCAACCGCCGCGCCACTTCCCCGGGCTCGCCTACGGCAGCCACGAGTTCCGCCGGCTGCAGTGGCTCGGCTTCATCAGCGAGGCAACCGATACCAGCGTCTTCTACCTGGACAACGTGAAGGTGGAAGAGGCAACCGATCCCCGTTAGCCCGCAGCGGCGGGCTGGCAAGGTGCGGGCGGAGGCTGGCCGACCACGGCAAGCGTTTGCTCGTTGACAGTCTGAGGTTCGGATGGTAACATGGGGCTGATGGGTACTGGCACACAAAGGGACGGCAGGCACGCGTCGGGGGCACGCTGCCGGCCGGGGCAGCACGGCACGGCGTCTCCCTGCCCGCGCGTCCGCGGTGCGCCCGCCCGTCAGCGCGAGTAGGCGTGATGCCCGAGGTGGTTCACACCGCCTCCCGCCTCTCTCGCCTGCCTGCCCGGCGACTCATGCCTGGCCGCCGGGTGGAGTACTGCTCCTGGAACGGCATCGGAACCCCTCTTCGCTAAGCAGTGCATCCGGCAGATCGGCCCCGGTTCGTGGTGCAGCCATCCCTGGCTGTCATCGTCGCTGCGAACAACCGCCGCCCGACGAGCCGCGTCCAGCGAGAAAAAGCCGGCGGTGGGAGTGCCATCGGGGTAAGATGGAGGTGAAGCTGCCAACGGAGGCATGGCGGCGGCCGCTCGCGGCGCGATTGGCAGGAGAACAGGGCAGCCGCGGCGGCGGGTGGGCTAAGATGCGGTGGAGGGCTCGTTCACAGCACTGTCGGTATTGTGGCGCCCTCGTCGTCGTCAGCGCCGGGGAGTGCCCGGCGTGCCGCTCGCGCCGGCCGCTGGCATGTGCGCGCTGTGGCATCCCTCTGGCATTGCCACTCAACCCGCCGCAGGTGCTGGCAGGTGGCGAGGTGGTGTGCATTCGGCACGCGCCCTGGGCGCGCTGCGCCGGGTGCGGCCGGGTGGCCACGCATGGCGAGGCGAGCGGCGGCGACTGGCTCTACCTGGTGCCGCGCGACGTGCGCGCGCTGGGCCGCCGTCACCCGGCGTGGGCCTGGCGCCTGGCGCGGCGCCGGGCAGGCGAGCGTTGGCTCTGCCCCGCCTGCCGTGACCGTCTGAACGCCGACCGCGGCCGGCCAGGGGCGGCGCCGGGCATCGTTTGGTGGTTGGCCGGCATGACGCTTGCGCTGCTGACGCTTTGGCTGCAAGCAGGTCGCTAAGTGCCAGGCATTGGGACCGGTGGGCCCTTGCCGTGCGTGTCGCCGCGCACCGGCGCGGAATGTGCGGGCTGCCGTGGGGCGCCACGCGCATCCGCCCGCCGGGGGAGGCGGCCCCGGACCCACTGAGAGAAGGGAAAACGCGATGGGTGAACGGGAGGTCTGGATCACCGAACACGACAAAGAGCGGCTGGAAGCGCTGCTGGAGTCTGGCGAATACGGCGTCGCGACCGATCTGACCGCGGAACTGCGGCGCGCCAGGATCGTGGCGCCCGAGGCGGTGCCGCCCGATGTGGTGACGATGAACTCCACGGTACGGCTGGTGAACCTCGATACCGGTCAGGAAACCGAATGCAAGCTGGTGTTTCCCGAGGAAGCGGATGCCTCCCAGGGGAAGGTCTCGGTGTTGGCGCCGATTGGCACGGCGATGCTGGGCTACCGGGTCGGTGATACCTTCGAGTGGCGGGTACCGGCGGGCGTGAAGCGCTTCCGCGTGGCGGAGGTGATCTACCAACCGGAAGCATCGGGAGAATACCACCTGTAGCCACGCCGGGCGTGGCGGCCGGCAAGCGCCGTGCCGGCCGCCATCGCCAGGGAGAGGAGCCGATGCGGATCCTGGTCACCGGTGCCAGTGGGCTGGTCGGATCGGCGCTGGTGCCGGCGCTGGCCGAGGAGGGGCACACAGTGCTGCGGCTGGTGCGGCACACGCCAGGCCCGGGCGAGGTGTGCTGGGCCCCAGATGCCGGCAGCCTCGACGCGGCCGCCCTGGAGGGCCTCGACGCGGTGATCCACCTCGCCGGTGAGAGCCTGAACGGCCGCTGGACCGCCGCGAGGAAGGCACGGATCCGGGAGAGCCGCGCCCAGGGCACCCGCCTGCTGAGCCGAACGCTGGCCGGGCTGCAGCACCCTCCCGACACGCTCATTTCTGTGTCGGCCATCGGCTACTACGGCGACCGCGGCGATGAGGTCCTCCGCGAGGAGAACCCGCCAGGCAAGGGCTTCCTGGCCGAGGTCTGCCAAGAGTGGGAGGCAGCCACGCAGCCGGCGGCGGACCGGGGGATTCGCGTGGTGATCCCGCGCCTGGGAATGATCCTCAGCCGCGAGGGGGGCGCGCTCGCGGAGATGCTGCTCCCCTTCCGCCTGGGCGTGGGCGGCCCGCTCGGCAGCGGGAAGCAGTGGATGAGCTGGATCACCCGCGACGACGTGGTGGGCGTGATGCGGCACCTGCTGGAAACGACCAGCCTCAGCGGCCCGGTGAACGCCACCGCGCCCCAACCGGTGACCAACGCCGAGTTCACCCGCATCCTCGGGCGGGTGCTGCTGCGCCCCACTCTGTTCCGGGTGCCGGCCGTCGCCTTGCGCCTGGCGTTCGGCGAACTGGCAGACGCGGCGCTCCTCGGCAGCCAGCGCGTGCAGCCCGCGCGGCTGCTGGCAACTGGCTACGCCTTCCTCTACCCCAACCTGGAAGGCGCCCTCCGCCACGTCCTGCGCCGGCCGCGCGTGAGTCGGGCAGGAGGCTAAGGCCAATCCACGAACCCATGGGGCGCCCGGCAGGAGGAGATGCCATGCGCGTGAAGCTGGATTACGGGAAGAGCGGTCTGGAGGTCACCGTTCCGGATCAGAACCTGGTGGGCATCCTCGGGCTGCGGCCGCAGCCGCCACTACCAGATGCCGACGCGGCGGTAGCACGGAGCCTGGAGGCCCCCCTGGGCTGCCCGCCCCTGTGCCAGATAGCCCGCGGCCGGCGCGATGCCTGCGTGGTGGTGTGCGACATCACCCGCCCCGTGCCGAACCCGGTCATCCTGAAGCCGTTGCTGCGCCTGCTGGAGGAAGCCGGTATTGCCCGCGAGAGGATTACGATCCTGGTCGCCACCGGCATCCACCGGCCCAACGAGGGCGCAGAGCTGGAGGGGATCCTCGGCCCCCAGATCCCCCACGAGTACCGCGTGGTGAACCACTTCGCGCGCGACCTGGAAAGTCATCGCCTGCTTGGCACCAGCCACACCGGCGCGCCGATCTACGTGGATGAGCGCTACTGTCGGGCCGACCTGAAGGTGGTCGTTGGCCTGGTGGAGCCACACTTCATGGCCGGCTTCTCCGGCGGCCGCAAGCTGATCTGCCCGGGCATCAGCGCCCTGGAGACCGTGCGCGCCTTCCACGCCACGCACCTGCTGGAACACCCCGCCGCCGATACCGGCGTGGTGGAGAGGAATCCGGTCCACGCGATGGCGCTGGAGGTGGCGCGGGCCGCCGGGGTCGATTTCTCAGTGAACGTGACGATCGACGAAGAGCGGCGCCTCACCGGCGTCTTCGCCGGCGCCCTGGAGGCCGCCTGGGAGGCCGGGGTAGCCCACGCCCGCGAGGCAGCCACCGCCTCCATCGACGCGCCGGTGGATGTGGTGGTCACCAGCAGCGCCGGCTATCCGCTGGACGCCACCTACTACCAGGCGGTGAAGGGGATGGTGGGGGCGCTGCCCATCGTAAAGCCCGGGGGCACGGTGATTCTGGCGGCACGCTTAAGCGAGGGGATCGGCAGCGCCGAGTTCACCCGCCTGCTGTTGGAGAGTGACGACCTTGAGGCGCTGATGGCGCGCATCCGCCAGCCCGAGCACTTCGTGATCGATCAGTGGGAAGTGGTGGAGCTGGCCAAGGCACTGGCGAAGGCGGCCGTCCTCTGCTACACCGAAGGGCTAGACGCCGACACCCTCCGGCGCCTCTACGTCACCCCGATCGCCTCGGTGGAGGCCGGGATCGCCAGCGCCCTGGAGCGACACGGCCCGAACGCGCGCCTGGCCGTTATCCCCAAGGGACCCTACGTGATGCCCACGCTCCGCGGCGCCTGACGCCGGCCTCCAATCCAGCGGCCCCTACGCAGTGTGGCACGTCGAGCGTGACCTACACTCGTAGGGGCACCTCTCCGTCCGCGTCCGCCGCTTAGAGCGGGATGCGCAGGCCGTCGTAGCCGACCTCGATGCCGTGGGGCGCGTAGTACGCCTCCAGCTCTTCGTGGATCCAGCCGCCGTTGTGCGAGAAGTGGTTGGCGATGCAGCGGTGCTCCGGCTTGAGGATCCCCTCCTTGAGCATCTGGTCACGCGCGGTCACCACCCAGTTGCAGCCCATGTGCCCGTGCTTCCCGTCCTTGATGCTGCCGGAGGTCGAGTCGAGCACCACCACGTCGAGCGAGTAGTCGCGCAGCATCGCCCAGGTGGCATCCGGGAACCAGCCGGTGTCGTTCGCCTGCAGCAGGAACTTGCCATCCACCTCGAAGAGGTAGAACACGCAGGTCTCACTGCGGTCGTGGTCGGCCGCCAGGGGCAGGGCGCGCACCCCGTTGTCGAGGGAGATCCACTCGCCGGGGCGCACCTCGTGGAAATCGAGCCGGAAGTAGGCCAGGTCGTTGTCGATGGCGGCCAGCAGCGTCTCCCCAACGCGGGCGTTGCCGTGTACGGTCAGGATGTTTTCCTCGGCAACGACGGAGAAGCCAGGGCGGCGGAAGTACAGCTCGCCGGGGTGCCAGTGGTCCTGGTGGGAATGGGTGACGAGGAGGTGGCGCAGGCGGTCGAAGGGAAGCTGGAAGCGCAGCATCTGCGCGTAGGAGTCGGGGCCGAAGTCAACCCGGATTGTGTCGCCAAGCTGGTAGGTGGTACGGGTGCGCACATCCTTGCCGCCGCGCTTCCACGCCTCCACGCAGCAGCGGCAGTCGCAAAACAGCGCCGGCCACCCCTCAGCGGCGGCGCTCCCACAGATCAGGAAGTCCATTCGCTCTTTCTCTTTCCCTCTCGTTCCGCCAACCGGGGCCTACAGCCGCTGGTGGGCCGGCGCCGGTTTGCCGACGGAGCGCAGGGTAATCCCCTGCGCCTCCAGCGGATCCGGCAGGCCGGTCTCGGCCAGGCGGCGCGCCACCCAGTCGGTGAGGCGCTCGGTCAGCTCTGCCACCACCTCGGGGCGCTCCGCGGCCAGGTTCTCCTGCTCGCCCGGGTCGGAGGGCAGGTGGTACAGCTCCACGGGCGGGCGGTGGTGGATGTCCGGCTCGCAAGCCCGGATCAGCTTCCACTCCCGGGTGCGCACGCCACGCTTGCGCATCCAGGTGTTCTCCGTCACAAACAGCGTCGATGTTGACCCCTGCCCCCGCCGGCTGTCATCCAACGCCAGCGGCAGCAGGTTCGACCCCAGCATCCGCGCCCGCTCCGCCTCTCCCTCCAGGCCGACGAACGCCAGCACCGTCGGGGCTACGTCCATCAGGGTCACCATCCCGTCCACGTACTTGCCGCGCGGCAGGCACGCCGGGCAGCGCAGGATCAGCGGCACGCGCAGGTTGGTGTCGTAGAGGCCGTGGTGGTCAAACCACATCTCGTGCTCGTCCATCTCCTCGCCGTGGTCGGCGGTGATGAGGACCAGCGTGTCTTCCAGCACTCCATGGCCGGCCAGGCGGGTGAAGACGTGGGCCAAGCAGGCGTCGGCATAGGCGATCTCGGCGTCATATTGCGCCTTCGGGAAATTGATGTCGGTAACGCCGCCCAGCCACTGCTGGAAGTAGTAGCGGAACGGCTCGAAGGCGAAGACGGCGTCCATGCTGCGGTTATTGGGATCGCGCTCGTTGCCGGCGTAGAACATGCGGTCAAACGGTGCCGGGGGCAGGTAGGGGGTGTGCGGGTCCCAATAGTGCACGAAGGCAAACCACGGCTTGTGCTGCGCGACACACTGGTCGAGGACGCGCAGCGCGGTGTCGGTGACCGCCTCTCCCTTGCGCCAAGCGCCCTTTGGGTCCGGCTCCCACTGGTAGCCCTCATAGAGCTCGAAGCCCCGGGAGAACCAGCGCCCGAGGTTGTCGGCGGCGGCGGTGAAGTAGCCGTTCTCCCGCAGGATCTCCGCCAGCAGCTTCACCTCCGGGTCCAGCTCCACCTGGCCGCCCTGGCAGGCGATCTGGTGGGCCATCACGTCTTTGCCGGTGAACAAGGTCGTATAGCCCGGGTGGGTGGGAATGTGCGGGCTAAAGCATTGGAACACGACGCCTTCATGGGCGAGACGGTCGAGGTGCGGGCTGGTGTTCCGCCGATAGCCGTAGCAGCCGAGGTGATCGGCGCGCAGCGTGTCGATCGCGATGATCAGGACGTTCATCAATACTCCCTGGCCGCGACGGGCCAACATGCCGGCTGCCAGCGCGGGCCGGCTCCCCTGAGAAAGAGGTTCCACCGGGCCGCGGCGCCCTCCTTCCCCCGGTGCGCGCCCGCGATCAAGGAGTGCCGTGGCGCCCGCCTGGTTGCGCCGCCCAGCGGAATCTGCCTCCCCGTCGCGCTGGCCGGCGCGGGATCCAGCCGGCTGTGGGGCACGGCGTTGCCCTGGCTCCGCCTTTTCTGTTATAATGGCCGAGGCCGTGCAGGGGGGCAGCGAGGCTCCAGTGCTTGCCGGACGAGAGATGGCGGGAGAGTTGATGGAACCGTATGATGTCGTAGTGATCGGTGGTGGGCCGGGCGGTTACGTCGCGGCCATTCGCGCGGCGCAGCTCGGTTTGCGCGCGGCCGTGGTGGAGCGCGAGGAGCTGGGCGGCGTCTGCCTAAACTGGGGCTGCATCCCCACCAAGGCGCTCATTCACAACGCCAGTCTGGTGAACACCCTTAAGCAAGCCAAGGAGTTCGGGATCAGCTTCGACGGCTTGCATTACGACTACGCGCCGGCCGTGGAGCGCAGCCGCCGCGTCTCCGGTCGGCTGGTCAAGGGCATCCAGGGCCTGATGCGCAAGAACAACATCGATGTCCACCGTGGCACCGCATTTCTGGCCGCCCCCAACCGGGTGCAGGTGCGTCCCGATGGCCCGGAGCTGCAGGCCCGCAACGTGATCGTGGCCACCGGCGGGAAGGCCCGCTCGATCCCCGGCCTGACGATTGACGGGGAGCGCGTCCTCTCCTACCGCGAGGCCGTGGTGCTGAAGGACCTCCCGCGGTCGCTGCTGATCGTCGGCGGCGGGCCGATTGGGGTGGAGTTCGGCTATGTCTTCCGCGCCTATGGCGTGGAGGTGACGATCCTGGAGATGATGCCGCACCTGCTGCCGCTGGAGGAGCCGGAGATCGCCGACACCGTAGCGAAGCAGCTCGGCAAGCAGGGCATCAAGATCCACACCGAGAGCCGCGTTCTGGGCGTGGAGTCGCTGGAGGCCGGCCTGCGGGTGCGCGTGGCTGGCCCCAAGGGTGAGGAGGCACTGGAGGCCGAGCGCGTGCTGGTAGCGATCGGCTTCGCGGCGAACACGCAGGATCTGGGCCTGGAGGCGCTTGGGGTGGCGATGGAGCGCGGCTTCATCCAGGTGGACGAGCGGATGGCCACCAACGTGCCCGGCATCTATGCCATCGGCGACGTGACCGGAAAGATGCTCCTGGCGCACGTCGCTTCGGCGCAAGGCGAGGTGGCGGCGGAGGTGATCGCCGGCCACCAACCGTCACCGCTGGTCTACTCTGATATGCCGCGCGCGGTCTACTGCCATCCCGAGGTGGCTCGCCTTGGCCTCACCGAGGCGGAGGCGAAGGAGCGCGGCTACGAGGTGAAGAGCGGCGTCTTCCCGTTCCGCGCCAACGGCCGGGCGTTGGGGCAGCACGATTGGGAGGGCTTCGTCAAGCTAGTGACCGACGCCCGCTATGGGGAGCTGCTCGGCGCCAGCATGGTGGGCCCGGAGGTGACGGAGCTGCTGCCGGAGCTGGCGCTCGCCCGCACGCTAGAGGCCACGGTGGAGGACATCGGCCGCACCGTTCACGCCCACCCGACGCTGTCCGAGGTGGTCCGTGAGGCGGCGCTGGCGTCGCTGGGCCGGGCGATCCATATCTGAGCCAGGATTGCGCCGCCGGGCGAAACCGGGTAGAATGAAGGGGATGCGAGCAGCAAGGGAGCTGGAACCTGAAGATGCCGACCGCCGGGAGGAGGACGCCGCGCCGGAGCGTGCGCCGAGCGCGGCGCTTCCCGCGACGCCCCCCTCGCGGCGGCTGGTGATCATGGACGAGGATGCCGGCGCGCGCATCGATCAGGTCCTCGCCAGCCGCTACGACGACCTGTCGCGCTCGCGCATCCAGAAGCTGATCGAGGGCGGCTACGTTACCGTCAACGGCCAGCCGACGCGGCCGAGCTACCCCCTGCGCGCCGGCGACCGGATCGCGCTCGCCTTCCCCGCCACCACACGCCCGGAGGGCCTCTACCCCGAAGAGATCCCGCTGGACATCGTCTACGAGGACGAAGACCTGCTGGTGATCAACAAGAAAGTAGGCATGGTGGTCCACCCGGCGGCGGGCGCCACGCGCGGCACGCTGGTCCACGCCCTGCTCGCCTACCCCGGCGCGCTCTCGAGCATCGCCGGGGAGGACCGACCCGGGATCGTCCACCGCCTCGACAAGGACACCACCGGCCTGATCATGGTGGCGCGCAACGACATGGCGCACAACGACCTGTCGCGCCAGATCCGCGAGCGCACCGCCAAGCGCGTCTACCGCGCCCTCGTCTGGGGTAACCCCCGCTTCGACCGCATCCGCGTGGAGGCCGCCATCGGCCGCCACCCAACCGACCGCAAGAAGATGACCGTCTACTCGCCCGGGGAACGCCTGGCCGCGGACGCACGCAGCGCCACCACGGACCTGACGGTGCTCGAACGCTTCAGCGTGCCGTGCGCCCTGCTCGAGGCGTCGCTGAAGACGGGGCGCACCCACCAGATCCGCGTCCACTGCTCGCACATCGGCCACCCGGTGATGGGCGATCCGCAGTACGGCGGCCGGCGCAAGCCCCCCGGCAACGACCACGAGCTGGCCGAGCTGCTCGACGCGCTGCCGGGGCAGGCGCTGCACGCCTATTGCCTCTCCTTCACCCACCCGCGCAGTGGCGCCCAGTTGGAGTTCACGGCCCCCCTGCCGCCGGAGTACCAGGCGCTGCTGGATTACCTCCGCGCCCACTACGCCGTGTCTGCCCTAACC
>JAAZEB010000364.1 GCA_012512505.1 Armatimonadota bacterium | reverse complement strand
ACGGCAACCAGTACTGGTGCGGGGCACACTACATCAGTCGGCCGGCGCCGGTGGGCAACGTCCTGGAGGCGAGCCTGATGGAGAACATCCGCCGCTCGCTGGCGCAAGTGGCGGGCTTTCCCGGCCCCTACTGCCGCAACTGCCCTACCGCTACCCTCTTCCTGAACCAGGGCATCGAGGGCACCCTGGCCGGAAAGGTGGAGGCCTGGCTGGCCGCGGCAGCACCAGCCACCGCCGCGTAGGGCAATGTCCGAAACCACGGGCGGTTCGCCCCCCCCATAGGGGTGCACACGGTCGGATCGCCGGTGTCCCGCCGGCCGCCGTTGGAGGCGCATCCCCGCCGTTGAAGGCGTCTCCTGACGCCAATGATGGGGCGGGGCGGATGACCGACTACCGTTCGCGGGGAGTGATCTCATGAGTGCTGCATACCTCTTCGGGAGAGCGCCGCTGGCGCCGCGGGCGCTGGCACCGCTGCCGCTGGGCAGCATCCGGGCGGAGGGCTGGCTGCTGGGCCAGCTCCGCCTTCAGGCCGCCAGCCTCACCGGCCACCTCGATGAGTTCTGGCCCGACCTTGGCCCGGATAACCTCTGGCTGGGGGGCACCCGCGAGGGGTGGGAGCGCGGCCCCTACTACGCCGACGGCCTCATCCCGCTGGCCTACTTGCTGGCGGACGACCGCCTGCAGGCCAAAGCGCGGCGGTGGGTGGAGGCGCTCCTGCGCTTCCAGGACGACACCGGCTGGATCGGCCCGGTGCAGGCTCCCGGCCGCCGCCCCTACGATGCCTGGCCGGCAATGATCGTGCTGAAGGGGCTCACCCAGTACCAGGAGGCCACCGGCGATGACCGGGTGATCCCCTATCTGATCCGCTTCTGCGGCTACCTGCGCGACTACCTGGACGAGCGGCCTCTCTTCGACTGGGGCGCCTCCCGCTGGGGCGATCTGGCGCTGAGCCTCTGTTGGCTCTACGAGCGCACCGGCGAGGCGTGGCTGCTGGAGCTGATGGACCGGGCGCACCAACAGGGCTACGACTGGATCGCCCACTTCCGCGACTTTGCCTTCACCCGCAAGCTGGCCGCCGAGGAGTGCGTGATGCACACGCACGTCGTCAACAACGCCATGGCGGTGAAGACCCCCGGCGTGTGGTACCGCCGCTCGCTTGCCGAGAGCGACCGGCAGGCGGTCGCCCTTGCCCTGGCCAACCTCGACCGCTACCACGGGCAAGCGACGGGCGTCTTTTCCGGCGACGAGCACTACGCGGGCCGCGACCCCTCGCAAGGCACCGAGCTGTGCGCCGTCGTTGAGCTGATGTTCTCCCTGGAGTGCTTGCTCAGCATTCTGGGTGAGCCGGCGTTGGCAGACCGGTTGGAGAAGATCGCTTACAACGCCCTCCCGGCGGCGTTCTCGCCGGATATGTGGGCCCACCAGTACGACCAGCAGGCCAACCAGGTCCTCTGCACCCGGGCACCCCGGCAGTGGACCAACAATGGGCCCGACTCGAACCTGTTTGGCCTGGAGCCCAACTACGGCTGCTGCACCGCCAACCTGCACCAGGGCTGGCCGAAGCTGGTGGCGCACCTGTGGCTGGCAACCCCGGACGAGGGCCTGGCGGCCGCCGCCTATGGCCCCTGCCGCGTGACCGCGCGCGTGCGGGGCGGGCAGGTGGTCACCGTGGTGGATGAGACCGACTATCCGTTCGGCGAGACGATCCGCTTTCGCGTGGAGGCGGCGGCCCCGTTGGCGTTCCCGCTCTGGCTGCGGGTGCCCGCCTGGGCCGAGGAGGCCTCCCTGCGCGTGGGTGGCGCGCCGGCGGTACTGGCCCCGGGCACCTTCCACGTTATCGAGCGCACCTGGTCGCCGGGCGACGTGGTGGAGCTGCACCTGCCGATGGCGGTGCGAGCGGCGCGCCGCTACCGGGAAGCGCTGACGCTGGAGCGCGGACCGCTGGTCTACGCCCTGAAGATCGGCGAAGAGTGGCGGCAAATCGGCGGCGAGCTGCCCCACGGCGACTGGGAGGTCTACCCGACGACGCCCTGGAACTACGGCCTCTGCCTCGACCCGGATCATCTGGGCGCGTCGGTCGAGGTGCGCACGCGGCCCGTGGGGGAAGTGCCGTTCTCGCCGGACGGCGCCCCGGTGGAGCTGCGGGTGCTTGGCCGGCGGGTGCCGGAGTGGACCCTGTGGGAGAACTCCGCCGGGCCGCTGCCGCCGAGCCCGGTGGCGTCGTCCGCGCCGGAGGAGACGCTGACGCTGATCCCCTACGGCTGCACTAACCTGCGCGTCACGGAGTTCCCCCAGATCGCGCCGCCGCGCCAGGGGCGCGGGGATCGGCCCTAACCCCCGAAGCCGAACACCTCCTCCAGCACCACGGCGACACCATCCTCGGCATGGTGGGGGGCGATGCGTTTGGCGACGGCCTTGGCTTCCGGCTTGGCGTTGGCCATTGCCACGCCTAGGCCGGCCCAGGCGATGGCGGGCACGTCGTTGAGGGCATCGCCAAAGGCGATCACCTTCTCCTGGGGGATGCCGTAGTGGGCGGCCAGCGCTGCCAGCGCCTTCCCCTTGGAGACCCCCAGCGGCATGAACTCCAGGTAGTCGATATAGGAGGTGGTGACGTAGGCGCGGTCGCTGAAGCGGGGGCCCCACTCGGCGAAGAGCTGCTCGATGCGCTGCGGCGTATCCACCACCAGCAGCTTGGTGGGCGCCCGGTTGGTGAGGGTCCGCAGGTCACCCACGGGGATGAGGGCGGCGGTGGTGCGCTCAGCGTAGAGGTCGGCAAACGGCCCGCGCCGGGCAATGTAGAGGGTGTCGTCGACGTAGTAGTTGAGGTGGACGCCCTCCGCGTCGCACAACTCCACCAGCTCGCGCGCCAACGAAGGCTCCACCGTTTGATGCAGCAGCACCTCCCCGGTGCTTTCGTGCTTGATCAGGGCGCCGTTATAGGAGATGACGGGGGTGTCGAGCCCCATGGCGTCGAGGAACTGCAGGGTGGTGCAGTGCATGCGCCCGGAGCTGATCACCACCTTCGCGCCGAGCTCGGTGCAGCGGCGCACCGTCGCCAGGTTGCGCGGGCTGATGCGGCTGTCGCGGTCCAACAGCGTCATGTCGAGGTCGAGCGAGATCAGTTCATACGGCAAGGAAGACATGCTTGAGCAAACTCCGATCCACACCGGCTATTCCAGGTTCACGCGCATGCCGGCGATCTTTTCCTCCTGAGTGAGGGCGCAGGTGAAGAGGAGCGTTCCTTCCGGGGTGGCCGCCCGGTAGCGGTACACCCGCAAGGCCCCCTCCACCCGTCGTTCGAGGAGCTGCAGCGGCCGGCGTGGTCCGAGAGAGCGTAGGAACTCGCCGGTATCTCTCAGGCCGTCCGGCACGACGGCCGCCCGCATCTCGGGCGTGAGGATCTCTGGATCCAGCGTGCCCGTCTCCGTCCACCGCAGCACTTTCTCCAGAAAGGCGGTGATCCGCGGCTCTCGATCCTCAATCGGAGGTGCGAGCGGAGCGACGAGCCCCGGGTGATAGAACCTGGCAATCCGGTGGGCGATGCGGCCGGTGTCGGCGCCGGAACGATTGGTCAGCACCACTACCATTAGGTCATCCTCTGGAAAGCGCACGACATAGGTGGAGAAGCCGGTGACGTGGCTGCCGCTGTGTGCGACGAACCGGTGCCCGTTCACTTCGCCCACCACCCAGCCGAGGCCGTACCCGGTCGTCTGGCCATTATTGAGGCGGGCCGGGCGCCACATCTGCTCCAGGCTGGCCTTTTTCAGAATCCGCTCGCTACGGAGAGCGGCGTCCCACTTCGCCAGGTCGAGTACGGTGGCGCAGAGACCCCCGCCGGCGTAGCCCAGGATGGAGGCGGCGACGTACTGGCCGTTCCGAAGGGCGCCCTGCTCCCAGCGATAGCCCGCGGCGCGGTTGGGCACCAGGTCGTCGTGGCTGACCACTCGCGTGGTCTTCATCCCAAGCGGCTCGAAGAGGCGCTCGCGCAGGAACTCGCCCCAGTGCTTGCCGGTCACCGCGCGGATCACCATCGCCAGCAGGTGGTAGTTCGTGTTGCTGTAGGCATAGCGGTCGCCCGGGGGGAAGTTGAGGGGCCGCGCCGCGGTTGCCCGCAGCACGTCCTCTTCCGATACATCCAGGCGGAGGCTGGCGGTCGGCTCGTTGATGAAGTCCTTGATCCCCGAGGTGTGCGTCAGCAGGTGGCGCAGCGTGATCCGTTCCCATTGGTCGGGGGTGCCCTGCAAGTACTTCCCGATCGGATCGTCCAGCCCCAACCGGCCCTCCTCGACCAGGATCATCACCCCGGTTGCGGTAAAGCACTTGGTCACCGACTGGAGCTGGTAGACGGTCTCGGGCCGGGCGCGAACGCGCAGCTCGACGTGGGCCCAGCCGTAGCCCCGCGCCTTGACGACCTTTCCCCGGCGCACCACCGCCAGCGAGAGGCCAGGGATGTGCTGTCGCCGCATCGCGCCCCGAACGTAGGCATCCACCCGGTCCGCGCGCGCACCGACCGGCGCGAGTAGCGACAGCAGCACCAGACCCGCCACCCCGAGCTGTGCCCGCATCTCCTCGCTCCCTCGGTACAGTAAAAAGGCCGCCCTCGTGAGAGGCGCGGCCTGGTCTGCGGTGGTACCCCGTAGGGGAATCGAACCCCTGTCGCCAGAATGAAAATCTGGTGTCCTGACCTCTGGACGAACGGGGCATGCCCTTGCCGTCAGGTCTTATTGTAGCAAAACCCTCAGTTGTCGTCAAGCACCATGAACGAGATTTTGGGAGGTGGGGCGCCCCGGGGACGTGGCAGGGAACGCGCGGCCGGCCGCGAATCTCGTGGCAGCGGGAAAGGAGAACGCGCGTGCCGCCGGTAGTACTCGATCAGATCAAGTTTGAGCTGGAGCCAGAGGTACTTTTCAAGCGCCTGCACCTGGATCCGGAAGGGGAGTACGCCGCCGAGATGGTGGCCCTGGCGAAGCGGGTGGCGGCGGTGGCCCGTCCGAAAGCGATCTACCGGGTGGCCTACATCCAAGACCGTGGGGAGGACACGGTCACCATCGAAGGCGTCCGCTTCACCAGCCGCACGCTGCGCGCCACCCTGGCCGAGGTCGAGCGGGTGTTCGCCTACGTGGCCACCTGCGGCACCGAGATGGACGAGGTCCCCGTGCCGGAGGGAGACTTCCTCGGCGAGTTCTGCCGCGACACGGTGAAGGAGCTGGCGCTGGGGGCGGCCACGGCATTCCTGACGGCGCACCTGAAAGAGCGCTATAGCCTGGGGAAGCTGGCGGCAATGCACCCCGGCTCTGGCGACGCGATCGTCTGGCCGATCCAGCAGCAGCGCCCCTTCTTCTCGCTGTTCGGGGACCAGGTGGAAGCGCGCATCGGCGTGCGCCTGACGCCCACCTTCCTGATGATCCCGAACAAGTCGGTCTCCGGCCTCTTCTATCCCACCGAAGTGGACTTCATGACCTGCCAGTTGTGCCACCGCGAGAGGTGCCCCCACCGCCGGGCGCCCTTCGATGCCGACCTCTGGGAACAGCGCGTCGGCGCCACGGCACCCGCGGCGTAGCGCAGCCCCTCACATCCCACCTCCGGTGGGAGGTAGGCCACTGTACCGGCGCGCCTCTTACGGCGGCGGCCGGCGGGACGCCGGCGCTCCGACCGGCCCGGTGTAGGAGGGATGTCCGGCCCCGAAGACCCATCCGGCAGCGGTTTGGGGCGCCGCGAACCGTAGGCGACCGTACGCGAACCGTAGGCGAATCGTAGGGGCGAAGCATTGGCAGGTCAAGCGTACTGCGGTGCAATTTGTCTGACCCGCCAATGCTTCGCCCCTACCACCTACCACCGCCCGGAGACCCGCGCTCGGCCCGAGGGAGGAGTCTCCGCCCCCAAGGGCGGCGCTATTCCCGCCAGAGGCGGTGCAGCAGGCGCGCGCTCGCGTCCACGATGCGGTAGCCGGCCGCTATCTCCAGGCGCGTCCAGTAGGTGGGATCACCCGAGTAGCCGCCCCCCAGAACGCCGTAGACCGTCGGGCAGTAGCCGGAGAAGCCGTCGCTGAGTTGGGCGACCATCGTCACCGGGGCGGGGCTGCGCCGCTTAATGTCCAGGCCGAACTGGCAGTAGAGCTCGCAGGGGTTGGTGGCGATGGCCAGGTCGCCAACGCGCAGGGCATGCACGGCGAGGGTGTCGACCGGGTTCTCGCCGAACTCGCGCTGCAGCCGCAAGGTGCCGCACACGGCCAGCACGAACTCACCGCGGCCGGCTTTCTCCTCGCCCAGGGCGGCGATCTCTTCTGCCCGGCGAAGCTGCTCGGCGTTTGGCAGGCGCACGGCGATCGGGAGGTCCGTGTAAGCATGGCGCAGGATGGGCGACGCCACCGGATCGGTCGCGCGCAGCAGCCGCAGCGTCTCCGCGGCCAGCAAGGCGCCGATCTCGCGCACCCGCTGCTCGCCTGAGTAGTGGGGTGTGGTCGCCTCCATATTCCAGGGGGAAGTATCTCCACTGGCGCCCTGGAGGTAGAGGACCGGCAGCGGCTCGCCCAGCGCCTCTCGGATCAGGCGCCGAGCCTCGCCGGGGAAGTCGGCCGAGGCGAACGAGGCCGACTCCAGGCAGGTGGCGTGGCAGCAGTTGTTGTGGAGCAGCGCGAGGAGGCGGCCATCCTCATCCACGGCGTAGAGAATGGCATGGCTGGGATCGTCCGGGCCCTCCAGACCGGCGAAATCAGGGCGATGGCTGTCGCCATACATGCTGTGGGAGCCATCCTGCCAGCAGAGGCGGCGGTTGAACCCGACGTGGGCCTCTCCGCGTGCCCACCCAACGCGGGCAGGACGCGCGCCGGCCACTGCCTCCCGGGCGCCATCCGCCAGCCAATCGGCCAGGCGCGCCAGGTAGGCGTCGTTGCGGGGCGAGTCGTGCAGCAGCGAGATCGTATCGGGGCCGTCGTGGGTGTGGGTACTGGTGAGGATGATGCTCCGCGCCGGCACGCCGGTCTCCGCCGCAAGGCGCGCGGTGGTCGCCCGCACCCACGCCGTCTCGAGGCCGCCGGCCAGATCGAGGTTCACCAACAGGATCCGCTCGCCTTCGTCGGTGGCCAGGTAAAAGAAGTTTGCCTCCAGGTCATCCCGGATCCGCTCGCAGAAGCGGCGGTGGAGCTGGCCCATCAGGTCGTCGCCAATCTCGCAGTTGATCACGCGCGTTGCCGCGCCCACGAAGAGTGCCATGTTTCCCCCAAACTTTATTAGGTGTCAGGTGCCAGGTGTCAGGTGTCAGGTGTCAGGTGTCAGGTGTACTGCCAACGAACGTTGCCCTACAGGCGGGTACTGGGCACCCGCCTGGGAATCTGTCATCCTGGCCCTACAGGCGGGTACTGGGCACCCGCCTGGGAATCTGTCATCCTGAGCGAAGCGAAGGATCTGTCCCTCAGACGCGCAGGCGACACCGCAACGACAGCACCGCCTGGGGAAGAGATCCTTCGCTTCGCTCAGGATGACAGATT
>JAAZEB010000363.1 GCA_012512505.1 Armatimonadota bacterium | reverse complement strand
GACCAACTACCTCCGGGCGGACGACCTCGCCTTTGGGCTGATCATGGCGGCCGGCCCGGCGGCGATGATCTTCCTTTTCCTTGGCTCCTACGTGGCGGAGCGCACCGGCCGCAGCAAGCGCAACTTCCTGCGGTTCGTGAGCGTGCACCGCCTCCTCTGGCTGGTGATCGCCGCCGTGCCTCTCTGGCTGGAAGGGCTGCCCGCGGGGGTTCGCCTGGTCCTCGTCGGCGTCGTGGTGTTCACGGCGCAGGCGATGGCCAACTACGGCGGCGCCGGCTGGTCCGCCTGGATGGCGGACATCGTGCCGCGTTCGATTGCCGGGAGCTACTTTGGCTACCGGGCGCGCCTGGGGATGATCGCGATGGTGACTGTCAGCACCGCGATGGTCCTGCTGCTGCAGCGCGCCCACGAGGCGGCGCACGTCTACGCGTTCATCTTTGGCCTGGCGGCCATCCTCGGGGCCACCGATGTGCTGCTCTTCATTCCGGTGCGGGAGGTGCCGCGTGCCCCGGAGGCCAAGCCCCCTTCACTCCTCGACATCCTGAGTACGCCGTGGCGCAACTCGCTGTTCCGAGGCTTCGTCCTCTACAGCGCCGTCTCCGGGGTGTCCTACACGATGATGGGGTCGTTCCAGTGGCGCTTCTGCTTCGAGGCGGCGCACGCGCGGGGCCTGGGCATGAGCGTGCTGCAGACGCACCTGCTGCTGTCGATCCTGCCCATGGCGCTGATGGCGTGGGTGGCGCCGCGCTGGGGCCACGCGATCGACCGCTTTGGCCCCCGGCCGGTGCTGCGCCTGAGCGCCCTGTGCGCCATCGTGCTGCCGTGTGTTTGGGCCTTCGCTAGCCACCACACGGCCTGGCTGGTCTGGCTGGCGGGCGCCGCCCTGGGGCTGTCCTGGCCCGGCATTGACCAGGTGAACTTCTACATGACGATCAAGGGCTTCCCGGACGCGCGGCGCACCACCTACAACGCGGCGTTTCAGTTCGTGCTGGGGGTGGCAAGCGTGGCGGGGTCGGCCCTGGGGGGAGTCTGCGCGTCGTTGTGGCAGGGCTGGCTGCCCCACCTACCCGGGGTGCCCGACTGGATGTCGCACTACCAGCCGGTCTTCCTGACCGCCATCCTGCTGCGGCTGGGCGCCTTTGTGTTCATCTTCCCCCGGCTGCAGCTTGCCGGCGACGCGCCCGCGCTGGCGGTAGGCCGCTGGCTGATCCGCGAGGTTGCTAGTTCGCTGCCCGGTGGACGTGCCCGGCGGATAGGGTAGGGGATACCCCGGCAGCTTTGGCTACGGAGCCTGGCAGCCGGCACCCCCTCCCGCGCCGCGGAGGCCGGGAGGGGGGTGGGGGTGAGGACCTGCCGGCGGCCCTCACCCCGGCTATACTAGAGCGAGTAGCCCGGGCGCATCGGCTCGCGGACCCACGCCTCCGCCTCCTTGAGGCTGTACGGCTTCATGTTCGGGGCGAACCACTTCACTTTCTGGCCGGCGCGGATTGCCAGGCAGCCCAGGATCACCGTCTCAGTCAGCTTGGCAGAGTAGCTGAACTGGGAGAGCGGTGCCGGCCCGCCCTTGCAGGCCTGGATGAACTCCTGGTAGTGCCCCGGGCCGCGGGCGATCGTCGGTGCTGGCGGCTCGTAGCCCTCGAAGTCCTTCTCCGGCAGCAGCTTGTAGGGGGCACCGTAGATGTCCAGCAGCGTGCCCTTCTCGCCGATCAGCAGCGAGCCGTTGCTCGGCGCCGGCTGCCCCTGGAACAGCTCCGCCGGCGGCAGGTTCGGCTTGCCGTCCTTCTTGCCGTCATACCACACCAGCTTCACCGGGGGCAGGTCGCCGCGCGCCGGGAACTCGTAGGTGACGGTGGACCAGTTCGGGAACGTCTCGCCGTTGAACCCTTCCGATTCCGCCTCGAAGGAGACCGGGTACTCCAACTTCAGGCCCCAGTAGGGCATGTCCATGATGTGGCACCCCATGTCGCCCAGCGCTCCCGAGCCGAAGTCCCACCAGCCGCGCCAGGAGAAGGGGACATAGCAGGGATGGTAGGGGCGCTCCGGCGCTGGCCCGAGCCACAGGTTCCAGTCGAGGGTAGCGGGCACCGCCGGGGTGTCGGTCGGGCGGGTGAGGCCCTGCGGCCAGATCGGCCGGTCGGTCCAAACGTGCACCTCGCGCACCGGGCCGATCGCGCCCGACTGGATGATCTCCACCTTCTGGCGCAGTTCGTTGCTGCCGTGCTGCTGGTTGCCCATCTGGGTGACCACCTTGGTGCGCTCAGCGGTCTCCAGCAGCACCCGCGCTTCGTAGACCGTGCGAGTGAGCGGCTTCTGACAGTAGACGTGCTTGCCCAGCCGCATCGCCATCACCGCGGCCACCGCGTGCACATGGTCCGGCGTGCTGATGTGGACGGCGTCGATGTCCTTGCCCTCTTCCAGCAGCTTGCGGAAGTCCTTGTAGCGGCGGGCGTTGGGGAACCGCTTGTAGGCTTCCGCGGCGCGCTCGTCATCCACGTCGCAGAGGGCCACGATGTTCTCGCCGGCATCAGCGAACTGGGTGAGGTCTGCCCAGCCCATGCCTCCGCAGCCGATGGAGGCCACGTTCAGCTTCTCGTTGGGCGACTTGGTGGCGCCGAAGGCCGCCTGGCGGCCGCTCACCCAGACGCCCAACCCCGCCACGGTGGTGACCCGGATGAAGTCTCTACGGTTCATCTTCTCTTTCACGGCATCTCTCCTCGCGGGATCGCCTCGGCCGATCCGCCGGCGCGAGGCGTCCCTCTGCGACAAACCCCTGGTGACTGGGGCGATGCGACGTGTCGCCCACGTTGGGGCCGCGTCCACTGCGCGACCTCACCTTCAGCCCTTGACCCCGCAAGGATGGCGGTCCGCGATGCGGCGGGGCGACGAGGAAGGGGCCCCACCGGGTATCGCCGGCACACTCGCCACCTGGCGGGGACGGCCTCATCCGCGATGGGTATCAGGGCGCTGGTCTAGTGGAGCCCAAGGGCGCGCCCGGGGTCAAGCCGGCTTTCCCTACCCACCGGATGGGGCAAAAGGCGGCACCGCGCGGGGCGTGCGACGCCACCGCCCTGGGGCTGCCGGCAGAACCCTACTGACCAAAGGGGGAGTTCGGCACAGGCATGGGAAGTCCTGCAGGGAACCGCAGCGGCGGGATGCCGAACGGCGCGGCCTCAACGTGCTCTATGATCGGCCGTGCTGGTAGCGTTCGTGGGCCTGACGGATGGCCTCCCGCGCGGCCTCGCGGCTGCCCCAGCGGGTGACTTCCGTCAGCTTGTCTTCCAGTTCCTTGTAGGTGTGGAAGTAGTGCGTGATCTCGCGGAGGAGGTGCTCCGGCACGTCCTCCAGGTTGCGGATGTCGTCGAAGCGGGGGTCGCGCGCCGAGACGCTGAGGACCTTCTCATCCTCGCCTTTCTCGTCGCGCATGAAGAGGATGCCGACGGGGCGCGCCGCTACCACGCAGCCGGGGAAGGTAGCGAAGGTCGCCAGAATCAGGATGTCTTGCGGGTCGCCGTCGGCGGCGAGTGTCTCGGCGATCCAGCCGTAGTCGGCTGGGGCGAAGAGGGGAGAGTAGAGCGCGCGGTCTAGCACGAAGACCTCGCGCTCCGGGTCGTACTCATACTTATTGGAGCTGCCCTTCGGCATCTCCACGATGGCCTGCACCTCGTCCGGCCAGTGGTCTCCAATCGGCACGTCGCGAAGCCCCATCGCCATCCCCTTTAGCGGGTCGTGGCCGGTTCACGGCGTTTCCAAACATGCCACCCATCGTAGCGTTGTGCCGACGAGGCAAGGGGTGTGGCACCCAAAGCAAGCTCCCCCTCTCCCGCGCGGTTGGGAGAGGGGGAGCCGAGGGAGAGGGCCTGTCTGGCCCCCAAGCACGAGCGCGGCCGCTGAGGCGCTAATGCTTGCGCCGGCCGCGGTACCAGCCGTAGTGGTTGCCGTTGTCGCCGCGGCGGTCGCGGTCGTCGCGATCCCAGCGGCGGCGGGCGTCGGCCCAGCGGCGCTCCTCACGCGGGTCGCGCTTTTGCTCCGACAGCGCCATGTCGATCACCGCGGTCACGCCGGCGCTATCGACGCGCTTCATCTCCAGCGGGTTGAGGGCACTGGCCGGCAGCACCACGCGCACCCGGAACTTGCCGTTGCTGAAGAGATCCTCGTACTGCCACACCGCCTTGACCCGGTCGATCTCCGTGGCGGAGGCGGAGACCTGGGCGCCGCCCAAGTAGGCTTTCTCGCCGATGCTGCCCATCGGCACCACCTTGGTGGCCTGCCCCTTGTTCAGCGTCAGCGCGTTGAGCGCCTGGTTGATTGCCGGGCCGGCGGCCTTCACCGCGACCAACACCGCCCCGCCGCGGATGATGTCGCCCGTCTGAATGCCGGTGCCGACGGTGTGCGTTTTCAGACCGCCATCAAGCGCCACGTCGATGATGGCGGTGACCCCAACCTTGGGCACGCGCTGCAGTTGCAGCGGGTTGATGGCGGCACTGGGCACCAACACGCGCGCGCGATAGTTGTTGTTGTTGAAGTGCTGCTCGTACTGGTAGACGGCCTTCACGCGGCGCACCTGTGAGGCGGGGCCGGCCACCTGCGCGCCGCCGACGTAACCCTTCTCGCCGACGCTCAGGATCGGCACCACCTTGGTGGACATCCGCGTTGCCATGTTGTGGCGCAGGGTGACGGCGTTGATGAACTGGTCCAACGGCTGCGCTGCCGCGGTGACTGCCAGCCCAACCGCCGCGCCGCGCAGTACCTTCGTCTCGAACGAGGCGCTGGACGCCGGCACGGTGCCAGCGCCCAGCAAGAGGGCCACCATGGCGAGCATTCCCAGCGGCCTGTACGTCTGACGCATGTCCCTTCCACCTTCCCTAAGCAGGTCGCTGCCCTCTACCGGCGCACTCCGCCGCGTGGCCCTGGCGCGGCTGCCGCAGTGGCCGACGGGCAGCGGCCACCCGCTCAGTCAGACTCACATCCGTTCTGCCTCCTTTAGACGCGCCTGGATCCCGCGGGGTTCAACGGAAGGGGGAAGGGGAGGCCGGCTCCCGGCCGTAGGTGGCCTATCCGGCAGAGTGGCCGGGGTCATTATCCTGGAAGCGGCGGGCCATCTCTCGGAGGGTATGGCGCAGGCGGTCGCGGCGGTGGCGGGCCGCTTCGCTCAAAGGGACTGCCGGTGGCTCTGTCGCCTCGAGGGAAGCAGGGGCGGCTTCGGCGTCTGGCTCGGAGGGGGATGGCACAGTGGCAAGCGCCAATGGCTCTGCCGTGGGCTGGGCCGTGGCACGGCCGTCCGGCAGGTCGGCCGGCGTCTCCTCAATCGGCTGGCTCTCCGGGGCCGCTTCGTCGGGAGCGGAGGCGGGTGGCGAGGTCGGGGAGTGCCCCACCAGGGGATCGATCTGGACCGGCGGCAGGGGCCCGGCCGGGTCCTTGGCGGCAGCCCGGTGCAGGATCCAGGCTACCCCGACAGCCACCGTCGCCAGCACCACCAAGGCTACCGCGACGCCCATTCGGCTTGCGCTCCCTCCCTCCTGCCATTTCAGGTTCCACTTCGGCGCTGAAGCTCCTGCCGTGGGTGGGGCTGCCGCCCCCGGTGGGCGCCCGATGGGGGCAGACGGGCGCTTGCCAGGGGCGTCTGCGGCAGGTTTGCGCCGCTCCGTGCGAGGGTATAGAAGAGACGCAGCACCGGGGCAGCCTCCTGATGGGCTCACTCCATGTGAGGGAAGCCGATGAAGAGGGTTGCTGCTCGAGACGTGGCACTGGCGAGCCTGGGGTTCGCCCTACTTCTGGCGATGAGCGGCTGTGGGGCGGGACACTCGCTCCTACCGGCCGCCACGGAGAGTAGTGTGGTGTCGCCGGAAGCCGGCGACGGGGCGACTGGCGGGCGCCTGGCGCCCATCCTCCTGGACGAGGGCCGGGTCAGCCGGATGCTGGAAGAGGCCGAGGTCGCGGCGCTGCAGCCGGATGCCGAGGTGAGCGAGGCCCAAGCGGCTGCGGCGGCCTCCCGCTGCCCCCAATGGGATGGCAACGCCGTGGTGCGCTGGAACGAGGTCGCTCGTTCCCTGCTGATCGACTACCTATCGTATAACCCTGTGCGTGCCTCCCGGGTCTACGCGCTCGTGACTGTCGCGCAGCACGAGGCGCTCCTTGCCGCGAGTTCGTCGCGGGCGTGCGGCGGCCACCGTGGCGGCGTCTACTGGCAGATGCCCGGCAGCCGGGGGGAGTTGAACCCGGCCCTGGCGAGCGTGGCGGTGGCGGCGGCCTCGGCCACCGTGTTGAGCTATCTCTTCCCCCAGGAGGCCCCTGCCCTGGCGGCGCTGGTCTGGGCCCACGAGCGGTGGTGTTGGCAGCTCAAAGGGGGTGATGCGCGCGACCTCGTCAACCTTGTCAAGGCGATCGGCCGGCAGGTAGGGTTGGAGGTGGTGGCCTACGCCCGAAGAGACGGCGCCGATACGGTGGCGACGATTCCAGTGCGCGTGCCCCAGGGGAAGTGCTACTGGAAAGGGAAGGATCCACTGGAGCCACGGTGGGGCAAGGTTCGCCCCTGGCTGCTCCGCGATGGGGATCAGATCCGGCCTGGCCCCCCGCCGGACTGCGGGTCGCAGCCGTTCCTGGCGGCGCTGAACGAGGTGCGCGTGGTCACGCAGAACCTCACCCCGAAGCAGAAGGCGATCGCCCGCTACTGGGAAGACGACGTCGGCACCTACACCAACCCGGGGCACTTCAACTACCTGGCCTGCGATCTGATCGAGCGCTACCGTTTCGGGGAGCTACTCAGTGCTCGAGTGCTGGCGCTCATGAACATGGCAGTGCAGGACGGTGGCATCGCTTGCTGGGACGCGAAGTACACTTACTGGCTGATCCGGCCTTACCAGGCCGATCCGCGGGTCCGCACGGTGGTCGCCGAGCCCCCGTTCCCGTCGTATCCCTCCGGGCATTCGACGTTCGGGGGGGCGGCCGAGCCGGTGCTGACCTGCTTCTTCCCGCGCGAGGCGGCCACCATCCACCGCTGGGCAGAGGAGAACTCGATCTCCCGCCTCTACGGTGGCGTCCACTACCGGTTCGATCTCGTCCAGGGCCTGCGCATGGGCCGCATGGTGGGAGAACTGGCGGTTCGTCTGGCCCGCTAACTGGAAGCACACCCGCAAGCGCGGAATCCCAAAGCTGACAATGCCCATAGGGGAGCAACCCCGGTCAGCGCTGCGCGGGTGTCGGGAGAGCCCGACACCCGCAGTTCTTGCCTGGTCGTGGGGGCCCGGGTGCCGCTCCTTGCCCCCAGGTCGGCTCAGGTGGCCTGGAGACGGAGGATGGCGAAGCCGCCGCCCTCGATATCGACCGAGAGGCGCTCCAGGGCGCTGCCGCGGTAGGCGCCCAGCCGTGTCCAGCGCCCCACCTCGCTGCTGTACAGCTCCACCTGATAGCGCCGGGCGTTATCGAGTAGGCGTTGAATCAGCACCGGGTGCGGCCCCTTCACCTCGCTCATGCTGCCAAGGCAGACCACGATCCGGTCGGGGTCGGCGAAGGCGGCCACGCTCAGTTCGCCCCCGGCGGGAGTGATCCCGTCGGTGATGTCGGCGCGGAGCTGCTCCACCGGGTGGTCGGAGGCGAAGGTGTCGCTGGTGTAGAAGCGCAGGCCGTCCGGGTAGCGGGCGAGGAACCAGGAGAGGTGTTCGCCGCGGTAGGGCAGGTGGCGCACCTGCGCCCACTTCCAGTGAAACGGCAGCAGCGGCGCCACGCGCAGGTTCCCGAACGCCGGCTGGATCCCCATCGCCCCCTCAAGGAGGGCCCACAGGAAGCGAGGCGGCTCCCAGGGCGAGAGGCGCATCCCCCGGTTCTGCAGCGCCTCCCCGTCGAACCACTCCGAAAACTGCCCCGGCACCGTGTTGTAGCGGCGCGGATCCCGCACGTACTGGCTGTAGCTGCGCCGCAACGCCTCCACCATCAGCCCCGGGTCGGAGTGCAGGCACGACATGGCATACCACCAGGTGACGCCCGGCCACACGCCGCCCTGCAGCCCCACCAGGCGATCGGGGGTGTATTGCGGGTCTAGCTCGGAGAGGGTGCGCAGCCCCGCCTCGGTCATGAAGTCTGGGTGATTGAGGCGCTCGCTGATCAGCCGGGTGGTCTCCTCGTCGGTCACGCCGCAGATGAGGGGGAAGACCAGGTCGGCGGTTACTTGCGAGCGGGGGCGGCCGTCCACGTCGAGGTGCAGGTAGTAGAGGCCGTTGTCCGGGTTCTTCAGGTGGCGCTCGATGGCGTCGCGCAGTGCCTCGGCCGCCGCGTCGAAGCGTCCAGCATCGTCGGCATGGCCCAGGGCGCGCGCCGTATCGGCAACCGTGCGCAGGGCGGCGTAGGCTTCACTGTTCACCTCGGTGACGGCGCCGCTGATGCGCACGTTCGGCATCACGTTGCGCCAGCCGCAGATGCCGCGCTCGCCGGTTTCCCGCGCGGTGCAGTAGACCAGGCCGCGCTCGTCGCGTTGGCTAAGGAGGGCCTCCGCCGCCCGCGCCATCGCCGGGTAGAGGTGCGCCGCGCAGGGGGCGTGCCCCGTGGTCTTCAGGTGGTGGCCGGCGGCCATCACGAAGAGGGGCGTGGCGTCGTTCACGTTCAGGCCGTAGTCCTCGGTCTGCAGCGTGCGGGCGTCGTAGTACTCCACCACCTTGCCGTCTGGATACTGCGTTTCGGCCAGCAGGTGCAGCATCCGGCAGCAGGCGGCGGGGCTGACGAAGTCGCACCCGTAAACGAACCAGGCCACGTCGCGGGCGACGACGTGCGAGGAGACGCCCGGCTCGTTGGTGAAGGCGAGGCCGGTGGGGTAGTGCGCCAGCACCCGCAGCATGTTGGCCTTCGCCCACTGGGCGCCCTCGTTCACTATCGGGTCGGGGGTGGTGACCTGTGCCGGCGCCAGCTCCGCGTGACAGCAGGCGACGGTGCGCCGAAGAGCGTCGGCCGCGTTCCGGTGCGCCAGGTAGAGGCGCTCGGCCTCAGCGAGGCCCTGCGGTGAGAAGGCGACCACAAAGGCCACTTCCGCTTCCTCGCCCGGGCGTAGGAAACGCACCACCTGCAGCGCCCCGGTGAGGTCACCCCGCTCCGTGGTGGTATCGGGAAGGGGCCGGTAGGGATGCCAGGCGCGCTCCAGGTCGGCGGTGGCCAGGTGGGCATCTACCCCGGACGGGCAGCCGAAGAGGCGCACCCACTCCGGGTGCGATTCGTTCCAGGCGAGCAGGGCGCCGTGCCGGGGGTGATACTCCGCGCGGATATCCAGCTCCGTGTCGCCCGGCAAGTGCAGCGCCCCCACCACGGCCACCACCAGCGGTCGCGCGGTGCGGTTTGTCAGGCGCACCATCCGGTAGGCAACGCAGGGGTCGTCGCCGCCGCTGCGCGGCAGGAAGAACGTCTCTTCGACGAGGAGTTCGCCGGTGAGGGCAAAGGTGTGCCGCTGGTAGGCTGGGTGCAGGCGGAACCTTCCAACGCCTGCCTGCTCCAGGCGGACCAGCGTTCCGGTGCCGGCCGGGTGCGCTTCTTCCTGCGCCAGGTGCGATAGGTCGGTATATTCCGCGAAGTAGTTGACGACGAGCGTTCCGGTGACGCGCCGTCCCAGGTCGATGCTGAAGAGACCCTCCATCGCCCCGGTGCCCTTGGAGGTGGCGAAGCCGTGGGCGTTGCCGAGACTGCTGCCGTGGGGCAGCTCCGTATCCGGCAGCTCGTAGACCACCAGCCCGTCGTCACGCACCCGCGTGACCGGGTGCTCATCCTCGTGGCGCGCTGCTTGCAGGATGCGCGCGGCTACTTCTGTTTGGCTAGGCATACAGCGGCCGTATCGCTTTCACGCCCTCCATGCCGACTTCCGGGAAGACCCACCGCTGGGTGACGGCACCCACCACCCCGCCGTAGACGAAGTGTGCCAGCAGGAGTGACGCCAGCAGCAGCACGCCGCCGGCCGCGCCAGGGAACCCCCAGCGATAGAACGGCGGCGACAGAACCAGTACCGACCAGATGAAGAAGCCGAACAGCAGCCCCAGCCACCAGGGCGCCTTTCCGAACAAGAGCGCGTAGGCGGCTCCCCAGGCGGCGCCGTTCAGCAGGAAGTGGTAGGCCGCCCCCACCGCCAGCGACGCCACCGTGGGGGGGCATACGGAGGCCGTCCCAGCGTCGCGTTGCCGAGGTTGGCGATGAGGCTCGGCGTGCCCAGCAACCGCTCTGCCGCTAGCATGAAGAGGCTGATCGCCGCCGTGCCCGCCAGCCCGGCGGCATAGCCGACCAGGAAGCGGTTCAGCAGCACGCGGTTGCGCCGCAGGGCGTACCCCAGCGCGCCGGCCACCACGGCCAGCGCCGCCAGCCCTAGCGTCAGCAGATAGGTTGGCACGGCGATCAGGCCGGTCGGCTCCAGCAAAATGCCCCAGATCGGCACGAAGAGCGCCATCACCAGGGCCAGTGTCACCCAGAAATCGGTTACTTGCTCGCGATGCACGTGCGCTCTCCGCGATTCCTCTAGGGCACTCCCCCGTGTGGCGGATGGGGCGGTCCCGCCCGGGTGCGCCCACCGGCACCCGGCGGGTCACTCCGCCTTGCCGGTCTTGTCCTCGGTCATCCGCTGCTGGCGGCGCGTCGCCTCGCGGCGGCGCTCCTCGATCTCTCGGGGCACCTCATCCACCCGGGGCGGGCCCGGGTGCCCCCACGGCTCCGACACTTCGCCGGCGGGGTGCTCCTCCGCCTCGTGGGATTGCGCTTTGTCGCTCATCATCGCCTCCGCGGTCGGAACGCTGCTACGCGTAGGCGATTCTACCCCGGCGTCGCATCGGCAAACGGGGGGCCAGCGCCGGCCGGGAGCGCTTGCCATAGTTGCGGCAGGAGGGCCGGCAGCGGTGGCGAACGGAGGGAGAGGGCACACGCCCCCTCAAGAGGAGTTGCACGCCCACGCGTGGCCGGCCACGAAACCGCGGGTTCTGCCCGAGATCCGGTGCGGCCGCTGCCGGCGGCGCGGCGCGGGGCCATTCCCAGTGGAAGGCACAACAAGATGATCAAGATTGGGCTTATCTCCGCGGCGACCTACGGCTACATGGATGCCCCACGGACCCCCGGGTCCTTCCATGGGACCGCGTTCTCCACGGCGTTCAATGGCTACGACCCCGAGAAGTCCAAGCAGTACCAGTGGACCTTCGCGGCCGCCAGCCGGACGCTCGCGGGGGCGAAGATCGTCAAAGTGTGGGATCCGCACCTGGAGTGGGCGGAGCGATTGGCCGACGTCTGCAACATCCCGGAGGTGTGCGGCAACCCCGAAGCGTGCGCTGAGGGCGTGGATGCCGTGATCGTCGTCGACGACGGCTCCGGCGTGCAGGCCAAGCTCGGGATCCCGGCGCTGCGCAAGGGCATTCCGACCTTCATCGACAAGCCGCTGGCGATGACGGCCAAGGCCGCCAAGGAGATCATCGACATCGCCCGCCAGACCGGCACGCCGCTCATGTCGGCCAGCTCGCTGCGCTTCGTGCCGGACGTGGTGAAGCTGAAGAACGAGGTGGCTTCGCTGGGCGAGGTGCACCTGGCGACCACCATCTGTGGTAACGGGCTGGTCTACTACGGCATTCACGCCCTGGAAACCGCCTACGCCGTCCTCGGCTCAGGCGCCGTCTCCTGCCTCAACGTCGGCCAGCCGGGGCGCAACATCGTGCGCGTGCGCTTCCAGAACGGGCGCGACCTGCTGCTGATGGTGGCCGAGGGCGAGTACATGGCCCCAGGCTACCAGATCAACGTCTACGGCAAGGCCGGCTGGCGCTCGGTGCAGCCAGACCTGGCGGACCTCTACCTCTACCTGATGGAAGAGTTCCTCGGCATGGTGCGCACCGGCAAACTGGTGGTACCGCTGGATGAGATGCTCGAAGTGATCTCGGTGCTGGAAGCGGGCGAACGCTCGCTGGCGCTGGGGCGCGAAGTCAGCGTGGCGGAAGTGCTCGACTAGCGCGCCGCGTGATGGCCCCATCGGGGTCGGGGACCCCCTCCTAACATCGGCGGTAGGTGTCAGGTGTTAGGTGTCAGGTGTCAGGGTGCGTAGGGGCGAAGCATTGGCGGGCCAGGCGTACTGCGCCGTAATCG
>JAAZEB010000006.1 GCA_012512505.1 Armatimonadota bacterium | reverse complement strand
GCCGCCAGGGAACCAGGAGGCCACTCTGCATCTCCGCCCATTCTCGTCCTCCTCTGAATAGCACCGGCTTGCGAGGCTCCTACCTATTCTATACCCCCCTCACCCTAAATGAAAAGGCCCTGTGCGCGGTTTCAGCCGCTATTGCCGGGGACCGGGCCTTATGGTATAATGAGGCCACAATCAGGCGTTCGGCTTTTTTGCCGAACGAAGGCTACTCACGAGCCTTCCTGCTCCCCGTTTCGTCGTGGAGCCGCCTAGTCCGAAGGGAGGTGACAGTCGCGTGAGAGATTACGAGATTACCTACATCATCGATCCTGCCCTCGAAGAAGAGCAGATCAACGCCCTCGTCGACCGCTTCTCGGCACTGGTGACCACTAACCAGGGGGAAGTGACCAGCATCGACCGCTGGGAGAAGCGCAAGCTGGCCTACGAGATCAAGGGCAAGCGTGAAGGTCTCTATGTGGTGATGGGGGCCCGCACCACTCCTGAAGTGACGGCCGAGATCGACCGGCAGATGCGTATCACCGAGGGGGTTATTCGCCACATGATCATTCGGCCCGAGGAGTAGGACATCAGCTTCCCAGTGGGGCCGGCCCGCTCCGGTGGGGTGGGCAGTGGCCCCCGTCGTCGTGCGGCCGCGAGAGTCACAACAGCTAGCCTGCTGTGGCAGGCCGTGAGGAGGATACCCAGGTGTCACTAAATCGGGCGATTCTGATTGGCAGATTGACCAGAGACCCCGAGCTGAAGTACACGCCCAGCGGCTTGCCGGTGGCGAACTTCACCATCGCGGTGGACCGGAACCAGGCCCCCAACGCCCAAGGGGAGAAGGAGACCGACTTCATTCCCTGCGTGGCGTGGCGGCAGTCGGCGGAGTTTGCCGCCAACTACCTCCAAAAGGGCGCCCTGGTGGCCGTGGAAGGCCGTATCCAGGTGCGCAAGTGGCAAACCCAGGACGGCCAGAACCGCTGGACGACCGAAGTGGTATGCGACCGCGTGCAAGGACTGGGTGGTCGGTCCCGCCAGGATGGCGAAGGCATGCCTGGCCCCGGTGGCCCGTCCGGCGCCTCGGCCTATGGTGGCGGCAGACCCGACGACCTGGAAGTTGATGACCCCTTCAGTGAGCAGTGAGCCGATGAGGAGGTCTGTTGATGCAGCGTAAGAGCGCCAAGGGTAAGTTCCGCCGCACGAAGCGCAAGGTGTGCAGCTTCTGCGTGGACAAAGTAACCTACGTTGACTACAAGAACGTGCCGAAGATCCGGCGCTACGTTTCCGACCGGGGGAAGATTCTCCCTCGCCGGGTGACCGGCACCTGCGCCAAGCACCAGCGCAAGGTAACGCAGGCGATCAAGCGCGCGCGCATGGTGGCGTTGCTGCCGTTCGTCGCTGAGTAGATCTGCCGCAGGGTCTTTGCCCGCGGGGTAGGGTGTCGCTTCTGACGCCCGGCGCGGGCGATGCCAGATCGGAGGGGGGGTGCATCGCGCACCCCCTCCGCTTGTTTTTGCCGCCTGGCGTGCGCTGCCGTTCCCTCAGAACGGCCAGGGCCGCCGGCGGTCGTGCCACCAGTGCGCACGCCGGCGCTCGCGGAACACCGGGAGGGCTAGCATCCCGAAGACGAAGCCCCCGATGTGCGCCCAGTAGGCCACCCCGCCTTGAGATTGCACCGCCTGCACCGCCAGGCTGCCCACGCCGCTGAAGAGTTGGGTGATGAACCAGAACCCGAGCACCAGGGAGGCCGGCAGCTCCAGAAACTGCAGGTAGAGGAAGATCGGCACCAGGGTGATGATCCGTGCCCGGGGGAAGAGCAGCAGGTAGGCCCCCAACACCGCGGCAATCGCCCCGCTGGCCCCGACGCTCGGTACCGTCGAGACCGGGTTGAGGCAGACGTGGACGACGCTGGCGGCGGCGCCGCCCAGCAGGTAGAACGCCAGGAAGCGCCCGTGCCCCATGCGGTCCTCCACGTTGTCGCCGAAGATCCAGAGGTACCACAGGTTGCTGATCAGGTGCAGCCAGCCCCCGTGCAAGAACACCGAGGTGAGCAGTGGCAGGGCGTCGCTCGCGGTGAGGGCGGTCCAGTCGCCGGTGAAGTTCACCGGCACCACGCCGTATTGCTGGAAAAGAAAGGCCAGCCCCTCCTGCCCCAGCGAGTTCTCGTGCAGGAAGACCGCCACGTTGGTCACAATCAGTGCCAGCGTGACCAACGGGTAGCGGCGTGACGGCACGTTATCGCGTAGTGGGAACATCGCCTTTCATGTCCTGCCGACAAGCCGGCCCGGCGCCGGGAACGCCGCCGTTCCGGCCGCCGTCCCAGATCCTGATGCACGTCATTTCCGCGAGCCGGCGCACCGACATCCCGGCGTTCTATACCCCCTGGTTCCTGAACCGCGTTCGCGCCGGCTATTGCCTGGCGGTGAACCCCTTCTCTCGACAAGTTGACCGCGTCTCCCTCGCTGCCGACGAGGTGATCGCCATCCTCTTTTGGACGCGCAACCCGGCACCACTGATGCCACATCTGAACGAGCTAGACGCCTACGGCCTCCGCTACGCCTTCACGATCACAATCACCGGCTACGGGCGGGACCTGGACGCGGCCGGCCCGGAGCCCGGCGCGGTGGTGGAGACGTTCCGGCGCCTTGCCGACCGCATTGGCCCGGAGTGCCTGCAGTGGCGCTACGATCCGATTGTGCTCACCCCGCAGCTCGATGCCGATGCCCACCGGCGCCGCTTCGCGCGGCTCTGCGCCCAACTCTCTGGCAGCACCCGCCGCTGCGCGATCTCCTTCCTTCAGCTCTATCGGAAGAATCGGGCCCGCCTTGATCAGGCGGCGCAGCAGGGGGGCTTCGCCTATGGCTACCTCCCGGTCGGCAGCGTGCCGCCTCCCCGACACGGCCAGGTGCTGGCGCTGGAGACGATGCGCGCCCTGGCGGATGACCTGGGCGCCATCGCCGCCGCCCACGGCATCCGCGTGGAAAGCTGCTGCAACCCCCTCCTGGTGCATCCCCTCGCCAACGTTCACCCGGCACACTGCGTCGATCCGGCAGTGATCCGCCACCTGCGCCCCGATCTGTCGCTGGACCTGGCGCCACGGCCGACGCGCCCCGGCTGCGGCTGCTATGCCTCGCGCGACATCGGCGCCTACGATACCTGTGCCCATGCCTGCGCCTACTGCTATGCCACCCGTGACCCGCAGTCGGCACGCGCCTACCTCCACCGGCATGACCCCACCGCCGCCGCGCTCGGCCCTGGCTGCTGACAGCGTTGTTGGCGCTCAGACACGGCCCTCCGTTGATGACGCGCCCTGATGCGCAGCTGAGCATACGGGCAGGCGGATCCGGGTACAATGATATTGATGGAGGAAACCAAACCTGTCGCCGGCCGGTCGCCGACCGCGCGGGAAGACCGGCGGGACGGCACAGATCCCACAGCAGCGGTGCCGGCGCGCGGGTTGACGGCGGGCCACCCCGCGGCTGTGGCCGCGTACCAGAAGGCGGCGGCGGTCCTGGCCGGCGGCGCGATGTTGGTCGGCGTGCTCTCCCTCGTCGGGCTGATCTGGGGCCTTGATGCCCTGACCCGGATCGCCGGCAGCACCTCCTCGATCAAGGCGAACGCCGCGGTGAGCATCCTGCTGGCGGGGGTCGCGCTGTGGCTTCTGAGCCGAGAGCCAATCGGGACGGCGCGGCGGCGGATCGGACAGGGGATGGCGCTCCTCGTCGTCCTGGTGGGGCTGCTGACGCTGGTCGAGTTCGCCTTCGGGTGGAGCATTGGCATCGACCAGGCTCTCTTGCGCGAGGAGCCGGGGGCATTTGGCACGCGCTACCCTGGGCGGATGGCGATCGCCGCGGCCGTCGATCTGGTCCTGCTGGGGGCAGCCCTCTTCTTGCTGGGCACCCGGGCGCCGGCCGGCATTGCCCAGTGGCTGGCCTGCATCGCCGGGCTCATCTCCCTACTGCCGTTTACGGGGTATCTGTACGGGGCCGATTTCCTCAGCGAGTTGGGCGTGCAGGTGCAGATGTCGCTTCCTGCTGCCGCGGGCCTGCTCTTGTTGTCGCTGGGTGTACTGCTGGCACGCCCCGACCAGGGGTTGATGACGGCGATCACCAGTGACACCAGCGGCGGCGCCGTTTCCCGCCGCCTGCTGCCGGCCGCGCTGTTGCTGCCGCTCCTGCTCGGGTGGATTCGCCTTTCGGGCCAACGCGCCGGGCTGTACGGCACCGAGTTGGGGCTGGCCGTGTTTGCCCTGGCGAACATCAGCACGCTGGTGGTGCTGGTGATCCTCAATGCCCGCCGCCTCTATGAGGCCGACCAGCGGCGCACCCGGGATGAGGAGGAGCGCGAGCGCCTCCTGCGGCGCGAGCAGGCTGCCCGCGCCGAGGCAGAGGCCGCCAGCGCCCGGTTCCGCGGCCTGGTGGAATCTGGGCCGGACGCGATCCTGATGGTCGACGAGGAGGGCCGGATCACCCTCGTCAACAGCCAGGCAGAGCGCCTGTTCGGCTACCCGCGCGAGGAGCTGCTGGGCAAACCGGTTGAGGTCTTGGTGCCGGAGCGCTTCCGCGAGCGGCACGTTAGCTACCGGGCAGGCTACGTGGCCGCCCCGCGCACCCGGCCGATGGGCGTGGGCCTCGACCTGTACGCCCTCCGCCGTGACGGCACCGAGCTGCCGGTGGAAATTAGTCTCAGCCCGCTGTCTACCGAGCAGGGGCTGCAGGTGATCGCCGGCATTCGTGACATCACCGCGCGCAAGCAGGCCGAGGAGCAGATCCGCAGCCTCAACCGGGCCCTGGAGCAGCGGGCGGCCGCTCTGGAGGCCACCAACAAGGAGCTGGAGGCGTTCAGCTACTCGGTCTCGCACGACCTGCGCGCCCCTCTGCGCAGCATCGATGGGTTCAGCCAGGCGCTGCTGGAAGACTACGGCGACACGCTGGACGCCATGGGGCAGGACTACCTGCGCCGCGTGCGGGCCGCCACCCAGCGCATGGGCCAGCTCATCGACGACATCCTGAAGCTCTCGCGGATCACCCGCGTCGAGATGCGGTCGCAAACGGTGGATCTCAGCGCGCTGGCGCACGCCGTGGCTGAGGAGCTGCAGCAGCGCGATCCACAGCGCCGCGTCGAGTGGCGGATCGCCGAGGGGGTGACCGTGCAGGGGGATCCGCCGCTGCTCCGGGTGGTCCTGGAGAACCTGCTGGGCAACGCCTGGAAGTTCACCAGTAAGCGCGAAGAGGCCCGAATCGAGTTTGGCGTGCTGCGGCAGGATGACCAGCCGGTCTACTACGTGCGCGACAACGGTGCCGGCTTCGAGATGGCGCGCGTCGACAAACTGTTCCGGTCGTTCCAGCGCCTGCACACCGAGGAGGAGTTCCCGGGCACCGGGATCGGCCTGGCAACGGTGCAGCGGATCATCCTCCGGCACGGCGGGCGCATCTGGGCCGAGGGCGCCGTCGGCCAGGGCGCGACGTTCTACTTCACGCTCTCTTGACCGCCGGCCCGCCGCCGTGTACACTGAGAGCGCATCCGGCAACGGACCAGAGTGCCCGAGCCGTTGGGCTTCTCCGAGCTGGGAAGCCGCATTGCTGCGGCGCTCCGTTGCTTTCCCAGGGGATTGCCGGAGTGCCCGAGCCATCGGGCGTTGTGGCCGCGGATGCGGGTGTTCGCTCGCCAGTCCTGGCCGGCCGCAGCGAATGGGGGAAACACCAGAGTGGAGCAAGCACGCCTGCACGTCATCATCGAGGGTCGGGTTCAGGGGGTCGGCTTCCGCCACTTCGTGCTGGAGGAAGCCGCGCGGCTGGGCCTCACCGGCTGGGTGCGCAACACCTGGGGCCGCACGGTGGAGGTCGTCGCTGAGGGCGAGCGGCCCCTGCTGGAGAACCTGCTCGCCCGCCTGCACGAAGGGCCGCGCCTGGCCCGCGTCGAGCACCTCTCCGTCGACTGGGAGGCCCCGCGCGGCGAGTTCACCGACTTCCGCGTGACTGGCTGAGCTGCCGCGCCCAGGGCGTGGCGGCTCTCCATGGCAGTACAGTCCGGGGCGAAGCGGGGAGGCGGTGGGGCCACCACGCGAGCGCCTCGCCCCGAGTCGCACTGCGGCTACCGCTGCACGCGCCCGCTGCCGCCGCTCTTCAGTAGCCCTTCCACCTCGGCGATGCTGCAGCAGTTGAAGTCGTACCAGATGCTGTGCTTCAGGCAGGAGGCCGCCACGGCGAAGTCAAGCGCGCCCTGCAGGTCCGACGCGTCCTGCAGCAGGCGGTAGATCAGCCCGCCGGCGAAGGAGTCGCCTCCGCCCACGCGGTCGACGATCGGCACGATGTCGTATTGCGGGCCGGTGTAGAGCTGCTGGCCGTCGTAGAGCACAGCCGACCAGGTGTTGTGGCTGGCGCTGATGCTGCCGCGCAGGGTGATGGCGATGCGCTGCAGGTTCGGGAACTGCCGCTGCAGCTCCTGGGCGACGTACTGGTAGGCCGCTGCCTCCACCTTGCCGCGCTCGACATCCACGTCGGGCGCCTTGATGCCGAATACCTGCTCGGCGTCCTCCTCGTTGCCGATGGCGACATCGCACAGCGCCACCAACTCCGGCATCACCTCGCTGGCTTTCTTGCCCCACTTCCACAGCTTCTTGCGGAAGTTCAGGTCGCACGAGATGGTGACCCCGCGCTCCCGGGCCGCGCGGACCCCTTCCAGGCAGACGGCAGCCAGCCCCTCGCTGATCGCGGGGGTGATCCCGGTCCAGTGGAACCAGCAGGCCCCGGAGAACACGCGATCCCAGTCGATCATGCCGGGTTGGATCGTGGCGATAGCGGAGCCGGCCCGGTCGTAGACCACTTTGCTGCCGCGCTGGGCGGCGCCGTTCTCCAGGAAGTAGATCCCCAACCGCTCACCCCCGCGGACGACAAACTCGGTGCCGACGCCGAAGGCGCGGAGGTAGGAGAGGCAGGCATCGCCCAACTCGTTGGCAGGCAGGCGCGTCACGAACTGGGCGGGCACGCCGAACTGGGCCAGCGAGGCGGCCACGTTTGCCTCCCCGCCGGCGTAGGTAACGTCGAAGCTGCGCGCTTGGCTAAAGCGGAGGTAGCCGGGCGGGTTCAGCCGCATCATGATCTCGCCGAAGGTGACCACATAACCGGACATGGGGCATCGCTCCTCGTCAAACATCGCGCGCGGGCGTGCGCGTGACCGAAGCAGCACGCGGTATGGCGTTGCTGGGGGGTGTTTCCATGGCGAGGGCAGGAGATCCTGCCCTCGCCGCGCGCTACCACAGAGCGGGAACGGTGGCCCGTGCCACGGCCTGGTCCGTGGCGATCCGGGTGTGCTCGTGCAAGAGCACCCGGCCAAGCACCGCCTCTGCCTCAATCGGGCCGTAGTGGCGGCTGTCCCAAGAGGCGTTGCCGCCATCCCCGATCACGTAAAGCGAACCGGCCGGCACTCGCGTCGCCACTACATAGTCCCCAGAGCGCGTGCGTGCCGGCAGCCGGCGCGGCGGCCCCAGCGGCCCCAGGTCGGCCAGGAAGACGCACTCGCCATCGGGCGTGCGAATCTCCCACACCTGCTCGCCCGCCAGGGCGTAGACGCGCTTCACCTGCACCATCCCCTGGTGGCGGAACACCACGATGTCGCCCCGGCGCATCGGGTGCTTCCGATAGCGCGCGCGGTCCAGCAGGACCACCTGTCCGTGGTGTAGCGTCGGTTCCATGGAGCCTCCTAGCACCACGACCGGCCGCAGCGGGCAGTGGATCCAGGCAAGGATGGCGATGAGCAGGCAGACCAGCAACCCTCGGCGCACCCGAATGGGCATCTTCTCCTCCGGCATTGCTTTGGGCAAGAATGATGCCGGGGGCGCCGCTTTAGTGCGGCGGGGCCTCCAGCCGAATAGGGTGGGGGCGCAGCCGGCCCCTGCGGCCGGGGGAGACCCCGCCGGGGGCGGCGCCCAGAGGAGGACCCAGCACCGATGATCCGCTCGCTCTACTCCGGAGTTTCTGGATTGCAGGCGCACGGCATGGCGATCGATGTCGTCGCCGATAACATTGCCAACGTGAACACCCCGGGCTTCAAGGCGGCTCGCGCCCAGTTTCAGTCGCTGATGGCGCAGACGCTGCGCGGCGCCGGCAGCCCGATCACCGCGGGGCGCAACCCGTTCCAGATCGGCCTCGGCGTCACCATCGGCACCGTCGAGCGCCAGATGACCCAGGGGAGCCCGCAGACCACCGGACGTGCTACTGACCTGACGATTGAGGGGAACGGCTTCTTCATGCTCCAGGCCGGCCCAAGCTATTGCTACACCCGCAACGGGGCGTTCGATGTGAACGGCGACCGCGTGCTGGTGGAGGCGGTCTCTGGCGCTGCCGTCCTCGGCTGGAGCAGCGACGCCCAGGGCCGCATCGACACCAGCCAGCCGCCGGCCGCCATCGTGCTGCCGGCAACCGGGGATTCCCTCGCCCGCGCCACCACCCGGGTGAGCCTCGGCGGCAACCTGAACACCGATGCCAACGTTGGTGCCGCCACCACCACCGTGGCCCGCGTCTACGACAGCCAGGGCCGCGAGCATCAGCTTCAGGTCACGTTCACGAAGAGCGGCGACAACGCCTGGAGTTGGGCCGCCACCGACGAGGGCGGGGCCACCATCGGCAGCGGCACCGTGGAGTTCGACGGCAACGGGCAGTGTACCACCCCGGCGGCGGCGCTCAGCGTCCCTGTTGCCGGCGGGGCCACGACGCCGCTGCAGCTCAACCTGGAGTTCGGCATCCAGCAGTTGGCGGCGGAGACGCTGGTGGCGCCTACCTACCAGGATGGCCTTCCTTCCGGGTCGTTCGAGGGATTCACCGTCACCGAGACGGGCGTGCTGATCGGCAGCTTCAGCAACGGCCTTTCCCGGGCACTGGGGCAGCTCGCCCTGGCGACCTTCACCAACCCGGCGGGCCTGCAGCGCGCCAGCTCCGGGGCTTACACCGAGACGGCCAACTCCGGGCCGCGGCAGGTGAACGCCCCCGGCAGCGCCGGCAATGGCCGCCTCATCTCCGGCTCGCTGGAGATGTCGAACGTGGACCTCACCCGCGAGTTCTCCGCGCTGATCACCCTGCAGCGCGGCTTCCAGGCGAACGGCCGCTCGATCACCACGTCTGACCAACTGCTGCAGGATGTCCTGATGCTGAAGCAGTAGCCGGCGGCGCGAGGGAGAGGAGCACGGTAGTGGATCTGGCGACCCTGATCGGCCTGCTGCTTGGGTTCGGGGCCCTGGTGCTCTCGGTCTCGCTGGAGGGCGGGCACCTGAGCGCCTTCATCAACGTCCCGGCGGCAGTGCTGGTGTTCGGCGGCACCCTGGGCGCCACCCTCGTCTGCTTTCCCCTCGCGCAGGTGCGGCAGCTCCCGGCCATCGCCCGCCACGCCCTCCTACCGCCGGCGCTGGACCGGGCGCGCGCCATCAACCTGATGGTGGGCTTTGCCCAGAAGGCGCGCCGCGAGGGGATCCTCGTGCTGGAGGAGGACGTGGCCCACGCCGACAACCCCCTCCTCCAGTTGGGCGTGCAGCTCGCCGTCGACGGCACTCCCCAGGACGTGATGCGGGAGATCCTGGAGACCGAAGTGGAAGCGATGGCCGAGCGCCACAAGCAGGGTGAGGCGCTTTTCTCCACCATGGGGGGATTCGCCCCGACGCTCGGCATCATCGGCACGGTGATGGGCCTGGTCCACATGCTAGGCACCCTGAACGACCCGCAGGGCATGGGCCCGGCCATCGCCAGCGCCTTTCTGGCGACGCTTTACGGGGTGGCGCTCGCCAACCTGGTGCTGCTGCCGCTCGCTCACAAGCTGCGGCGACGCAGTGACGAAGAGGTGGTGTTCAGCCAGATGCTGGTCGAGGGGATCCTCGCCATTCAGAGTGGCGACGGCCCGCGCACCGTGGAGGCGAAGATGCGTGCTTTCCTCTCCCCGGTTCAGAAGGCGAGCGCGCGGGTGCGGGAGCGCTAGCCGATGGTCCGGCGGCGGTGGCAGCGGCGCCAGGTATCCGAGGACGAGTCGGGCGCCGCTCACTCAATGCGGTGGCTGCTCACCTACGCCGACATGATCACGCTGCTGCTGGCGTTCTTCATCATGGTCTACTCCCTCTCGGCGCTGGACCTGCCGCGCTTCCGTGCCGCGGCGCAGTCGCTGCGGACAGAGCTGGGGCCGACCCTGCCGGAGGGTGGCGGCAGCCTGCTGCCCGGCGGCGGGCAAGGCACGCCGACCCGGATCGTGCCGCTGCCGGCCGTGCCTTCGCCCCAGGCGGGGAAGCGGTGCCGTTGGCAGGTGGCGCAGCAGGCCTCCCGCGAGAACCTGCGGCAGTTCCATGCCTACCTGGCACAGAAGCGGTTCGCGCGCCTGATCCAGGTGCGGGCGGAAGAGCGCGGTTTGGTGGTTACTTTGCTGGCGGATGGGCTCCTCTTCCCGGCGGCCAGCGCCCGGCTCACGCCAGAGTGCGCCGACGTGCTAGGCCGGCTGGCGGAGGCAATCCGGCAGGTGCCCAACGACGTGTGCGTGGAAGGGCACACCTGCGACCTCCCGCCTCGGGGCGGTGCCTTCGCCTCCAACTGGGAGCTTTCCACCACGCGGGCGACCCGCGTGGTTCGCCACCTGATCGAGGTGGAGAAGATTCCGCCGCGCCGGCTGTCAGCCGCGGGTTATGCCGACACCAGGCCGATCACGGCGAACGCCAGCGCCCGCCAGCGCGCGCGGAACCGGCGGGTGGATATTGTGATCCTGGCACGCTAGCAACCGGTCCGGCGCGCCAGGTGCTCTGGAAGGAACAGGGAGATGGCTGAGCCGCAAGAGGTATCCTCCGAGGCCGGGACGCCGGTCCGAGGGAGAGGCACACCCCCGCTGCTGCTGATCCTGCTGCTGCTGTGCAGCGTGGCTTCGCTGGTGGTCTCCACGCTGACACTCCTCACACGCCCGAGGGCGGAAGCCGCCGCCAGCGGGCAAGGGACCAGGCCGGCCGCCACCCACCCACGCGAGCGGCACGATCTGGGTGAGTTCCTGGTGAACCTGGCCGATCCAGACGGGAACGGTTACGTGAAGGCAACCCTGGTGCTGGAGTATGAGGGCGGCAAGCCGGCGGCGAAAGGCGGGCACGGGGGCGCGGAGGCGGTCCCGGAGTGGGAGGCGCCCGTCCGCGACGCGGTGGTGAGTGTCCTCTCCGCGTGCCGGCGGGAGGAACTGCGCCAGGAGTCGGGCAAGAGCGCCCTGAAGAAGCGCCTGCTGGCACGCATCAACGGGGTGGTGGGCAAGGGTGGCCCGCAGTTCGTCGCGGTCTACTTCACGTCGTTCGCGATGCAGTAGCCCAGCACGCCCCGCGTACGCCGATGGGCCGGATCGCCGGCGTCCCGCCGGCCGCCGTAGGAGTCCTCCATGGCCGGCAGGCGGCCAAGAGAATGAAACTGGGGTTCCCTCGCCAATCCAAGCGTTAGGCGGCCGTTCCGCACCCCTTCGGGGTGAAGCGGCACCGCCGCTCCGGAAGTGAGGTCGGCCGCAAACAGGCCATTTTCAGGGTAGGCGTCTCCTGACGCCGATGGGCCGGATCGCCGGCGGGCCGCCCCAGAGGGCTTACTGCCGGTGGCGGTGCCGGGCCTGCTCCACCGTGGCCACCAGGTCGGCGATGTTGAACGGCTTGTCGAGGCAAAAGTCTACCGCGGCCAGCTCGTCCGGGGGGGGAAGCCAGCCGGTCACCAGGATGACCGGGGTTGCCGGCAGGCGCTCCTTGACGCGCCGGGCGACCTCGATGCCGGAGAGCCCTTCGAGGTGGCAGTCGGTGATGAGGATGTCGGGGCGCAGCTCCTCAAGGCGGTCGAGGGCACTCTCGCCATCGCGGAAGCACTCCACGGTGTAGCTGGCATCGGTGAGGACGCCCTGGATCACGCTGGAGATGACGCGGTCATCTTCCACCACCATCACCCGCGCGGAGGGGGTAGCCGAGCTGTTCCGGCGGGCGATCACGCTGGCCATGGCGCGCAGCAGATCGTCGTAGCCTACCGGTTTGGGGAGAACGGCATCGGCCACCTTCTGGAGATCAGCGCTGTCGCGCACCGGGGTATCCCAGCCGGTGATCAGCAGCACCGGCAGGCACGGGTGGCGCTCGCGGAGCCGCTGCGCCAGTTCCAGGCCGGAGATGCCGGGCATGCTGTGGTCGGCGACCAGCAGGTCATAGCAGGCGTCTTCCCAGCACGCCAGCGCCTGCGCGCCCCCGGAGGCGGTATCCACGGTGTGGCCTAGCCGGCGCAGGATGGCCGCCAGCGACTCGGCCACCATCGCCTCATCGTCGACCACCAGCACCCGCAGCGGGGGCAGGGGCGCGGGCGGGGGCAGGGGCGTCGCCGGTGCTGGATGGGTGGCCAGGGGGAGGCGAAGCGTGAAAGTGGCGCCTTGTTGGGGGGCGCTCTCGACGCTGATCGTGCCCAGGTGCTGCTGCACGATGCCGTAGGTGACGCTGAGCCCCAGGCCGTGCCCGCGTGCCGCCTTGGTGGTGAAGAACGGATCGAACACCCGCCGCCGCACGCTCTCGTCCATGCCGACGCCGGTATCTGCCACCTCCAGCGCCGCCCACGGCTCGCGCCGGGTGCAGCGCATCATCAACCGCCCCCCGTGTGGCATCGCCTCCACGGCGTTGGTGATTAGGCCGGCCACCGCCTCCCGCAGCTCCGGGCGCACGCCGCGAACCCACACGCCCTCTTCCAGCTCCAGCACCATGTGCAGTGATCCGGTGGCCTGCCGGGCCTGCTCCAGCCATTGCGGACGGGCCAACTGCAGCGCCTCGCGCGCCAGGTCGGCACAGTCGATCAGGTCGGTGGGCGCCGGGTGCGGGCGGCCGCTGAGTGATTGGATGCGCCGCACCATGGCGCCGCCTTCGGTGCAGGCGTGCACAATCGTGTTCAGGGCGTTGAGCACCACCTCCCGGTCGTCGATGCCCAGGGTGGCGAGTTGGGCGTGCCCGAGGATGCCAGCCAGCAGGTTGTTCAGGTCATGGGCGACGCCGGCGGACATCTCGCCCAGCGCCTTCATCCGCTCGCTGCGGAGGGTATCCTCCTGTAGGCGCGCGTGCTCCACCGCCAGGGCACCCAGGCGTGCGATCCCGAACGCCACGGCGGCGTCGCGTGGGGTGAAGCCGTGCCCTGGGTCGTGGTGGCGCACTAGCATCGCCCCTAGCAGCTCGGACTGGCGCGAGATCATCGGGCAGGCCAGCAGTGCCCCTTGCCCCAGTTGCCCTGCCAGCGCCGTGGGAAGCAGCTCGCTGGCGGCTGGGTCTTCGATCAGCAGCGGCTCCTTGCGCGCTAGCAGCGCGTCGGCCAGCGCGTCATCGCCGGCACCAAACCCTGGCGCGCAGGCCCCCGCCGCCTCGGCTGACAACAAGCCGGCCTGTGCCGCGCCGGTGAACGACCCCAGATCCCACAGGAACGTCCACACCCCGCTGTGCCCCAGCACGTTCGCCGTCACCTCGGCCAGCGTTTGCAGCACGCTGCCAACCTCCCGCTCCGTGGTCACCAGGTGGGCGACGGAGAGCAAGGCGTTGGCAACCTCCACATCCTGGCGCTGCGCCTCAAACGCCAGGGTGGTCTGCATCGCGTAGCCGAGGTGGCCGCACACCAGCTCCGCTTTGCGCCGCGCGGCCTCACTGAAGCGGGCCCGGCCGGCGGGCACGGCCACCACTGCCCAGGTGGGATCGCCCCCCGGCGAGGGTAGCGGCACCAACAGCGTCTCACGGGCGCCCAGCCGGCGCACCAGGGGGCATGCCCCATTGCCATTCTGGAGAATGTAGCGGTGCGCTTTGCCCGGCGCCAGCGTCGCCAGGAGGGAGCAAATGGACGGGCGAGCCGCGGCGGCGGCATCCGCCTCGCAGAGCGAGCACGGTGGTTCCAGAGTAAGGTGTGCCGGCAGGAAGGCGTGAAGCAGCTCTGGCGCCTGGCGCGCGCTAGAGGACTGTAGCACCACGATGCTCTCTGCCCGAAGGAGGGTAGCGGCACGCTCGCAGCCACGGCGCAAGACGCCCGCGAGCGTTGTTTCCTGGCGCAGCTCTGCCACGAACTGCAGGAGCGCCTGGGCAAAGCGGTCACGCGCGCCCATCGCACCGGGACCAGGTCTGCGGGTGTGTCCCGAGGGGACCGCAACGGCCACCGCCGCGAGGATCGCGGCCAGTAGCCAGGGGGAGTCACGCGCCCCCGCGGTTGCCAGCAGACCCGCCGCGCACAAAACGATCAGGAGCAGAGCGGGAACGTGTGCCTTGCGCACCGGTACCGTCACTTCCATCAGGTGGGCATGCGGTTCAGGGTAGACCGGGTGCCAGGGTAGTCTCTACACGCAGATTATACACCACCAGCGCCTGTTCCGACAAGCGGGAGCGTTTCCCAGCAAGCGTTCAGGAGTCTGGGGCACCTCCTGGCGGCCGCAGTGGGTGCGCCGGCCGGCATAGGAGGCGTCCGACGCCGGGGAGATGCTACTCCTCCAGGAGGGATGGCCGGAGTGCCCGAGCCATCGGGCTTCACACTGTTAGGAAGCCGCATCGCTGCAGCGCTCCGCTACTCTCCCAGGCAACTGACCGGAGTGCCCGAGCCATCGGGCTTCACACTGTTAGGAAGCCGCATCGCTGCGGCGCTCCGCTACTCTACCTTGGAAATGGTCTCTTGCCATCCGCCTAGCTCTTGGAGTAGCGACGGAACCCCATTTTCATCCTCTCGGGTGCCCGCCTGCCGGGCATGGAGGACCCCTACGGTGGCCGGCGGGACGCCGGCGATCCGACCGGATTCCAATTCCTGAGCTTCTGCGGCCCCGTCAGGGGAGGGCTCTCACGGCTGGGCGGGCCGCGGCAGCACGCTTGCAGCAGGAGCCTTTCGGGGAGCGGGCAGCCGCTGACGGAGGCTGCCGTCGGCCCGTAGTACCGGGCCGGCCGACCCGCTGCCCGGTGAGGACGAGCACTCGTGTCTGAGACCTTAGCCAACACAGAGGTGGGTGCGCGGCTTTCGCCGCCGCGCCGCCAGTGCGCGGCGAGCACCGACGCGGTGCAGCCCTACGATTTCCGGCGCCCGCGCAAGCTCGCCAAGGATCCGGTGCGGGCGCTGGAGCTGATCCATGAGCGCTTCGCGCGCCTGCTCAGCACCACCCTGGCCACCCAACTGCGAACGCAGACCCTGGTGACGCTCGCCGGCATCGACCAGATCCCTTACGACGAGTTCCTGCACGCGCTGCCGAACCCCACGGTGTTGGTCACTTTCGCCTTCGCCGCCGAAACCGGCAACGCCCTCCTGGAGATCGACCCGGGCCTCGCCACTGCACTGGTGGACCGGCTGCTGGGGGGCAAGGGGGATCCCCTCGACCAACCGCGCGAGTTGACCGAAATCGAGCGGGCGCTCGTGGCGCGGATCGCCGGCCTGGCGCTGCACGACCTGGGCGCGGCCTGGCGCAGCCTGGTGGAGGTCTCCCCAACCCTGCAGGAGGTCGGCACCAGCACCCTCTCCTGCCAGATCGCGCTGCCGGGCGAGGTGGTGATGGTGATCACCTTCGCGGTGACGCTCGGCGGCGTTTCCGGCACGGCACGCCTCTGCCTGCCGGTGGCCGCCCTGCAGCCAGTGGCCGGGCGCCTCAGCGCCGAGCAGTGGTTCGCCGCCGCCCAGGGCGGCCGCACCGAGGAGGGGAGCAGCGCCATCAGCGAGCAGCTCCACGAAGCGCCGCTCATCTGCCGGGCGATTCTCGGCCGTGCCTCCCTCCGCGTGGCCGACCTGGCCGCCCTGGAAGTGGGCGATGTCATCTGCCTGGACACGCGGCCGGGGCAGGAGTTCCCGCTCTACATCGGCGACCAGGCCAAGCTCCTCGGCCTGCCCGGCCTCCTGGGCAGGCGCTATGCCCTCCAGATCACCCGTCCCGCCTACGACCCCACCGAGCTCCCCAGCAACGAGTGAGGGTGTGACGATCCTCCCCAGCGCGCCGCCTTCCTGTGGCGAAACGCCGCATCGCCGCCCGCCCACCGCGCCGCTCCTGGCATTCCCCGGACGGTTGAGGGCGCTGGGTGGCGCCTGCGCCCCCACCGCTCGTGGCCTCTGTGCCGTGGCAGCGCGCTTGCATAGATCCCCTCCGGGTCCGGCTGAGTAGCACGTCGGGCAAAGGGACCACACGAGGTCCTTGGCGGTCAGGAGTGGCCGCGCTGCGAACAGAGGCCGGCGGAGCGGATGTGCCCTTGAGCGCCTGCTTTGCTGCCGCCGACCGGGGGAGACTGATGAGCGCACGCCTTCGCACTCGCTTCCGACACTACGCGCCCGTTCTTGCGGCGGGCCTTGGCCTGGCCGGCGGCCTGCTGGTGCGCACCGAGTCCGGCGCCGGCTGGATCGCCCCCGCCCTCGGCGCTTTGACCGGTGGGGTGCCGCAGGGGGCCGCGGTGAGTGCGCCGCCGGCCGCCAAGGCGCCCGAACCGGCTCCTGCCACCGGGGCCGCTGCTCCCGCCGCCGCGCTGCCGACTGCCCCAGAACACGCCCCGGAGGCGCCGCCGGCAGCCCCGCCCGCCAAGGCCACTGCCCCGGAAGCGCCGCCGGCAGCCCAGCCGACGACGAACCCGACGAGCACTGCCCTGGCGGCGGCCCAGCCGGCAACGAACTCGACGAGCACTCCCCCGGCGCCGGCTGCCGATCCGGCCTCCCAGCCGGCCGCCGCGCCCGCCCCCGTGGCGAAGACGGCCGCACCCCGGCCGCCTGAGTCTCTGCCGGAGAAGGAGATCCCGCTGGAGCTAGACCTGGCTTCCATGGAAGCGGCCGCGCCCAAGATGCCGACCAACACGCCCCTGGGGCTGCTGAGCTTGGGGCTTAAGCTGGCCGTTGTGCTGGGCCTGGCTTATGGATCGCTGCGCCTGCTGCGGCGCTTCCTGCCGGGCGCCGGCAGCGCCGCGCCGGGCGGCGAGATGGGAGTTCGCTCCAGCTTTCCACTGGCGCCGGGGCGCAGCGTACACCTCCTCGATGTCGAGGGGCGCCGCCTGCTGATTGCCTCTACCCCCCAGCAGATCACTCTCCTGGCCGAGCTGTCTGCACGGCCGGACGCGCCCTCGGCCGGGCGTGGCGGCGAGAGCTTTTCGGAGCAGTTGCAGCGGTTGACGGCCGGCGCACCGGGGCCGGCGGAGGCGGCACCCGCTGGAGGCGCGCAGCCCCAGGCCGCGGGCGCCCAGCAGCCGGAGCTGCTTAGCGACGAGGAGCTGCGTGAGGAGGTGCGGCGCAAGCTCCTCCTGCTCAACCGCGGTGCCGATGGGATCGCTCGGATGCGCGAGGCGTCCGGCGGAGGCAACGGGAAGCCATGGCACACACACTGAGGGGGTTGCTGGAGCGCTTCGCCCGCCCGGTTTGGCCGGCAGCGGCTCGCCTGCCCCGCCGCCTGGGGATGGTGTGCCTGGCGACGCTGCTCTTCCCGGCGGCCGCGTTTGCCCAGGGGGCGCCGCAGCTGCCCCTGGGCGGCGGCACCGCTCGCGGTCCGCAGGACGTGGCGGCGACGCTGCAGATCCTCCTGCTGCTGACGGCGCTGACGCTGGCCCCGGCGCTGCTGCTCACCCTGACTTCGTTTGTGCGCATCGCCATCGTGCTGGCGTTTACCCGTAGCGCCCTTGGTGTGCAGCAGATCCCGCCCAACCCAATCCTGATCGGGCTGTCGCTCTTCCTGACCTTCTTCATCATGCAGCCGGTCTGGCAGGAGGTGAACAACCGGGCGCTGCAGCCCTACCTGCGCCACCAGGTGACGCTGGACGAGGCGCTCCGCCGCGCCGAACGGCCGGTGCGTGACTTCCTGTTCAAGCAGACCCGGCCGAAGGACCTTGGCCTGTTCCTGCGCCTGGGTGGCAGCCGCCAGCCGCGCACCCGCGCCGACGTACCCACCAGCGCGCTGGCCCCGGCGTTCCTGATCAGCGAGCTGAAGACCGCCTTCCAGATGGGCTTCATGATCTACCTGCCCTTCCTGGTGATTGACATGGTAGTCGCCATCATCCTCCTCTCGATGGGGATGATGATGCTGCCACCGGCGATGGTCTCGCTGCCGTTCAAAGTACTGCTCTTCGTGATGGTCGACGGCTGGAACCTGATCATCCAGTCGTTGGTGCTGAGCTTCCGTTGATGGAGTCACGATGACCCAGGACACCGTCCTCGGCCTGGCGCAGGGCGCCTTGATGCTGGTGGTGCAGCTTTCGCTGCCGGTGGTGGCGATCGCGATGGTGGTCGGCCTGGCGATCAGCATCGTTCAGGCGGCCACGCAGATTCAGGAGAGCACGCTGGCGGTGGTGCCGCGCATCCTGGCGATCTTCGCCGCGCTGGGGCTGTTCGGCTCCTGGATGCTGCGCCTGGCGGTGGAGTTCACCACGCAACTCTATCTGCAGTTGCCGAAGCTGGTGAAGTAGGCGATGGAACTGCTCGACTATATCTGCCGGCACCTGGTGGTGTGGCTTCTCGTGCTGGTGCGGGTGAGCGGCATCTTCATCAGCGCCCCGATCTTCTCCAGCCACCAGGTGCCGGTGCCGGTGCGGGTGCTGGGGGCGGTGGGTCTCACCGTGGCGCTGGCGCCGCTGGCCACGCCGCAGAGCGTGCCGCTGGAGCAGGCGCTGCTGCCGCTGGTCGCTGCCATCCTCCGCGAGGCGCTGCTGGGCCTGGCGCTCGGGTTGCTGCCGGCGCTCGTTTTCCTGGCGCTGCAGTACGCCGCCGAACTGATCGACCTGCAGGTGGGCATGGGAATGGGCGGCTGGGTAGACCCAACCTTCCAGACGTCGGTATCACCGTTCGGCAACTTCCAGTACATGCTGGGCACGGTGCTGTTCCTCACCCTCGACGCGCACCACCTGGTGATCGGCGCCCTGGCGCGCAGCTTCGCGCTGGTGCCTCTGGGTACCTTCAGCGGTGCCGCCCTGGTGAGCGAGGGGATCGTCGCCCTCTTCTGCAAGATGGCGCTGTTCGGGGTGCAGTTGGCCGCCCCGGTGCTGGCCGTGCTCCTCGTGGCCGACCTGGGCCTGGGGATCCTGAACCGGGTTGCGCCCCAGATCAACCTGCTGATCATGACGCCGTCGCTGAAGGCGGTGGCCGCCTTGCTGGCATTCAGCGCGGCGCTGCCGCTGCTGGCGGTGCTGCTGGCCCATCTTTTTGCTGGCCTGCGCGGGGAGTTCCTCTCCTTGCTGCGGGCCGCCGGCGCGAGCGCGGGGGTGAGCCATGGCGGGTGAGCGAACCGAGGCCGCAACCCCCAAGCGCCGCCGTGACGCGCGCCAGAAGGGCCAGATCGCGCGCAGCCAGGACCTGACCGCCGCCGTGGCGCTGGCGGCGAGCTTCGTGGCGCTCCTCGCCGGGCAGCAGTTTGCCTGGGGCTCCCTGGAGACGATGCTGCGCCAGGCCCTGATGGACCTGCGCCACCCCCAGGTGGCCCTCGGCGCCATTTTCACCTGGGCCGCCCCGATTGTCGCCAAGGGTCTGGTGGCGTTGGCCCCTGTCTGCCTGACGGCCGCCGCTGCTACCGCGCTCACCCAGGTGGGGCAGGTGGGCCTGCTCCTTTCGGCGCGGCCCCTGCAGCTCGATCTCACCCGCCTGGATCCGCTGCAGGGTCTGAAACGCCTGGTGGCCCGCCGCACCCTGGTAGAGCTGACGAAGGGGCTGCTGAAGTGCGCCCTGATGAGCTTCATCCTCTACCGCTGGTTCTGCCAACAGCGCGGCGCGTTCATTGACCTGGCGGCGATGGACCCGTCGGCCGGCCGGGTGGCGTTCACCGCGCTGTGCCGCGGGCTGGCGGTGCGCGTCTGCCTGGCGTTTCTGGCGATTGGCGCGCTCGATGTGCTCTACCAGCGCCTGGAGCACGAGCGCAACCTGCGCATGAGCCGTCAGGAGGTCAAGGAAGAGCACCGCGAGCAGGAGGGCGACCCGCAAATTCGCGCGCGCGTGCGCCAGATCCAGCGGCAGATGGCCACCCGCCGCCTGATGCAAGAGGTGCCCAAGGCGGATGTGGTGGTGACCAACCCGACGCACCTCGCGGTGGCGCTGCGCTACGACCCGGAGCGGCACGCCGCTCCGGTGGTGGTCGCGAAGGGCCAGCTCCTCATGGCCGAGCGCATCCGCGCCCTGGCGAAGCGTCACCACGTGCCGGTGGTGCAGAATGTGCCCCTCGCCCGCGCCCTCTACCGCCAGGTGGAGGTGGGGCACGCCGTTCCCGAGGCGCTCTACCGTGCCGTCGCCGAGGTGCTGGCGTTCATCTACCGCACCTATGGGAGGAAAGCCTAGATGGCCGCGACGCTCCCCCAGGAGATCACCGGGGCCCGGTCGCCCGGCCGCGCCGCCGCCCTGATCCTGCGCCACAGCGATATGGTGGTGGCGGTGATGTCGGTGGTGATCATCGCTATGATGATCATCCCCCTGCCGCCTCTGCTGCTCGACCTGCTCCTCATCCTCGACATGGCCCTGGCGCTGATGATCCTGCTCGTCAGCCTCTACACCACCGAGCCGCTGGAGTTCGCCTCCTTCCCCACGCTGTTGCTGCTGGCGACGCTGTTCCGGTTGGCGCTGAACATCTCCTCCACCCGGCTGATCCTGCTGCACGGCCACGCCGGCGCCGTCATTGCCGCCTTTGGGGATTTCGTCGTTGGCGGCAACTATGTGGTGGGCGTGGTCATCTTTCTCCTGCTGGTGGTGATCCAGTTCGTGGTGATCACCCAGGGCGCCGGGCGCGTGGCGGAGGTGGCCGCCCGCTTCACCCTCGACGCGATGCCTGGCAAGCAGATGGCGATTGACGCCGACCTGAACGCCGGCCTGATCACCGAGGAGGGCGCGCGCCAGCGACGCCTGAAGATCCAGCAGGAAGCCGACTTCTACGGCGCGATGGACGGCGCCAGCAAGTTCGTCCGGGGCGACGCGATCGCCGCCATCGTGATGATCATCGTGAACGTGATCGGCGGCTTTGCCGTGGGCCTCTTCCAGATGAAGATGGACCTGCTTCAGGCGCTGCAGACGTTCACTCTTCTCACCGTGGGCGATGGCCTGGTGAGCCAGATCCCGGCGCTGCTCCTCTCCACCGCCACCGGCGTCATCGTCACCCGTGCCGCCGCCGATACCCGCCTTGGCCAGCAAGTGGTTGGGCAAACGCTCTCGCAGCCGCGCGCGGTGATGATCGCCGCCGCGATGCTGTTGGTGCTGGCAGTGGTGCCTGGCCTGCCCAAGCTTCCCCTCCTCCTTGTTGCCGGTGGCCTCTTCGGCGTTTGGCAGGCGCTGCGCGCCGAGCCGGATGTCCCGGAAACGGCGGTGCAGGAGCCCGCCGCCGCGCCCGCTCCGACCGCTCCCGAAGGCGGCATCTCCCAGGAGGAGATCGAGCGGGTGCTGCACGTCGACCCGCTGGAGGTGGAGATTGGCTACGGCCTGGTGCGCCTGGCCGACCCCCAGCAGGGCGGGCACCTGCTGAGCCGGATCAGCCTGATGCGCCGCCAGCTCGCCCAGGAGCTGGGGATCGTGGTGCCCCCGGTGCGCGTGCGCGACAACGCCCAGCTCAAGACGAACGCCTACGCCATCAAGCTCCGCGGCGTGGAGGTGGGCCACGCCGAGATCTACCCCCGCCACTTCCTGGCGATGGACCCAGGGGGCGCCGCCGGCGGCGTGCGCGGCATCGAGGGGCGCGAGCCGGCCTTTGGGCTGCCGGCGATCTGGGTGGACGAGCCGGGCCGCCAGGCGGCGGAGATTGCCGGCTACACCGTGGTGGACCCGCTGACGGTGCTCATCACCCACCTCACCGAGATGATCCGTCGCCACGCCGCGGAGCTGCTGAGCCGGCAGGCGGTGCAGGATCTGCTGGAGGGCGTTCGCGAGCGCGCGCCGGCGGTGCTGCAGGGCCTGGTGCCAGACCTCCTCTCCCTGGCCGACGTGCAGAAGGTGCTGCAGCGTCTCCTCCACGAGCGCGTCAGCATCCGCGACCTGGTGTCGGTGCTGGAGGCGCTTGGAGACGCGGCGCGCTTCACCCGCAACCCCGACGCCCTCACCGAGGAAGCCCGGCGGGCCCTGGCCCGCTGGATCTGCCAGGCCAACCAGGCGCCCGACGGCAAGCTGCACGTCATCATGCTCGACCCGCGGACCGAGCAGTTCCTCGGCGACCGCCTGCGCACCAGCGAGCAGGGCAGCCAGTTGCTGCTAGACCCGGATGTCACCGACCGGCTACTGGAGCGCCTGCAGGCGGAGTTGGGCAAGCTGTTGGCGCTGGGGCACCCGCCAGTGCTCCTCTGCGCCCCCCGGCTGCGGCCGCACCTCTTCTTCCTGGCCGAGCGAAGCATCCCCGGCCTGGTGGTGCTCTCCTACGCCGAGCTCATCCCCGAGGCTGAAGTGCAGTCTCGGGGCGTGGTGAGGATCGACCCATGAGAATCGCACGCTACCAAGCGGCAACGATGCAGGACGCGCTGCGGCAAGTTCAGGGCGAGCTGGGCGCCGACGCGATGATCCTCCGCACGCGTACCCTGGCCCCAAAGCTGCCGCTCCTCGGCCGCCACCGCGTTGAAGTGGTAGCGGCGGTAGCCGAGGATCCGGCGGGTGCCCCCGCCGCTGGGGTTGAGGAAACGAGTGACCGGCTTACCCTCGAGGCCGAGCGTCCGGCTGGGGGCCCGACGGCGAGCGAGCGGGCGTCTGCCGAAGCCAATGGGCATGCCCAGCCTGCCGACCGCTCCCCCAACACCCCTCCTCTCTCCCCGGAGGCCCCTGCCGATCTCGGCGCCGAGCTGGCGGCGATCCGCCGGGCGCTGGCCGGGCTGGCGGCCTGGGCCGCGCCGCGCTTGGACGTGCCGGCGGGCGTGGCGGCCCATCTGGTGGAGGTCGGCGTGTCGCCGGCACTGGCCCGGGAACTGGCCGCGGCGGCCGAGGGGGTGGGGCCGGCGCAGGCATGGGCGGCGGTGGCGGCGGCGATCCGCGGGCGGTTGAGGGTCTCCGGGCCGATCCGCCTGGAGCCAGAGGGTGCCTTCGCGGAGGGCAACGGCGGCGCGCGCCCCTCGGCCCGCCCGCGGGTGGTGGCGCTGGTGGGGCCCACCGGTGCCGGCAAGAGCACGACACTCGCCAAGCTGGCCGCTCACTATGCCATTGCCGCGCGCCGCCGCGTTGGCCTGCTGAGCCTGGATACGTTCCGCGTGGGCGCGTTCGAGCAGATGCGCATCTACGCCGAGGTGTTGGACGTGCCGCTCCTGGCGGCCGACTGCCCCGCGGCGGCCGCCACGGCGCTGGACCGCTTCAGTGACCGCGAGCTGATCCTGGTCGATACCGTCGGGCACGCGCCGGGCGACGGACCGCGCCTGAGCGAGCTGGCACGGCTGCTGGCGGCGGCTGACCCCGACGAGGTCCACCTGGTGCTGGCCGCGCCCACGGAGCGCCGCTCGCTGCTGGCCGCCGTGGAGGGGTTCCGGCGCCTGGCGCCCTCCCACCTGCTCCTCAGCAAGCTGGATGAGGCCTACGCCCTCGGGGGCGTGGTGGAGGTCGCCATCCGCGCCGGGCTGCCGCTCTCCTACTTCAGCCAGGGGCAGGATGTGCCCGAGCAGATCGTTCCGGCCGCGGCCGAGGCGCTCGCCGCCGCTGTCTGTCCGGAGGAGGCCGCATGAGCCGGGACGCCGTGCTCGCTCGGGCAATCACGCCGAACCGCCGGCTGATGATCCGCTGTGATGCTGGTGTCTACACCACACGCGTCGAGACGGTGGAGGAGGGTCATTTCACCACCGCCGCGCCGTTCGCCGGCTCCGTGTCCGCGCCGATCCGGCCCGGCGAGCGGGTGGAGGTGTGGGTGCCGGTAGCCACCGGCCTGGTGTGCTTCCTGGCCCCCGTGCTGGGGCGCCGCGTTGAGGGGGTGCCGGTCCTGGTCATGGCCTGGCCGGCCGCCTACCATCGCCACCAGCGCCGCGAGTACGTGCGCACCGAGAAGCGCGTGCCGGCGCTGATCACCCTGCGCGGGGACCTCCGACGGGCGGGCCTGGGATACCCGGCCTACACCCGCAATCTGAGCGGCGGCGGTGTGCAGGTGCGGGTGACGACCCTCGACCCGCGCCTGGTGAGCACCGGCCAGGCAGTGACCCTCACGCTGGACCTGGGGGATTGCGGCGAGCCGGTTCACGCCGAGGGGCGGGTGGTGCGCAAGCATTGCCTGCCAGGCTGTGGTCAGGCGGCCGACATCGCCATCGCCTTCGAGCGGATCAGCCCGCGTGACCGTAGCCGCCTGTGCCGGCACATCAACGACCACCAGATAGACCTGCGGAGAAAGGGATTGCTGTAGGATGAGGCGCAAGCACCAAACCACCCTTGCTGGCCATGGCGAGGAAGACATCCTGGCGTTTGCCTGGAAGACACTCGGCCTGCTGCTGAGCCTGATCGCCTGCTGTCTGGTGAGCATTCCCGCCCTGCTGCAGAGTGAGGAGCCTGCCTGGGCGGTCAGCCAGGGCCTGGTGGCCTTCCTCTTCCTCTGGAGCCTGAATCGCTTGCTGGCCTTGCTGCTGGGGCTGCAGTCCGCCGGTGGCGCGGCCTGGCGAGAGCAATCGCCCGGGCGCGATGAGGGCGGGAGCGCATGATGCGAAACGATACCAGGGAGCTGTGGGTGCGCTATAAGCTCCGGGGCGACGCCGAGGCCCGCGAGGCGCTGATCCTGGCCTACACCCCGCTGGTCCGGCATGTGGTCGACCGCCTGAACATCAGTCCAACGCCCTACCTGGACCGCGACGACCTAGAGACGCAGGCGATCATCGGCCTGATCGATGCCATCGAGAAGTGCGACCTCCAGCGGTGGGAGCAGTTCGAGGCCTATGCCACCCTGCGCATGCGCGGCGCCGTGATTGACGGCATCCGGGAGATGGACTGGGTGCCCCGACTGACGCGCCGCACTGCCGGCAAGCTGGAGGCCACCCGTGCTCGCCTCGCCGCGGCGCTGGGTCGTGCCCCCACCGACCAGGAGTTGGCCGAGGCGCTGCAGATCGACCCGGAGCGCGTGCAGGGCATCCTGGCCGCAGTGGGGCTGGGCACAGTGCTCTCGCTGGATGAGCCGTTCGTCGCCGGCGAGGGCGACTCGCTGAGCCTCCTCGATACGCTGGCCCACCCCGATAGCCCCGATCCTGAGGCGAACCTGGATCGCCTGGCCCGCCGGGAGGCGCTGACGCGCGCCATCGTGGCCCTGCCGCCCGACGAACGCCTGGTGATCACCCTCTACTACTACGAAGACCTGACGCTCAAAGAGATCAGCCAGGTGCTCGAGCGCACTGAGGCGCGGGTCTGCCAGATCCACCGAGCGGCCCTACGGCGCATTCGTAGCCGCCTCCTCGGCCGCGACGCCGAGCTGTTCATCGCGGCGTAGCCCACGGGCACGGGCAGTGGTGGCCGGACCCTGGACCGGTTCTTAAAGGGCATGCTAGGGGCGGGCGTTCACCGCTGGATTGGACTCAGGCGCACCAGGCGGCTCTCCTGGGGCGCCAGGCGGAAGCGCCACCCGGCTCCTGAGAGCTCCATGCGCACCGGCTTCACCGTGGCCGCGCGGCTGATAGCGAAGCCCTGGGCGCGCGCGGGACCGCCCACCGCCGACTGCCGCAGCGCCACCTGGGCGGGCCGGCGCGGATTCCAGTTGGTGAGCAACAGCAGGCGCCCACGCGGGCCGCGCAGGAGGGTGGCCTCCACGTCTCGCGCCGGCTGCGCCGCGAACAGCGACGCCGGCCGGCCCAGCACCCCGGCCAGCACCTGCTCCGACCGCGCCGTCGGCCCAGGCACGAACGGCGGCAGCGGCACCGTGCCTTTGGGATCCCTCATCGGCGGCAGCTCCGGGAAGAGCTTGGTGGAGAAGTCGTCGCCCAGGTGGATCAGCTTCCCCTTGGTTGCTGCCAGCGGGCCGCGGCCTGGCGCACCAAGGGAGCGCGTGGTCGGCACGCCCCGCTCGTCCATCGTGGCGAGCGGCCCCAGGGTCACCACCGTCTTGCCGGCCTGCAGTTGCGCGCGGATCGTCTGCAGGTGGGCACTGCTGAGGGCAGGCGCGAACGGCACCAGGATCACCCGGGCCTCTCGCAGGCGCGCCGGGTCGGGATTCTCGAGGAAGGTCATCCGGAACGGGATGCCGCGCCGCAGCAGCCAGTAGAGGACGTTGCGGTGGGCCTGGAAGCCGCGCCGGGGGTCTGGTTTTGCGCCCACGATCGCCGGCGGTGACGGCGTGCCGGCCAGCCAGTGCCAGATGTCTTCCGAGGTGCGCGAGTAGAGCACCAGCACCTCGCCCGGCGTCCGAGCTTCCAGGAGGTACGGCTCCATCTCCCGCATCACCCGGTAGACTGCCGCCAACTGCCGGGAGGGCGGCTCCGGGTCGACGAAGCGCTCCTCACCGTTCAGGTAACTGAAGTACCACCAGAAGAACTCGCGGGCACCGTGCGCCAGGCAGGAGAGCGCCGACCCGTAGACCTCCACCGGCTCCTTGTCGCGGTAGCGCTCGAAGAGCCGACACGCCTCCAGGGTCACCCCGGCCCGTCCCTTCCAGTTGGCCGAGGCCAGGTGCAGCGTGGTCTCCGCGGGGTAGTAGTGCGTCGAGTCTCCCAGGTAGTTGTGCAGTTGGATGTAGGGGTCGGTCTGCAGGCAGTCCAGGCCGGTCTCGACGCCGATCTGATCCCAGGCAGCGCCGGTATCGCGGCGGTCATCGCTGCAGACGGGGAGGACGCAGATCATCGTGTCGGTGACGATCCGGGGGTTGACGCGCTTGGCGGCCTGCACGGAGCGGCGGATCCAGGCGGCGGTGGAGTCGTAGCGGAACTGCAGGTAATCGGCCCAGACCGGCGCGGTGGTGCTCCACAGGTTGCGCACATCGGGGTACTCCTGACCGGTGCGCTCGCGGAAGCGGGTTCGGCACACCGGGCAGTCGCAGTGGTGAGGGATGCTGGTGTAGAACTGGGCAACCGCCGGGTCGGAGTGATTGGCGAGCGACTTCACCGGCTCGTTGTGGTAGTTCCACTCGTCCGGCACCATGCCGATGCCGTCCACGCCGTACTGGGCAAAGTAAGCGATGGCGCGCGTGTAGGCCTCGCCCCAGCGGTTGTTGACGCACGCCCAGAAGGGGAACTCTGGCGACTGCGCGTTTTCGAGCGGCGGCAGCCCCACCCCGACGGTCAGCCACACCTTGAAGCCCCGGCGGTGGGCGTCGCGCACGAAGTCGAGGAAGGGATCTTCCGGGTCGATTGCCGGCAGGGGCCCGGCCGGCTGGCCCGGCTCGCCCATCACCTTCTCCCAGCTCACGCCCCGGTAGAGGTGGAAGGCGTTACAGCCGATCTCCTTCAGCTTGCCGAAGAAGCGGTCGCGCGGGCTCAGGGATGCCCCTCCTGTTTCCCCCGAACGCGGGGGGGCCTTGGCCTCGAAGCCGGGGTCCTGCAGCAGGTTGGCCGAGCGGGTGCCCTGTGCGTCGAGCACCTCCTGAACGGCGAGGTCGTCGAACCACGCCGTGCCCTGGCGCTCGCGCAGGAAGACGTAGACGGTAGCCGACTCGATGGGGGCGGGCGGGGTGTAGGTTGCCTCGGCGTACTGCCAGCCACTTTTGGCCGGGTCGAAGGTGGCCACCTTCATCAACCATGGCTCGCCGCCTTCCAGGACGAGGTCGAGGTAGACGGAGCAGCGGTAGTTCGGCTCGCCGGCGACGCCCTCCAGCTTCGCCCAACCGGAGATGATGATGGGGCGCGCCGTCTCCTGCGCCAGGCGGATCCGCTGGGAGGCGCCGTGTGCCTCCCGGTCACTGCGGTTGGTGCAGCGGATGCTGGCGGTGCCGGAGTGCTTCTCGGCCGTATCCTCCACGTAGCCGGCGCCGTAGCCGGTCCAGACGCGGTTCTCAATCGCGGCGCCCGGGTCGGCATAGATCCCCCGGATGATGCCAGCCGGCGGGCGCGCGGCCGATGCCGCCGCGGCCGGCAGCGTGGCGGCAAGCAGCAAGAGAGGGATGCAGGAACGCATGGCAGGCCTCCTTGCCCCTCTCATTCGCCAGTCGGTTGATGGCACCTCCCTCCAGATCCGTCAAAGGTGGCCCGCGCACCGGCCTGTGCCCTCATGGATGGACTGGGATGCTTGCTAGGCGGGCGGGGCTCCGCTTCAGGCCAGCAGCTCGCGCAGCATGCCGGCGCCTTCGGCGGCCCAGCGCTCGCCGGCATCCGGTGTGGGCAACGGCATGCCGTACAGCTTGCAGGAGCCAAGCGAGGCGTAGCCCCCCGCCTCCACATCCTCGTGTGTGCTGATGTAGCCGAGCACGGCGTTGCAGGTGTTCGCCACCAGGACGTGGTGCCCCGGTGCCCCGGCGCGGATCATCTGTCCCAGGCGGGTGAAGATCTCCCCGGAAAGGCCGACGAACACCATCCCGCCGCAGGCGATTGCCTGGACCTCGGCGCGCATGGCATCGTCCAGGGTTCCCGCCGCGTACAGCTCCAGCATGCGCTCGTGCCACATCACGTCTACTTGCCGGGGGCCATCCTCGGGATGCCGTTGGGCGGCTGCCCGGGCTTTGGCCAACGAGGCCTCCAGCACCGCCGCCGCGTCCGGCATCGCCATCGGCAGGGGAATGCGCCGCGAGCAGGCGCGCAGCGGGCTGGCCGGCGCCTCCGTGGCCTGAAGCAGGGCGCGGCGAACCACCCCGGCCAGGTCGTGGCCGTAAAGGCGCAGCGTTTCCTGGGTGCCGGCCCCCCAGCGGTAGCGGTTGCTCAGGGGATCAACGTCGCCACACGGGCCGTTGAGGAAGAGGGCGCGCAGGCCGTAGGCGTTTAGCTCCCGGATGGCGTAGGCCGGGTAGTCGGCCGAGTACTCCCGGTTGATGCCAAGAACCACCGGGTGGCAGGCGTAAGAGAAAAGGAGGATCGGCGCCCCGGCCGCCATCTGGAAGCGCACGCCCCGCACTCGGGTATCCAGGTCCGGCAGCCCCACCCGGTTGCCGGCAAACCCGTCGGGAAAGTCGCCCTCAAAGCGCTCGCTGGCCGTCACCGGCTTCAGGTCAGCCAGCGCCTGGGAAACCAGGGTGAGCACCTGGGGGATCAGCGCGGCCGGGAACTGCTCCGAGGGCGTGCCGCAGCCGTAGAGCGGCATGGTGGCCGGCCCGGAGTGGGTGTGCGTGCAGTGGAGCATCAGGTGGGCCGGCGGCAGGCCCAACTCCCGCTCGGCGCGGGCGCGCACCTCCTCCACCAGCCAGCGTGGCAGCCCGAGCAGGTCAAGCTGCACGAGGACGGCGCGCGCCTCCCCATCGCTGAGGGCGACGGCGCGGCCGAACAGCGGGTCGAGCGTGCCCTGGGCGTGGCGCTCCAGGAAGTAGCCGTACCCCGTCAGCTCCTCCCCCGGCGGCGGGGTGATGTCGATCTCGGCAAAGCCAGCAAGCATCGTTGGCCTCCATCACTGCTCGCCCGAAGCGGCAGGCAGCTCCGCGCCCGCCGGGCCTCCTCCAGAACACGCCGGCGGCACCCCGGGGCCGCGGGAACAGGGAGCACTTCGCCAGGGGTGGCCCGCGGCCCTGCTCGCCCAATCGCCACAGGCCGGATCGCCGGCGTCGTGTGTCCAGATAAGCCACGTTGGGCTTGCCGGTGAAAGTCCGGTCTCGGTAAGGATCCAGCCGCCGAGTAGCTGAGCGGCGGCGTCCGGGGGAGACCCCGGCGTC
>JAAZEB010000041.1 GCA_012512505.1 Armatimonadota bacterium | reverse complement strand
GTGCCGCCCTCCTGCAGTTCCACCTGGTCCGGGGCCAGGGTGACGCGGGTGATGGTCGACTCCAGCGTCAGCGGCACCGGCGTGGCAACGTGCGGCTTCACCTCCACGCGGACGCTGCCGGTAGCCAATGGCGTGCTGGACTCCGCGGCGTAGGCGCGGGCGTTGATCGTGACCCAGCCGGTGGGCACGCGGGAGATCTCCCGCGAGGTAGCCGGGCGCTCGATCTTCACCGAGGAATGGTAGGTGCCCGGGGCATCCTCCTTCACGTCTATCTCCATGGTGGAGGCGCGCTGAGGGATCAGGCGGCCCCCCTCTGGCGGCAGTGCCGGCCAGGCGAGCGAGAAACGCAGCGCCCCCGCCTCAGTAGCGGGGGAGGGGTTTGGCCGGGTGACTGACGAGCTGCCGCATCCGGTCAGGAGCAGGCAGAGCGCCGGCAGCAGCCCGCGCGGAGCGCAGTGGGTCCTCATCTTCCATTCCTCCTGCCGTGCGCCGCGGCATTCGCTGGCGCGACTGGCGTGGGGTGAGCAGATACCACTTGTTGGCCGTTTCCTCGGGACCAAGCGCGCGGCAGAGGATCTGCCCCGCGTCGTTGATCTCGAGGGGCTCCAGCAGCACCCGCCCGTTCGGTAGCGGGTCGCAGACCGTGTTGAGATCGATGGCGGTGCCGTTCTCCCAGAGTACGGCGCGCCAATCAGTGCCCACGCGGCACTGGCCCACGATCTGGTTGGCGTTGTTGATGGCGCGCGCCTCGCTGGTGTTCGTGCCAGGAAGATCCGGCAGTGGGGTGCGCTGGCCCGCGAACCACTGGCAGGCCTGGGCGCGGGACTGGAAATCGAACCCTTCCACGTAGAGGCCGACCACCCGGTTCACATTGTTGAGGCCATAGGCATGACTGGTCCCGTCGCGCCCTGCGTCCAGGTCGATCGGGGTGCCGTTCTCCCAGAGGGTGGCGTGGTACACGTCCAGGGTGCCCAACCCGGAGTAGCGCGCGATGTGCGAGTAGCCGGCTACGTGCCCGGTGTCGTTGATCGCGTTGGCATAGGTCATGCTCGCGTCATAGTTTTGACCGCTGTTGTAGAACTGGTCGTTCTCCTGGTCCAGGTAGTAGATTGGGCAGGGCGGTGCCAGCAAGGTGACGCCGTCCTGGCCGGCTCGCATGCCCCAGGGCAGGCCCACATTGGGGCCCTCCTCGTGGGTGAACGGGTAGAGGACCCCGGCATAGCGGCCGATATTGTTGATCTGCAGGGTGTCGCGGTGCCAATCGCCGTCTAGCAGGCTGAACTGGTCGTTGCGCCAGCGGCAGGCGCGGTACACCGCGTTTCCAGAGTAGGAGCGCCATAAGCCGAGCCCAACCACCACCCCCTGGTCGTTGATGTCCATCGCCTGGTACTGGCGGTCTGCCGGCTGCGGAAGCGGGGTCACCACTCCGTTGTCCCACACCGCCGCTGGATGATCGCCGCTGCTGCCGGCAATCTGACCGTGGTTGTTCATCCCCCTCGGGTTGAAGCCTTCCACCTCCTGAACCTGGTAGCGGGCGCCTGAGGAGACCACTACGGCGCAGCTCTGGGTCACCGCCGGGTGTTTGGCGTCCTTCACGCTCACCGTCACGCTGTAGGTGCCCTCCGTGTTCGGCGCCGTCCAGGTCACCGTGGCCCCCGAGCCGCTCAGCGTGCCGGCCGCCGCGCTCCAGGTGTAGGTGAGGGCATCCCCGTCCGGGTCGTGCGCCTCGATACTGATCTGTGCCGTG
>JAAZEB010000362.1 GCA_012512505.1 Armatimonadota bacterium | reverse complement strand
GGATGCACGTTAGCGAAGTGGATGCCGGTGCTCGTCCGCGGGCTGCTGCCAAGCTTGGGGAGGGCGAGCAGGACTGCCTTGCGTTGGCGCTGCAGATGGCGGATGCCCTGCTGTTGGTTGATGATGAGGGCGCCCGGCAGTGTGCGAGGACCCTGGGGATTGCCTTCACCGGTACGCTGGGTGTGCTGTTGCGTGCGACGGAGCAAAGCCTGCTCCCCAGCGTCTCGCCACTACTCGATCGCCTACAAAGCCTCGGCTTCCGCGTGCGCCCGACGGTACGGGCGCACGTCCTCCGGCTGGCAGGCGAGTAGGCTCTGTCCGTAACTATTAGCGAACCCCGCAACGACTCTACCTCATCTCCGCGAGCTGCGCACCGGAGCGCCTGCCAGTGGCCCGCCTGGCAGAGGCCCAGGCCGAACCGTGGTAGCAGGGCAGGGACCCGGTGGGAGTCGGGGGTAGGCGGCTGTAGCCGGGCGGCCCGTGGCTTGAACGGCCGCCGGGAGTATGATACAATGAGCCTGGGAACAGGCCGTGCTGCCAGGCCTGAGGAGGGAGTACGATGCGCAGGCTAGTCTTGGCCGCCGTGGTGCTGGCGCTCACCGCAAGCGCCGGCAGCGCTGCGCTGCAGCGTGGCAAGCAGGCGCCCGCCTTCACCGCGAAGGATGTGGCCGGCAAGGCCGTCAAACTCTCAGACTTCAAGGGCAAGAAGCATGTGCTCCTGATGTTCTGGTCCACGACGTGCCCGGTCTCCACGGGTGACTTGCGCCCCCTCGCCGCGCTCCAGGAGAAGTTCAAGGGGAAGCCGCTTGCCATCCTCGGGGTGAACACCGAGAAGATCGCGGCGAGCTTGCTGTCGCAGTGGTCGAAGGAGCAGAAGGTTCCGTTCCGGGTAGTGCGCGATGCCGACCGGGCGATCTGCAAGCGTTATCAGGCAACCGCCACGCCGGTCTACTACCTGATCAGCAAGGATGGCACCGTGCAATCGGTCTACACCAACGGTGGCCAGGGCGTCATCGACGTGTTGACCGAGGATGTGGCGGAGTTGCTGCGCACCGGCAAGATCCGCGCGCAGCGCGAGCCGAAAGGCCCGGTCACCTTTGGGTGAGGGGTCCAGTAACGCGCTCCGGGGGAGCGCACTCAAGCGTTCGCAACAAGAAGAGGGATCAGCCCCGCATGGCCGATCCCTCTTCTTATTGGTTGGGCTGCCCGGAGACCAACCTACCGGATGTGCCCCTCAGCTCGAGGTAGCTGGGATGGCAGCCGCCGGCGCCGCCGCGCGCCCGTGATACTCCAGGAACCGGCTGGCCCCTTCGGGCGTCATGTAGCGCTCCAGCAGCTTGCGGTCGGTGCAGGTGAGATCAACCAGCACTAGCACGTCCAGCACGTCGCTGAACTCCGGGTCTACGTTGAAGCCGAGCGGGCTGGCGCCCAGCTTCAGGTAGTTGCGCAGTAGGATCGGCACGCCCTTCTGGTCTACCTCGATATGGGAGATGAGCGCGGAGATGTCCTCCACGCTTGCCACATCCTCGAGGACGGAGGAGGTGAGGGCCCGCTCGCGCAGCGCTGGCGTGGCCGGGCGGAACGGCCGCCGCGGCCGCACCAGGCGCGCGCAGGGGTGCATCTGCCGGTTGGCCCGCAGGTAGGCCACGATCAACTGGCGCGAGACCAGTTGGTAGCCGTTGGAGATGCTCACCGGCCCGAAAAGAACCTTGTAGCGCGGGTCGCGGCACACCAACTCGCCCAACCCACGCCACAGCAGCAGCAGCCCGGCGTACGACCGCTGGTACTCCGGCCGCACGAACGAGCGCCCCAGCTCCAGCGTCGGCCCCACCTGGTCGAACAGCGCCCGCGAGAACTGGAACAGGGTGTGGGTGTAGAGCCCCTCCACCCCGTGCGCGCGTACCACCTCGTCGACCCGTGCCACCCGGTAGGCGCCGACCACCTCCTGCTGCTCCCGGTTCCAGACGAACAGGTGCAGGTAGTAGCTGTCGAAGCGGTCCAGGTCCAGCGGCTTGCCCGACCCCTCGCCGGCGTCGCGGAAGGTGACCTCGCGCAGGCGGCCGATCTCGCGCAGCGTCAGCGGGATCTGTTCGGACTGGGCGCAATAGACGGCGAAGGTGCCGCTCTCCACCAGCCGGGTCTCCGCCGGCAGCGCCGCCACTTCGGCAGCCAGCGCCGCCTCATCGCCGGGTGCCTCAATCGGCTGCAGGCGCCTCTTCGCCGGGCGGACGCGAGGGGCCTGCACCGGCGTCGTCGGTTGCGAGGGCCGGCGCATCGCCAGCAGGTAGGTGCGCTCGCGCAGCATCTCGATCACGTCTTCGTCGCGCTGCTCGCGCAGCTTGGCGGCGGGGATCACGCCGCCGATGTGCACCTGGATGCGGCGCCCGCGCTTGTTCATCAGCTCGCGCGCCAGCATCGCGGTGCGCAGCATGGGATGGGCCAGCCCCAGCACCTGGAACAGTGGGCCGTTGTGGCCCGCGAAGTAGGCGGGAAGCACCGCCGCCGAGGTGCGCCGCGCGATGCGGGCAATCGTGTCGCTCCACTTCGGGTCGGTTATCTGCAGCGAGCGCAGGTGCAGGTGAGACACGGTGCCGGCCGGGAAAACCGCCAGCATCCCTCCTTCGCCCACCCAGCGCAGCGTCTCCCGCATCCCGTGCAGGTTGGCTTTGGTCGACTGCGGCGTGCCAAACGGGTCCACGAAGATGAACGAATCGCGCAGTTGCGGGATCCGCCCGAGCAACCGGTTGGCCATCACCTTCACGTCCGGCCGGATGCACTTCAGCAGGTGCAACAGCACCAACCCCTCCACGCCCCCGAACGGGTGGTTGGCGACCACGAGGGCCGGCCCCTGGCGGGGGATGCGGGCACGGTCGGCCTCGGAAACCTCCCAACGGACATCGATCTCCCTCAGGAACGCCTCGATGAAGCGCACGCAGTCCTGCTCGGCCGCCACGGCAGCGTAGGCATCTCCCAGGCGGTGCAGCGCGGTGAGGCTCTCCAGGGGAGAGCGCAGGTGCGAGAAGATCCGCTGGCCGATGGGATTGCGAAACTGCAGGCTCAGCCTGAAGATGTCACGGTTTGGATCGCTCGGTACGTGCATCTTGCGTCCTCTGAGCCGGGCGGGCGGCTATGGTGGCCGCCACGAAAGCCCGGATGTACCAGCGAGGGTTTCCAGCCCCGCTTGCTGCTCTCCTGGAAACAGGGTCATCGCCCCAACCGCCGCGCGTGGTGTGTTCCGGGCACGAGGCCGGCCGCGCGCTGGGGCTACTGCCCCTGGCGATTGCTCGTGGTAGGTGCAGGGCATCGAGTTTACCCCGCGGTAGGGCGTTGATCCACCTGACTGCTCGTGGTGCCCCCGGGGCATGGGGTCTGCCCCTGAGACGGGGCACTTGCCCTCTTTTACCTTCCGTGGTGCCCCCGGGCTTGGGGGCGGCGGGGAAGTGGCCGCACGGCCGCGCGGCCCGGCCCATTGGTGGGCAAAGACAACCGATCCCTTCTTCGACGCCGCTGCCGGCACACCTGCAGCCGTCTGGGCCGGAGGTTGCCCGGCGGGGGTGGCGCCCAGGTGGCAACCGCGCCGAAGGGGGTGGCCCACGACACGTCAGGTCCTACGGCCCCGCAGCAGGGCGAATCGACGGAAAGTGACCGTGGCGTCACCCGACGCCACCGGGCATCCCCGGGCTAGGCCAGTGTGGCAGGCCCCGAGGCCGTGGGCGGCGCTGCCCCGTCAGTCGTTGGGGGTGGGCAGATCGGGGTATGATGGCAGATACTGCCGCCATACCTCGTGCCGGGCGCCCTGGAGGAACTTCGATAGGCTGATGAACGGAATGAACCCGGGCTTGCGCGGCTCACGAACCAGCTTCATCCCGGCCTGCTGCAGCGTCTTGTCGCCTTTCTTGCCGTTGCAGCGGCGGCAGCAGGCTACCAGGTTGTCCCAGGTGTCGCCACCTCCCAGCCGGCGGGGAATGATGTGGTCGATCGTCATCTCCTTGCCGGTTTCGCCGCAGTACTGGCAGGTGTAGTTGTCGCGCGCGAAGATGCTGCGGCGCGACAGGCGCAGCCGCGGGCGCGGCCGCCGGACCTGGTGGCACAGGCGCAGGACGGATGGCGCGATGCTGCGGCCGGCGAGGGTCACGATCACCTTACCATCAGTGTGCAGCACCTCTGCTTTACCGAGGTACACCAGGACTGTCGCCCGCCGAAGGTTGCAGATGTTCAGCGGCTCGTAGTCCTTGTTTAGTATGAGTACCTCCCCCTCCATCCTCGCCCACTACTCCTTTCTGTAGTTTGCCGCTGCCGGCGGCAGCCGGGCGCTGCGGGGATCACCCTCTCTGGCGGAGTTCTTACCCAGTTGCGCAAGAAGCCCGCTACATCCATACGGAAGAGCGGGCTTCTTAGGTGTGGGTAAGGGGGCGCACTTTCGGCACTATCCGAAAGCCCGGTAACAGGGGGCAATCCTCCAGCCGGCGCCGGAACAGCGGCCGACGCCGCGCCACCACCCCGGTGCGCCCAACACTCCCGACCATCGCTCTCCACAACGTTGCTTGCATCGTCTGCTTGCTTGGTGATCCTCGTTTCTTCGCGAATCGAACCGATGGTATTATAGCAAGCGGCCAGGGGAACTGTCAACGAATCGCTGAACTTGCCGCCGCGCTGACTGTTCCTGCTCAGTGATTTTTTCGTATTTCTGCTCAGTGACTTCTTCCATACACACAATTTCTTCGTATCGATTGTGTGTTCTAACGTGCG
>JAAZEB010000361.1 GCA_012512505.1 Armatimonadota bacterium | reverse complement strand
GGACCGCCGCCAGAGCTGGGCGGCGCAGACGCCCCAGGGGTTCCGGCGCGACTGGCTGCTGGAGGCGCACGCGGCGGCCGCGGCCGATGGCTACCAGGCCACCGATGACGCCCAGTTGGTGGAGCGAGCCGGCCACCCGGTGGAGGTGGTGCCCGGCTCGCCGGAGAACTTGAAGATCACTACCCCGCACGATCTGGCAATGGCAGAACGGATGTTACAGGAACGAACCGGAACGCAGCGGCCCGGGGGGGGCGTGCGCGTCGGCTTTGGCCATGACGCACACCGCCTGGAACCGGGGCGCGCGCTCGTGCTGGGTGGGGTGCGAATCCCTTACGAACGCGGGTTGACGGGCCACTCCGACGCCGACGTGGTGCTCCATGCCCTGACGGACGCCATCCTGGGAGCCGCCGCCGCCGGCGACATCGGCCAACTCTTCCCACCTACCGACCCCACCTATCGCGATGCCGACAGCCGGTTTTTCCTGCGCCGCGCCGCCGAGTGCGTCCGCGAGCGCGGCCTGCAGATCGTTTCCGTGGACGCGACACTGGTAGCCCAGGCGCCGCGCGTGGCTCCCTACGTGCCCCAGATGCGCGCCGCCATCGCCGAGACGCTGCAGATCGAGTTGGCGCGGGTGAGCGTCAAAGCAACGACCACCGAAGGCATGGGCTACACCGGTTCGGGCGAGGGAATGGCTGCCTACGCCGTGGCCACCCTCAGCGAACGATGATAGCTTGGCGATTGCCCTCAATCGCCAAGCGCAAGTGGGATGGGGGTTAGGGATGCGAGTCACCGTCAAGGGCAAGCACATGGAGGTGTCCGACGGACTGAAAACGTATGCCGAGAAGAAGCTCGGCAAGCTCCAGAAGTACTTCCACCATATCCAGGAGGTGCAGATCACCCAGAGCGTCGAGCGCCAATGGCATGTGGTGGAAGTCCTGGTGCAAGGCGACGGGGTCATCCTGCGGGGCGAGGAGAAGACCCCCGACATGTATGCCTCCATCGACCAGGTGTTCGAGAAGCTGGAGCGGCAGGTCCAGAAGTTCAAGGGGAAGCGCATCCTGCGCCCGCGTGAAGAGAGTGCCCATCTGAGGGAGCAGCGCGAGGAGGCCGCGGGGGAGGAGCTGGTGGCCGAAGCCCCGCCCGCGCCAACCGCCGAGCTGGGCCCGCTCGAGGCGATCCGCATCGTGCGCACCAAGCGGTTTCCCATCAAGCCGATGACGCCCGAGGAAGCGGCGCTGCAGATGGAGCTGCTGGGCCATGACTTCTTCGTCTTCACCAACTCTGAAAGCGAACAGACCAACGTCGTTTACCGGCGCAAGGGGGGAGACTACGGCCTCATCGAGCCGGAGCTCTAAGCCCTAGTGCCGTGCGGGGCAAACCCCGGGCCGATCCGACGTGCCCGGGGTTCGCCCCGACCGCCAGATGCCAGCGATACGCCGGCCCGTCCTGCTTGCCGCGCTGGGTCACTCCGCCGAGCGCCAATACCTTCACCGAGGTGCATGAGATGATCGCTACCGTTACCCTCAACCCCGCCGTGGACCGCACGCTTTGGGTTCGGGGCCTCAAAGTTGGTGACACCAACCGGGTGGATCACAGCGACATGGATCCGGGCGGCAAGGGGATCAACATGTCGCTGGTGCTGCGCGAGTGCGGGGCAGATTCGGTAGCGCTTGGCTTCCTGGGGGGGAACACCGGCCGGTTCGTGCAAAGCTACCTGGAGAGTCGGGGCATCGCCACCGCGTTTGTCACGGTGAAGGGGGAGACGCGGGTGAACATCGCCGTGCAGGATGGCACCGGCGCCCCGCCGACCACGCTTCACGAGCCAGGCCCGGAGATCAGCATGGAGGACCTGCGGCAGTTGGGCGAGCAGATCCGCCAGGTGCTGCCGAAGTGCTCCTTCATCGCTTTCGGCGGCAGCCTTCCCCCCGGGGCGCCCCATGATGTCTACGCCACCTTGATCAACTACTGCCAGCAGAACGGGGTGAAGGCGATCCTCGATGCCGATGGCACGGTGCTGGCAGCCGGGATGGCCGCCAAGCCCTACCTGGTGAAGCCCAACCGCGCCGAGGCCGAGCGCCTGCTGGGCCGCGCGCTGCGCTCGCTGGAAGACGCCGCCTCCGGCGCCGTCGAGATCGTCCAGCGCGGCGTGTCGCTGGCGGTGATCTCGCTGGGGGTGAAAGGTGCCGTCGCCACCGACGGCAGCGAGGTGTGGCACGCCGCGCCGCCGGTGCTTACATCCAAGAGCACCGTGGGATCGGGCGACTCGCTCCTCGCCGGCTTTGCCTGCGCCCTGGAGAAGGGGGCTGGCCTCGGCGACGCGCTGCGCTTGGGGGTAGCCGCTGGCGCGGCCACGGCCGCGTCGCCCGGCGCCGACCTGGCCACCCGCCAGGAGATTGAGGCGATGCTTCCCCAGGTGCGGCTGAGGAAACTGTCTTGATTCCCCTGCCCCGCCTCCGCGAACTGGCCGAGCGCTACCTCGGGCCGGGCCTGCGGGAGGCCACGCCAGCCACGGTGCAGGCATTCCTCGACCGGGTGCAGCTTGAAACCGCCCACCGGCCTCCTCCCGGCGAGCCGTGGTCCATCGACGAGGCGGCCACCTCCTACGAGGAGATCCTCCGCGACTTCTTCTGGTACACCTTGCACGCACCGACCGAGGAGGCCGTGCCGCGCCTCTGGGTCACCGCGCTGGAGGCCTGCTTCGGCTCGCTCGCCGCCGCCGCCGAGGCGTCGCCAGACGAGCCCGCAGCCGAGGAGCCCGCCTGAGGGTGCCGCCGCGGTGCCGTGCAATGTGCGGCCCGCGCGGGTATATGAACTGCCATAGGCATCCGTGGGGCAGGCGTCGCCGGCGTCGCTGATGCTGGCCGCACCCCGCCGGTAGCGGCGCTTCCCCCGCGCCGGGCCGGGCCGGAATCGCGGGCGGCAGCGGTGTTGACACGGCCCATCCCGTATGCTAAGATGGGTGCGAGCAGGCGGCCGCGCTGCCTGTTCCAGGGAACAGACATGGTAACTGAGCAGACGATCGAGCAGTACCTGCAGGACCTTAACATCTCTTACGAGCGCCTGGAGGAGCGACTATGGCGCACCGGGTTTCGCGGCGATGTCAAAGACATCGACATGCAGATCCGCCTGGCCGATAGCGTGCTCATCGTCATCTCCCCCTTCATCAACGCACCCCGAAAAAACCGGACCGGCATCTATCGGCGCCTGCTCGAACTGAACATGGACGTGATGCTGGCCAAGTTCGGGATCGATTCTGAGGGCGACGTGTACCTGATGACCGAAGTGCTCACCGACAACCTGGCGATTGAGCAGTTCGAGCAGGCCGTCATGTCTGTTGCCTCGCTGCACGACCAGTACTATGGCCAGATTGTGGCCTTAATGTACAGCCCTGTTGAAGAGGACGAGGACGCCGCCGATCTGGAGGCGGAGGAGTAGCCCGGCAACCCCGCCCAGGGCAAGGCGCGCGCTCCACCACACTGCCATCCCCGCCGGCCGGGCCACCTCCGCGCGAGGAGGGATGCACGTGTCCAGCCTGCTCCATGCCCTGTGTGCGTGCGTGCTGTTGGCTGCCGCCGTGCCCAAGGCGACAGGGCCGCCCGCGCAGTCCGCGGCCAGCCAGACCAGCGCCGCCCCCGCGCCCAACGAGGCTCCCGGGCCGCGCGAGGCGACGCTTGACCCGGTGCTGAAAGCACTGCGCGCCGAGGTAGAGCGCCTCCAACAGGAGGCCCAAACCGCCGCGGCGGCCGCGGGCGATGAAACAGCGCGAACCCAGATCCGGTTGCAGTTGATCACCGATCTGCTGCTTCTGCTGATCCGCCAGCAGGAGCAACTGTATCTGCAGAATCAGGCGCTGCTCGCCGCGCTGAGCACGCCGAAGGCCGGTGGCGCTGCCGTGGCAAGCAGCGCGCCAGCGGCGAAAGCCAGCCCCGGATCCGGCAAGCCGGCTGGGGCGGTGTTTGCCAAGCGCGGTGGCGATAGCAAAGCCCACCGCCCAGGGTGTCCTTTTGGCGAGCGGATCGCCGCGGGCGCGCGGGTGACCTATGCGTCGCTCGCTCAGGCGGTGGCCGCGGGCTACCAACCCTGCAAGGTGTGCCGGCCCGATCGTTGACCGGTGGGCGGCCATCACTCCGGTGCCCCGCCCTATCATCGAGGAGGATGTGTGATGTCCGATAACCGATTCTTGCTCCCGGACAGCGCCGTGCCGGAGCAGTGGTACAACATTCAGGCAGATATGAAGACGCTGCCGCCACCGCCGCTGCACCCCGTCACCCGCGAGCCGGTGGGCCCCGAGGCGCTGGCGCCGATCTTCCCGATGGAGTTGATCCAGCAGGAAATGACGCGCGAGCGCTGGATACCGATCCCGGATCCGGTGCGCGACATCCTGCGCCTGTGGCGCCCTACCCCGCTCGTTCGGGCGCGGCGTCTGGAGCAGGCGCTGGATACCCCGGCACACATCTACTATAAGAACGAAGGCATCAGCCCTGCCGGCAGCCACAAAGCGAACACCGCCGTCGCCCAGGTCTACTACAACAAGAAGGAAGGCACGCGCCGCATCTCCACCGAAACCGGCGCCGGGCAGTGGGGCAGCGCCCTCTCGATGGCCTGCAACTTCTTCGGCCTCGAGTGCAAGGTCTACATGGTGAAGGTGAGCTATCACCAGAAGCCCTATCGCCGCTCGCTGATGCAGCTCTGGGGTGCAAACGTCACCGCCAGCCCCAGCGAGGAGACCGCGGCCGGCCGCGCTGTCCTCGCCAAGGACCCCGACTCGCCGGGCAGCCTGGGCATGGCGATCAGCGAGGCGGTGGAGGATGCCGTCTCCCGCGACGACACCAAGTACTCGCTCGGCAGCGTGCTCAACCACGTCCTGCTGCACCAAACGGTGATCGGCCTGGAAGCCCAGAAGCAGTTTGAGCTGGCCGACGACTATCCCGATGTCGTCATCGGCTGCGCCGGCGGCGGCAGTAACTTCGCCGGCCTGGCGTTCCCGTTCGTGAAAGAGAAGCTCGCCGGGCGGAAGCTGCGGATCGTGGCGGTGGAGCCGACCGCGTGCCCCACGCTGACCCGGGGCGTCTTCAGCTATGACTTCGGCGACGTGGCGCAGATGACCCCGCTGCTGGCGATGTATACCTTGGGGCACGACTTCGTTCCCTCGGGCATCCACGCCGGCGGCCTCCGCTACCACGGCATGGCCTCCCTCGTCAGCCAACTCTACAAGGACGAGCTGATCGAGGCCCGCGCCTATGCCCAGAACCCGGTCTTTGCCGCGGCGGAGCTCTTCGCCAAGACGGAAGGGGTGGTTCCCGCGCCGGAGACGGCCCACGCGGTTCGCGCCGCGATTGACGAGGCGCTGCGCTGCAAGGAAGCCGGCCGGAGGGAGACGATCGTCTTCAACTTCAGCGGCCACGGCCACTTCGACCTGACCGCCTACGACGCCTACCTGGCCGGCAAGCTGGAAGACCTCGAATACCCCGAGGAGAAGCTGCAGGAGTCGCTCCAGAGCCTCAAAGCGCTGTAGAACCGGCTCACGACCAGAAGCAGGTTCTGGCTACCTTGGTGGGGGCGCCGGCGAGATGCTGGCGCCCCCACCGCGCTTTCATCCCGCCCTCGCGCGAGGGCCTCGCCTCCGGGCGAGCAGCAAAGCGCCGCAGCCATGCGGCGAAGATGCAGTTACCCGAGGAAAGCAGCGGAGTGCCGCAGCAATGCGGCTTCCCAGACTGCTGAAGCCCGATGGGCTCGGGCACTCCGGCCCAGATCCGTGCTTTGCGGCGCCCTCAGCCCTCGGCGTCTTCCTCGTCGTAGTACTGGCGAGTGACCTCTTCGACGGTCTCCACCAACTGGCAGGCCGCCCCGTACAGCTCCCGGGTGCGCTCGGCCAGCGCCAGCAGCGCCGCCGCCCGATCACTGCCCCGGGCCTCCACGGTGACCGTCACATCACCATCGGCGCTGCGCGCCTCCAGAATGGCGGATGCCCCCTCGGCCGCCGCCGCAAACCGCAACTGACAGCGAAGTTCCACGCCCTTTAGTTCGCCCTTCTTTGGCGGGATCCTTGCACCCTAACCTCTGCCTGCGCGCGGCACTCAGCCAGCCGCTGTGCCGGACCCTGGCGCGGTGCGTGGGCGCAAGCAGAGTGGCATCCGCCAACGGCCTAGCCGCTGGGCGCATGGGGAGACGCGATGGGAGTGGGGCGACTGCTGCTGTTACTCGCCGCGGTGTGGAGCGTGGGGGCCCAAGCGGCGCGCGCCAACGACCCGGCCACGGACGGAGCGCGCACGGTGGAGGCCGAGGGGGCGGCGCCGGTCATTGCCGGCAACGTGATCGCCGCCCGGCAAGCGGCCATCCAGCAAGCCCTCCGTGAGGCGGTGGAGAACACCTTTGGCGTCGCGGTCAGCGCCCGCCTCGATGTGCGCAACCACACAGTGCAGGAAGACCACGTCTCCACCCGCGCCCACGGCTACGCCGTCCTGGAGCGGCTCCTCTCCGAGGGTCAGCAAGGCCAGACTTACCGCGTTCGCGCCCGGGTGAAGGTCAGCCCGCGGCCGCTGGCCGGTTACCGTGCCCACTCCTACCGCGGTCAGTGGCGCGTGCTCGTGGCGCTGGCGCCGGCGGACGAGCCGGATGGCACCCCCGGCGAGGAACACCCCGCGGCGGTGGAGCTGGCCCGTCAACTGCAAGCGGCCGGCCTGGAAATGGTGGCCCCGCGGGAGATCGCCGCCGGAGACTGGAACGCCACGGTGGCGCGCCTGGCATCTGCCACGGCCGATGAGGTGGCGGCCTGGGGGCGCCAGCAGCGAGCCGATATCGTCGTGGTCGGGCAGGTGATGGTACGGGCGTGGCGTGGCACCATGCTGCCGGCCGACCTGCTCCCGATCGATTACACCCACTGCCTTGCCCAGGCCTCCGCCCGCGCCATCCGCACTGACACAGCGGAGGTGATCGGCGGGGAGACGCTTTCCGGCCGGGGCGAGGGCAGCGCGCGCGCAAGCGGTGCGTGCCTGCCTGGGCAACGTGGGCCGGCGCCTTGGCCGGCGCCTCGCTGACGCGCTGCTTCAGCTCCCGGGAGCGCGGTCGCGGTCGGTGGAGGTGGTGATCGAGGGGCTGCCGCGGATCAGCGAGGCGCAGGGGCTGGAGGATATGCTGGCAGGGATCCCGATTGTGCGGCGTCTCTCCCGGCGCAGCTTCCGGGCCGGCCGGTTGCTGCTGGACCTGGACGTCGCCGCCGACGCCGCCGCTGACCTGCCGGTGCTGCTGGAGGGCACCTTCGTGCTGGGCGGCTCCCAACTCCGCGTCGAGAGCGCCCAGGGCGGCCGGATCACCGCCTCGGTCGCGGCAGAGACGCCGATCTCCCCGGAGCCCCGCTGAACCGGTCTGAACGGCCCGGCCGGTTGCCGGCAACCATAGAGGCTCAGGAATGGGAGTAAGGTCGGCCCGCCGGCGTCCCGCCGGCTGCAGCCTGAAGCGCCGAGACACCCAGTGGCGCGGGGCAGCCGGCCGGCGGCTAGACGGCCAGCCTGCCGCTTGCCATCCGGGAGGGCCTGTGCTACAATAGCTGCCACACCGCAAGGACGGACGCCTGGAACCCTGCGGCGGGCAGCGATGCCGACACGCGCCGTGACCGGAGGGATGAATGATCATCGACGCACACGCGCACGTCTGCCACGGGTGGGAGGAACTGGGCATTCCCGGCGGCGCCGAAGAGGCGCTCCGCTTGATGGACCGGCACGGGATCGATATCGCCTGCATCAGCAACTCGCGGGCGCTGCGCCACGACTACGTGGCCGGCAACGAACTGGTGGCCGACGCGCTGCGGCGCTGGCCCGACCGCTTCCGGGGCTACGCGGCGATCAACCCCCTGCGCCCCGAGGATGCACTGAACGAGCTGCGCCGCCGCCTGGACGAGCCCGGCTTCATCGGGATGAAGCTGCACGTCTCGCACCACCAGATCCCCTACACCGACCCGCGCCACCTGATGCTGATCGAACGTGCCGCCCAGTGGCAGATCCCGATCCTGCTCCATACCTTTGACGGCGCCGCCAGCCTCGACCAGGTCGCCACCGAGGTGCCGGACGCGCTCCTGATCGCCGGCCACATGGGCGGCTATCACTGGGACCGGTCACTCGATGTGGCCGCCCGCCACCCGAACATCTACCTGGAGGTTTGCTGCTCCTGCATCGAGGCGGGCCGCCTGGAGGCCGCCGTCGCCACCGTCGGCGCGAACCGAGTCCTCTTCGGCACCGACCTGCCCTTCCTCGATCCCTCGCCCTGGCTGGCAATCGTGCAGGAGGAGGCGGCACTCACCCCGGCGCAGCGCGAGGCGGTGCTGTGCCGCAACATGGCGCGCCTGGCCCGCCTGGAGGTGGTGTAGTGGCAATCGACGTCAACGGCCTTTTCGGGCGCTGGCCGGTGCGCACCCCCGGCATCTGGGAGCCGGCCGAGTACCTGCGCGTGATGGATCGCTTCGGAATCGAGCGCTCGCTCATCTGCTCGACGACGGCACTGCTGGACCACACTCCGACCGGGAACGACCTGGTCGCCCACCTCATCAGCCGCTATCCCGACCGCTTGAGCGGGGCCGCCGTGGTGAACCCGCACCCCGACCCGGACGGGGCCGCGGCCGAAGCCCGCCGGCGTCTCGACGAGGGGTTTGCCGCGCTCCGCCTCTACCCGGGCCCACACGGCTACAGCCTGAGCGACGTGGAGATCCTCGAGCCGCTGCTGGCAGTGGCAGACAGCCAGGGCGTGCCGGTGATCATCACGCTGCGCGTCTCCGGCGCCACGCCGTTCCCGGAGACGCCAGCGGCGATGCTGCGGCCGCTGGCAGCCCGCTGCCCGGGCGTGGCGCTGATCGTGGCCGGCGCCACCTATAGCGAGCGGCTCCTGCTGACGCGCCTGGCCGCCACCTTCCCGAACCTGTATCTGGAGCTTTCCCAAATGCAGGGCGCCGACGCGGTGGCGGCACTCTGCCAGACGATTGGCAGCACCCGCCTGCTGCTAGGCACGGGGATGGGAGTGCAGTATGCCTCCCCGGGAGTGCGCAAAGTGGAGCGCGCGCCGATTGATGCCGGCGAGCGCGAGGCCATTGGGGCGCAGAACGCGCGGCGACTGCTCCGCCTCCCCTGAAGCCGCCCCGCACGAATGAAAAAGCGCCCGTTGGGAGAGGGCTCCTCTCCCAACGGGCGCTTCATCTGACCCCTGGTGCGGACCCGGCATCGGGGCCGTTATTGGGCAGCGTTGCCAGGTCCTGTGGAGGAAGGGGAGCCGCCCAGGTAGGCAGCCCCTCCTCACTCACGCGGCGCTTGGTGTTCGGGAGATCGCCGCAAGACACGTCTCCGTGCCAGCGCGCACCTCACCCGCCAAAGCCACCGTCACCGTCAGGCGTTGCTGTTACTCACCAGCCTCGCCCGCGGGGGCCGCCTGTCCGGCCTGCCCAGCCGGGCCGCCCTTGCCGGGCATCCCCATGCCAGCCTTGCCGGGCATGCCGGCCTTACCGGGCATCCCCATGCCGGCCTTGCCGGGCATCCCCATCATGGGCTGGTTGCTCACGGGGGTGCCCCCGGTCTTGCCGCTTCTCCAGTACAGGAACCCGATGATCAGCACGACGACGGCGATGATCACGACCGCCAGGCCCGTGCTGATGCCTCCGCTCTTCTCACTCATGGTGATCTCTCCTCCTAACGGTGCGGCGACTTGTTGTAGGCCGCCTGATGTGCCGGCGGAGCACGCCGGATCGGAGTGAGGTGTCTACCACAACGACCGAAGTGAACCTCCGGCGTGAGTATAGCACCTAAACATTAAAATGGGATTAGAATTGGATTAGAAAGCTCTAATCCTCTTCCCGGCCCGTTGCAACCAAACAAGTCGGCCCGGTGTCCTCCCAGTGAACCGCTGCCGATGCCGACAAGCCCTGACGTGCTCCTCCGAATCACAGTGAGGGATGCGCTCCGGGCAGTCGGCAGGAATCCCCGCCGGCCGGAGGTGCATCTATCACTACGGAAAGGCTATTCGCCGTGGGCATGGCGGTTCCTTCTCCGTATGGCAGCTTGCTTTTTTCAGGGCCGAGGATGCCTGCCGCATCCCGGCACGGAGGTAACGTGATGCAATCTGGCCCTACGTTGGCGCACGAGCCGGGCGGTCAACGCGCCGGCGCCGCCGTGTGGCGTGGCACCTTCCCCCGTTGGCCGCGGCTGGTACTCGCCTGCTGGCTGTTGGCACTCGGCATCGCCCCGGCGCACGCCCAGACGCTGGCCGCGCCGCGGTTGGAGGCCGACGCGGTGGCTTCAGTGGACCGCGTCCGCCCCGGTGACTCGTTCCAGATCGCCGTCGTTCTGCGCCTGCCGGCCGGCATCCACGTCAACGCGCACACCCCTTCGGATGCCAGCCTGATTCCAACGCGGGTGCAACTCGCCGCGCCGCCGGGCCTGAAGGTCGGCGCCTTCGACTACCCGCCGGGGAACGAGCGTCAGTTCCGCTTCACCGACCAGCCGATCGCCGTCTACGAGGGCGAGACGGCCTTCACCGCCACCGCCACCGTCACCGCCACGCCCGACCTGAAGCCGGGCATCCTGACGCTGCGCGGCAGCGTGGAGGCGCAGGCGTGTAACGACGCTTCCTGCTTCCCGCCGGCCCGCGTGCCCTTCTCCCTGGCGCTGAAGGTGGTCTCGGCAGGCACGCCCGTTCAGCCAGCCAACGCGGAGGTCTTCGGCGGCACCGCCGGCGGGGCATCGGGCGGCGAGACTGGGGCGACCACCGCCGCTGCGCCACCCGCCGGGAACGCCGGGGGCAGCCGCGCCCACTACCCGCGCCTGGATCGCTACGTGCCGGCCGAGGAGTTCGGTCGCTGGCTGCAGAGCGGCTCCCCGGCCCCTTCTGGCGCCGCCGGGTTCACCAGCCTGCTGCTGGCCGGCAACTGGCTGCTGGCACTGCCGCTGATCTTCCTGGGTGGACTGGCGCTGAACCTGACGCCCTGCGTCTACCCGCTGATCCCGATCACCGTGGGCTTCTTTGGCAGCCAGAGCGGCCGCAGCCGGGGACGCATGCTGGCGCTGGCAGGGCTTTACGTGCTGGGAATGGCCCTGATGTACTCCACCCTCGGGGTGGTGGCCGCCCTCACGGGGGGTCTGTTCGGCAGCCAACTGCAAAACCCCTATGTCCTGGGCGGCTTTGCCCTGGTGATGGTGGCGCTGGCACTCTCGATGTTCGGGCTGTGGGAGATCCGCCTGCCCGTCGGGCTCACCAGCCGGGTATCGGGCCGGACCGGGTTCGCCGGCGCCCTGTTGATGGGCCTGCTGGTCGGTTTCGTGGCCGCGCCCTGCATCGGACCGGTTGTCGTCGCCCTGCTGCAGGTGGTTGGCACCCTGGGGCGCCCGGCACTCGGCTTCGCCGTCTTCTTTGTCCTAGCGCTCGGCCTCGGCCTTCCCTACCTGATCCTGGCCTACTTCTCCGGCCTGATCCAGAAGCTGCCGCGCTCCGGCGAGTGGATGAACGGCGTGAAGCGTATCTTCGGGTTGGTGATGCTCTGGATGGCCCTCTACTACCTTGGGCCGGTGATGGGGGCAGGGGTGTACAAGATCGTCGCGCCAGCCTACACTCTGGCCGCGGGGCTTTACCTGCTGCTGCTCGATCGTTCCGGCGCGGCGGCGCGGCGCTTCTTCGTCGTGAAGCGCGGGATCGGCGTGGCGGCGGTGCTGGCGGGCCTTTTCCTCTTCTTCCCGCGCGGGCACGCGGCGGAGGGGATCCCGTTCGAGGCGTACGACGAGACGAAGGTGCAGCAAGCCCTGGCCGAGGGCCGCGGGGTGCTGATCGACTTCCGCGCCGACTGGTGTGCCGCCTGCAAGGAGCTGGAGGCCAAGACGTTCACCGATCCCCGGGTGATCGAGGCCACTCGGGGGCTGCTGGCGCTGAAGCACGACCTGACGCGCCAGGATGATCCAGAAGCGGTGCGGGTCGCCACGGAGTATGGGGTGGTGGGGCTGCCGACGGTGATCTTCATCCCTCCCCGCTGAGCACCGGGGAGGCTGACTGGAACGACGCATCGGCCCGCGCGGTGTGGCAGCAGGGCCGATGCGTCGTCACTACGCAACTCACCACGAACCTTACCCTACCGGCGACGCCGGGTCACCCGCCCGGGGTGCTGCCCCAGCGACCGCCCCAACCTTCTAGGTCTCGGCGGTCTTGCCTTTCTGGATCAGCTCGCGGCCGCGCTGGCCGCCCTTCTGGCCAAGATCCTCATAGCCCTCGTGCCCAAGCTGTTGCTTACGCACGTTGCCGCCCATCTTGCCCAGTTCAGAGTAGCCTCCGGGCCCGAGCTGCTGCTTGCGCACGTTGCCGCCCTTGCGGCCAAGCTCCTCGTAGCCTTCGTGCCCAAGCTCCTGCTTGCGCTTCTGGCCGCCAATCGGGCCACCCTTCTTGCCGATCTGCTCGTAGAACTCCCGACCGTGGCGCTCGGCGGTGGTCTCACCACCCTTGCGGCCCGCCTCGCGCACGGTCATCTCCTTCCTGGCCATCCAAACTCCCTCCTCACACTCCCACAACCGGCCCGTGGCACGACGATTGCCTGATGAGCCGGTCCCTGGACCCTCCGCAACCTGCTTACCCGGAAGCTGCGCCTGCTAAACCTCCCCGGCCTGACTGCGGGAGCGGCCCCCGCCCGCCAGCCGGCCAAACGTGCCCGCCGGCAGAGCCCAGGAACGGCAGTCCAGTCAGAGCGCCAGAAATTCCCGCTGGAGGAGGCGTCCCCCGGCGCCGATTAAGGAACCGTATCGGGCCGAGCGCCTCTATGCGGGCCGTTCATGGGTCTCCGGGCGGTGGTAGGGGCGCGCACGGTCGGAGCGCCGGCGTCCCGCCGGCAAGCCCTGTCCGTTGGCGGCCTTCTCGCCTCAAGCGGGGGCCGGCCAGAGGCCGGCGATCCGACCGCGGTCGCCAGAACGTGCCCCGCTGTAGGAGGCGTCTCCCAACGCCGATTAGCCGATCAGGGAGGGCGTCGAGGGCGGAGACCCCCCTATGCCCATATCCGGCGCTTTGACGGCGGCCGCCAGGATGCACTCCCGGTTCCAGAGTCATCGCCTGCTCACTGACTTTACGTCTGCTGTCGCCTATGGTATACTGTCTTCAGTGAAGGTCCCTGGCCGATGCCGTCACCAGCGATTGTCTGGCCGGTCAACAGCAGCACGCGAGCCTTGAGGGAGGGAACGCCTTCCATGCCCCCCGCGTTTCGTAGCGGCCTGTTCGGATGCGATCGCGCCGACGCCAACCGGTTGCCGCCTGGGCAGCACCCGGCCATCGCCACCCAGGCGATGGAAGAACGCGCCATCTCTCTGCGCTGTGCCGCCGCGCGTGAGGAAGAGCGCCGCCGCATGGCGGCGGACCTTCACGATGGCCCCACTCAGCAGTTGGTGAACCTGGTGCTACGGCTGGACCTGGCAGAGCAAGGGCTGCCCCCCGAGGCCGAGGAGACCCGCCGCGAGCTGGCCCACCTGCGCCAGTATACCCGTGACCTGCTTCAGGACCTGCGCCGCTTCATGTTCGAGCTGCGGCCCGCCTCACTGGAGGAGTTTGCCCTGCTGCCGGTGCTGCGCCAGTACCTGCAGGACTACCGCGCGCAATACGGCATCCACGTCGACCTGCAGCTCTCCGACGGCGACTGGAACCTTGGCCGCGACCACGAAGTAAACCTGTTCCGCATCATCCAGGAGGCGCTCACCAACGCGCGCAAGCACGCCCGGGCCTCGCGGGTCACCGTCACGCTCTGCCAGAGGCAGGCCCAGGTGATCGCCGAGGTCACTGACGACGGCCGCGGCTTCGACCTGGCGGCCGCGCGCCTGCGCGCTCCCCTGGAGAAGCGCCTGGGGCTGGCCGGCATGGAAGACCGAGCACGGGCGCTCGGCGGCCACCTGGAGATCCACACCACGGAGGGCGGCACCCGCATCCGCGTCCTCGTGCCCCTGGAACCTGACGGATCGGGGGCGCCCCATGGATAAGACGCGCGTGCTGATCGCCGACGACCACCCGCTCATCCTGGAGGGCCTGGGCAGCCTCCTGGAGCGCCAGGACGACCTGGAGGTGGTGGGCAAGGCGACGAGTGGCGCCGAGGCCGTTGCCCTGGCCCTGGAGCGCGAGCCGGATATCATCCTGATGGATATCCGC
>JAAZEB010000360.1 GCA_012512505.1 Armatimonadota bacterium | reverse complement strand
GCCCCGGCCACGGCCCCGCAGCCCCCCCCCGGCCTGGGAGCGACACGCTCCAAAACGGAGACCCCCCCGCGCACCCAGCCGTTCGGTGGCCCCGGCACCCGCTCCGCCGACGAAACGACCCCCGCGGCGGATCAGGAAGACCCCACGAAGCCCCGGCGCGGCGAAGCCGAAGAGGAGCCGGAGACGATCGAGTCGCCCGGCGCGGCGTTGAAGCGGATCGAGATCGGCCTGAGCCTCCCCACCACCACCGCGGAGACCTACCAGGCAGTGCCGGACGAAAGCTACCGGCTGGGTCCCTACGACAAGCTGGAAGTCTCGCTGGACGGGCTGAAGCCGGAGCGCTGGGAGGTGGCCATCTCGCCCCAGGGGAATCTCGCGCTGCCGCTGGTGGGCGCCATGCGCGCTGCCGGGCTGACGGTGCGCGAGTTGGAGCGCGCCCTGGTCGCCAGGCTGAAACGCTACTACCGTGACTTCACCGTCAGCGTTACGGTGGCGGAGCTGCGGGGGATCCAGGTGACGGTGAGCGGCCAGGTGATGGCGCCGGGCAGCTACAGCGCGCCGGGGTTGATGCCGGTGTGGCAGGCGATCCAGATGGCGGGCGGCATTACCGAGGCCGGTTCCGTGCGCCGGGTGCGGATCCGCAGCCGCGACGGCAACGAGCGAACGGTGGACCTCTACCCCTTCCTCTTCGCCGCCGCCGATGCCGACAACTGTGCCCTGGAGACGGGCGACACGGTGGTGGTGCCGGTGGCCGAGCGGATCGTCGGCCTGGCCGGAGAAGTGCGCCGTCCCGGGCTGTACGAGTTCCGCGAGGGGGAGAGCCTGGCCGATCTGCTGGCGCTGGCCGGGGGAGCCACCGCGCAGGCGGCGTTGGACAAAGCCTACATCGAGCGTGCCTTGCCCCAGCAGACCCGACAGGTGGTGCGTGTCGACCTTTCCGGAGCCGCGGCAGCGCCCTCGCCGGAGCTGCGCGACGGCGATATCCTCGTGATTCCCGCCCTCAGCGTCTTCATGGGGCAGGTGCGCGTCGAGGGCGAGGTGCGCGTTCCGGGTGCCTACGAGCGCAAGCAGAACATGCGCCTGCGCGACTTGCTGGAGATGGCCGGCGGCTGCAAGGGCACGGCGGCACTGGCGCACACCTACGTGGAACGCTACGAGGGCAACGCCAAACCGCGCTACATCTGGGTGGATGCCGCCCAGGCGCTGGCCGGCGACGACCAGGCCAACCTCCTCCTGGCTGAGGGGGATGTCGTCCACGTGCCGCCGGTGGCCCGCCTGGCCGGCAGCGTGGAGGTGACCGGGGAAGTGCGCGAGCCGGTGCGCGCGCCGCTGGGCGAGGGGATGCGCATTAGTGACCTGGTGCGGCTGGCGGGCGGAACCACCGCCAACGCCGCGCTGGAGCAGGCGCGCCTGATCCGCGTCAACCCCGAGGGCATCCGCGAAGCCAGCACCGTGAACCTCGGCCCCGTGGTTGCTAACCCGGGTGGCCCGGAAGACCTGGCCCTGCGCGATGGCGATACGCTGCTGGTTCCCTCCATCTCGGTGCTCCAGAAAACGGTGCGTGTTGTCGGCGAGTTGGTCGGCACCGGCATCTTCGAGACGGTGCAGGATGTCTCCGGCACCCTGGTGGTAAAGCGGCGCGGCACCTACGAACTGAACGAAGGCGATACCCTGCGCGACCTGATCTACGCCGTCGGCGGGTGTACCGCCAACGCCAATCTGCGGGCGGCGCGCATTGAGCGGCGGACGGCCGACGGGAAAACGGAGCGCCTGCCGGTGGACCTGCATCGGCTGCTGGTCGAGAAGGATGAGTCGGCCAACGTTGCCCTGCAGAACGGCGATGAGTTCATCGTGCCGGCGATTGCCGACATGGTCTACGTCGTAGGGGCGGTGAACCGGCCGGGCGCGTACGACTATCGCGAGGGGAACAACCGCGTCATCGACATGCTGAACCGGGCCGGCGGCTACACGCAGCGCGCGCGCCTAAGCGACGTGCGCCTGATCCACAGCGACGCGGGCCCGGAGCAGAAGCCGATCCGCGTGGATATGAACGCAGTGTTGCGGCGCGGGCGCGTTGAGCAGGACCCGGGCGTGCGGCCGGGCGACATCATCTTCGTACCCGAGAAGATCGTGACTTACCGCGACATCATGCAGGCTCTCGCCACCGTGCCGCTGCTGAGCTACTACTTCCGGTAGCATGGCGGGCGGCACCGCGGGGTCCGAGCGGTGAGGGAGGGTTACTTGAACCACCCGGATGAGCTGGCCTTGCAGCGCAACCTGCAGACGCTGTGGGGCGCGCGGCGCGTGATCCTCCTGGCCGCGCTGCTGGTCGGCGCGGCCGCCTTTGTCTTCAGCCGGTTCGTGATGGATCCGGTCTACGAGGCGGACAGCGTGCTGCTGGTACGCAGCGCCAACGCCAGCCCGCTGTCGTCGCTGGCCAACAGCATGGGGATGCTCCTACCCGGCAAGCTGACAGACAGCATCAGCAACCCGCGGGATGAGGTGCTGGCCATCCTGAAGAGCCGCCGGATCGCCCGCGCGGTGGTGCGCCAGCTCGGCCTGCAAGAAGCCTACAAGGCGGACAGCGAGGCGGAGGCGGTGACGCTGCTGCAGGAGGCGCTGCGGGTGCAGACGGGCAAGGAGAACCAGATCATCATCCGCGCGCCGGGGAAGAGCCCCCGGCTGGCTGCCGATATCGTCAACGCCTTCATCCGCCACCTGGAAGAGTATCAGCAGACCGAGGAGAGCTGGTCGGCACGGCGGCACCTGCGCTTCGTCGAGGGGCGGCTGCTGCGCGCCCGCGAGGATCTGCGGCGGGCGGAGAACGCGCTGCGGGCGTTCCAGGAGGGCAGCGGCATCGTCGCCGCCGACCTGAGCACGGCGGAGGTGGTGAAGCGCACCGCCGAGGTGGAAACCGAGCTGGCGAACGCCCGGGTGGCTTTGGGCGAGACAAAGAAGCGCCTGGAGGCGCTGCGGCCGCGGTTGGTGCGCCGGGCCGGCAGCGCGGGCGCCCCGCCACTAGCCAACGCCGGTGAAGTGGAGCGGCTGCGCGGCAAGCTGGCCGACCTGGAATCGGAGCTGGTGGTGGCCACCGGGGCGTACACCGAGGCCCATCCCCAGGTGCGCGAGCTGCGCGCCCGCATCGACGAGGTGAAGGGGCAGCTCCGCGAGCACCAAGCCAGCGCCATGAAAGCCGCCTACGAGGGGATTGTGCCCGAGTTGATCGACCTGGAGGTGGCCGCCATCGCCGGCCAAACCCGGGTGGAGGCGCTCGGCGCCGAGTTGGACCGCCTGCGCGCCTTCTCCGGCACGCTGCCTCGCGCCACCCTGGAGTACGCGCGCCTCAAGCGGGAAGTAGAGGTTCAGGACCAGCTTTACCGAACTCTCTCCCAACGTTACCATGAAGCTCGGATCGCCGTGGAGCAGTCGCTGCTGCCGGTGACGGTCCTCGACCCGGCCGAGCCGCCGGAGCGGCAGAGCAGCCCCCGGGTGGCGCTGATCACCCTCCTCGGCCTCTTCTTTGGGCTTGTCGGCGGGGCGCTGGGCGTCTTGCTGGCCGACTGGATTCGGGCCGTGGGCAGCGGCGGCACGCCCGCCGAGCGATCCGGCCGGATGCGCGACCGCGTGGCGGAGCCAGAGCGCACCCTGGAGCCGACTGCCCGCGGCTGAGACAGCCGGCCGTGCTGCCCGGTCTGCTCGCGAAACCATCATCTGCTGCCATGTTCCAGGACATCACCAGGGTTCTTCACCAGGTGGAGCACACTTTCGCCACGCGCCGCATCCTGGTCGTCGGTGACCTGATGCTGGACCGCTACCTGTGGGGCGAGGTCTCCCGCATCTCGCCCGAGGCCCCGGTGCCGGTGGTCCAGGTGACGCGGCAGACGGAGACGGCGGGCGGGGCGGGCAACGTGGCGCTGAACCTGGCGGGGCTGGGCGCGCGGGCGGTTGTGGTGGGGTACGTCGGCACCGACACGGAGGGCAGCCGCCTGCTGACTCTCCTTCAGGAAGCCGGGGTGAACACCGCGCCCATCGTGACGCTGGCCCACCGGCCGACGGTGACCAAGACCCGGGTGATCGGCGGGCACCAGCAGGTGGTGCGGCTGGACTACGAGGCGGCCTCGCCCGTCGCCGAGGCTGACGAGCGCCGGCTGCTGGAGGGCGTCGCCGCCGCCCTGGACGGCGTGGACGCGGTGATCCTGTCTGACTACGCCAAGGGCGTCCTTAGCGAGTCGGTGTGCCGACGAGTGATCGCCGCGGCGCGCGACCGGGGTCTCCCGGTGCTGGCCGATCCCAAAGGGCGCGACTACCGCAAGTACCACGGGGCCACCGCCATCGCCCCCAACCGTCTGGAGCTCTCCCTGGCGACGGGGGCGCCGGTGGAAGACCTGGATGCCCTCTTTGCCGCCGGCGAGCGCCTGCGCCAGGAGCTGGACCTCTCCTTCATTGCCGTCACCCTCAGCGAGCTGGGGATCGCCGTGCTGGCGCCGGGCCAGGTGCAGCGCGTTCCCTCGGTGGCGCGCGAGGTGTTTGATGTCTCCGGCGCGGGCGACACGGTGGTGGCCACCCTGGCGGTCGGCCTGGCCAGCGGGCTGGAGCGGCGCGATGCCGTTCGCCTGGCGAACACCGCGGCCGGGGTGGTGGTGGCCAAGGTGGGCACTGCCCCGATTCACCTGCCGGAGTTGCTGGCAGAGCTGCGGCGCGCCAACCTGGAGGGACGTGCCGCCAAGGTGTACCCGCTGTCGCTGCTGCGGCACCAGGTGGAAGCGTGGCGCGCGGCGGGGAACCGCATCGTCTTCACCAACGGCTGCTTCGACGTGCTGCACATCGGGCACCTCACGCTCCTGGAGCAGGCCCGACGCTGTGGCGACCGCCTGATCGTGGGGCTGAACAGCGACCGCTCCGTGCGGGCGCTGAAGGGAGAGACCCGCCCGGTGATCCACGACGCGGATCGGGCGCACATCCTGAGCGCGCTGGCGCCGGTCGACGCGGTGGTCTTGTTCGATGAAGAGACCCCGCTGGAGCTGATCCGGACGCTGCGCCCCGACGTGCTGGTGAAGGGCGGGAGCTACCGGCTGGAGGAAGTCGTGGGGGCGGCGGAGGTTCGCTCCTGGGGCGGCGAGGTGGTGTTGGTGCCGGTCGTAGAGGGCTACAGCACCACCCGGATCGTCAACCGTATCCAGGCGGGCACCGCCGCGATGTAGCGACGCGCGCCGCCTACGCGCTGGGCCAGGGTGGGGGAGTGTGGGCGGCCCGCCCGCTGGCCGACTTCTGCCGGATGCACTGCCACCAATCGAGGACCAGCGCGACGAAGAGGCTGACGACGAAGCCAGACAGCAGGCCGAAGGCCGTGTTCACCATGGCCCGGGGGCCGTGCTTGCGGTGCGGCGGCTCGGCGCGATCCAGCACCGTCAGCGGCAGGTAACCCTGGGTGGCGGCCAGCTCCGCTTCCGCCAGCGCCTGGGCCAGGTAAACGAAGACGCGGTCGCGGATCAAGGCATCGCGTGCCAGTTGGATGAACTCCGTGCCGGCCGCAGGTAGCTGGCGCACGCGCGCCTGGATTCGGTCACGCTCCGCTTGCAGAGCCTTTTCGCGCGCCTCGCCGGCGATCACCGCCACCTCCAGATCGGCCAGCCCGGGCACGACGCCGGCGTCGGTGGCGGCCGCCGCGTCGCGGAGCTGCTCGCGCAAGCTTGCCCGGGTGCTGGAAACCGCCGCGCGCAGCGTGCGTACCAGGGGATGCGCCTCGGTGTAGGCCGTGGTCGCCACCGCCAGCTCCGCCTCCAGGTCGGCCAGTTTGTCGCGCAGCGAGGCGATCGGGCTGCCTTCGGGCAAGACGGGGGTCGCCTCCGCGCTGAGGCCCTGCCCGAGCCTGGCCCGCAGGGTCTCTAGCCCCCGGCGTGCCTCCGCCAACCCGATCCGGGTTACGGCAAGCTCCGCCTCGGTGTTCAGGAGCTGCTTCAGGGTGGCATCGGCGCTGAGCCGGAGCGCCGCCGTGCCGGCCCGCTGCTGGAATGCCCGCAGCGCCTCCTCGGCCGTCGCCAACTCCTCCTTTACGCGCGCCAGTTCCTCGCGGGCGGTGAGGAGGTGATGCCGCCCCAGGGTGGCATTCTCCCGCTGCCGGTACTCCATCAGCGCGGTGACGTGGGCGTCGACAATCGCCGCCGCCTGCTCCGGCGTTGGCGCGAGGGCGCTGATGACGATCTGGCCCTCCTTGCCACTTTCGACCCGGACCCGTTCTTGCAGGGCGCGGAGCGCCTCGCGCTCACTTTGCCCGGCGAAGATCCCCTGCCGCGCCAGCGCGCGCAGCACCTTCCGGCCGAGGCCGCGGCTGCGGAGGGCGGCCATCGCCGCGCTGCGCTGGTCTCCCGGCGTGGAGGAGAGCAGGCCGGGCAGCAGCAGCATCGCTTCCGGCGGCAGCGGGCGCGCGGCTTGCGGTTGGCGGATTAAGAGAACGGCGCGCGCCTGGTAGACCGGCGCCGCTATCAGCTTGCTCCAGACGGCCGCCGCTACGCCAGCCGCGAGCGTTGCTGCCAGGAGAAGTGGCCAGCCGCGGGTGAGCTTGCGGGTGTAGCGCGTCAGGTGCCGGTCGTCCGGGTAGTCCAAGGAACCCTCCGGGGAGCGCGAGGGCCCCAGAGAGGCGCCGTCGCGCAAAGGGTGGCCTTCCCCGGCCGGGCCGCTGTGGCCTCTCGGGTGCCGGCTCCCTCTGCTCGTAGTCTAGCAGAACGGGGGAGGGGGTGTCAAGGACGCGGGGGAGAAGGTATTTCGTACGCCAGACACACGCGTGCAATCTTGACAAGGCCTGGTGCCTGTGCTATACTGGCACTTGCCTGCAAGGGCGGCGTGGGTTGCCGTGCCGGCAGGATAGCTGCGACAGCGGCGTCCGGTGTTGTCCCGAATCATCTCACCCACCTGACGAAAGGATCGCGGTCATGTGCCACGGGAGTCTCGGGATGTGTATCCCGGCCGCAGGCGCAGCGCCTGGAGTGACGCCGCTCTCAGGGTGGTGCCGACCCGTCGGAAGTTGCCTCAAGGCTGTTTGCGCGCGCGGCGGCCGATGAGGAAGGCGGCGCTGTCTCCGCCGGGTGGCCGCGCTCGCGGAGGATGACCTCTCCTTCCCTTATCCGGCCCGCCCTGCCCCCAGAGCCCGCCCCGACCGCGGCGGGACACTGACGAGAGAAAGCCTCAGCACCATGCCCTCAAGCCGATTCGAGCACATCTCCGATGTGGTGTCGATGTTCGTCGCTCTGGAACCGCGGTCGGTGCTGGACGTTGGGTGTGGGTTTGGGCGTTGGGGTTTCCTGGCGCGAGAGTACTGCGATATTTTCCACGGTCGCTACGCCAGGGAAGAGTGGACGACGCGCATTGAGGCGGTCGAGCCTTTCGAGGGGTACCTTGGGCCGCACCACCGTTACGTCTACGACCACATCCACGTCATGACAATCCAGGAGTACGTGGCCGACATGCCGAGCTACGACGTGATCTACGCCGGCGACGTCATCGAGCACCTGGAGAAGGAGACGGCGGTTTCCCTGTTGCCCCGGCTCGCCGCCAAGAGCAACCTGGCGTTCATCGTCTCGATCCCGCTGGGCGCCGAGTGGCCGCAGGGCGAGGTGATCGGGAACCCCCTTGAGGAACATCGCTCGGTGTGGACCCGGAGGGACCTGAAGCAACTCGGGGCGCGGCTCATCCGCACCTACCCGATCCGGGACGGCCGCGGGTTCGCCGTTGCCGTCTGGTCCCCGAAGCCGCTGCCGCGGTTCAGAAACCCCTATCACCGGCGGCTGGCAGCACGCCTGTTGCGGAGGGTGCGCGGCTGATCGTGGGCTTCCGCGTTCTCCACTTCTCCTCCACCCCGCTCGCCGGCGCGCCGATCCGCCTCGTTCAGGCACTGCGCGAGCACACCGACCACGAGGTGCGGCTGGTGGACCTGCAGCGCTGGGGCCTCTACGACCACGACCTGGTGTTCAGCGAGCAGCCGGACGAGGTGGTGGAGCTGGCCGCCAAGGCCGACATCATCCACCTCCACAACTACCTGGACAGCCACAGCACCTGCTTTGCCCCGATCGATTTCGAGCGCCTGCGGCGGCGGGGCACGGCCCTCGTGCGCCAGTTCCACACCCACCCGGAGTTCGTGGCGCAGGTGATGGGCGTCAGCCCCTCCGCGGTGCTCTCCTGCCCCCTTCCCTCCCTGGTCATCGCCCAGTCTCAGGAGCGCTTCTACCCGCAGGCCAGGGTCTCGGGAACCCCCTTGGTGTTCCAGCGGTCCTCCCAGGCGCCGCGTGTGCTGGTCGGGGTGAACGCG
>JAAZEB010000359.1 GCA_012512505.1 Armatimonadota bacterium | reverse complement strand
TTCCGAACACGGCCGTTAAGCCCCAAGGGCCGAAGGTACTGCCGCCAAGCGGCGGTGGGAGACTAGGTAGCGCCAGGGAACTTCCAAGGGCTGTCGCATCTACTCGCGTCAGCCCTTTTGCTTGTACTGGCCACCCTCAGTCGAGACCCGACGTGGGGTTTGACACCTCCCGAGGCCGGGGCTATAATGCCTGCGGAAGGTAGGTCCATGGAATCTCGGCCCACCGTCTACAGCGAGACGAGCATTCCAAGCTTCTACTTCGAGGGTCGTAAGCAACCCGAGATGGTCGCACGCCGTGACTGGACCCGGAAGTGGTGGGATGACCGACGCCAGGAGTATGATCTGGCCACCAGCCAGGCAGTACTCGACGCGCTTGCTCGGGGGGATTACCCAGCCAAACGCGATGCGCTGGCGCTGATGGCGGGTTTGCGGGTTCTGCTAGTGGAGCCAGCCGTTGCAGAGATCGTCGAAGTTTACGTCGCCAGGGGAGTCATGCCACGTGACCCAACCGGCGATGCACTCCACCTGGCACTGGCCTCCTACTATGGATGCGCCTTCCTGCTTACCTGGAACTGCGCCTATCTGGCGAATGCCAACAAGTTTCGGCACATCCACCGGGTGAATGCTTTGTTGGGGCTGTCCAGCCCGGCCCTGGTGACCCCCTTGGAGTTGTTGGGAGGTGATTCCCCATGACATACGAAGACCCTGGTATTGGGTGGATCCGTCGAGTGAGGCACGAGATCTCAGAGGAATGCGGCCATGACCCGCATCGGCTGGTCGAGTACTACAGGCGGCTTGAGGAGCGCGAGGGCCGTCGATCTACCAGGGAGCAGAAGCCGAGGCCGGAACGGAAAGCTGCCTAAGGCATCCTCGTGAGGGATTGGCCGCCTGCCAGCGGTGCGGCGCCCTTGCGCTTGAGGGATGCAGGTATCCGCGCGTCGGCGGCGAAGAAAGAGCCATCCCGCTGTCGTGCGCCCGCCAGCAGCTCGCACGGGCGCCGTGAATGGGGTGGACGCAGATGGCACCGGGCAGCATCCTTGTCATTGACGACAACCCAGGGCTGACCGATATGTGGTCGCTGGTGTTGCAAGAGAAGGGCTATGAGGTCGAGGTGGCTGGCAGCGGCGCCGAAGCGCTACGCAAGCTACGCGGCCGCCCCTTCAACCTGGCACTGGTTGATATCCACCTGCCAGATAGCCGCGGCACCGATCTGCTCGCTGATATCTCCCGCATCCGCCCCGACACCGACTGCGTGATGATCACCGCCCACTCCTCGCTGGAAAGCGCCATCGAAGCCCTCAACCGCGGCGCCTACGCCTACCTGATCAAACCGGTCGAGCCGGTTGACCTCCTGGCGGTGGTGGCCCGCGCCCTCGAGCGTCAGCGGCTGCAAGAAGAGAACCGCCGCAGGATGCGCGAGGTGCAAACGGCGCACCGCATCCTCCACGCCATCGTGGACAGCATCGACAGCGGGGTGCTGCTGGTGGGCACGGGCGGAGCCATCCACTACGCCAACCGCCGCGGCGTGGAACTGCTCAACCTCAGCGAGCCGCCCGCCGGGGGCGAGGATACCACCCTCGTCGCTCGTCTCGTGGCGGCGGCCGAAGGCAGTGCCGCGCCTACCGCGCCCCAGGCCTGGGGGCCACCCCCGATTGGCGGCCCGCCCGGCGAGCAGGAGTGGGAAGTGGGCAGCGCCAGGCAGCGGCGCGTGCTGCGGCGCTACTGCGTGCCGGTCTACTGGGAAGATGGCGGCACCCTGGGGCAGGTGGAAGTCTACAGCGATATCACGCGCGACAAAGCGATTCTGGAGCGGCAGCGGCAGATCGCCGAGGTACTGCAAAGCAGCATCCTGCCCGCCATTCCCGAGACCCTCGGCGGCCACGAGATTGCCACCCTTTACCATGCCGCCATTCAAGACACCCGGGTGGGGGGCGACCTCTACGATGCCTTCCCGGTTGGCCCCAACCGGATTGCCGTCGTCATCGGCGATGTCTCCGGCAAGGGCCTCACGGCCGCCATCCAGACTGCCATGGCCCGCTTCGCCCTGCGCAGCTATGCCTTCGAGGATCCGGAGCCGGCCACGGTGATGGCCCGCCTCAACCGCCTGCTTTACGCGCAAGGCCTGCTGGAGAGCTTCACCACGCTGTTCTACGCCGTGCTCGACGCCGGGCGCGGCGTCCTCTGCTACACCAACGCCGGGCATGAGCCGGCCTTGCTGGCGTCGCCGGAGGCAAAGGCGGCACAGCCGCTGACGGTCGGCGGCCCCGCGGTCGGCTGCATCGAGGGGGCGCGCTATGAGACGGGAGCGGATGCCTGGCTGCCGGGCAGCCTGCTTCTTCTCTATACCGATGGGGCCAGCGAGGCGCGGCGCAGTGGGGTGTTCCTCGGCGCCGAAGGGGTCGCTGCCCTGCTGGGGGCGCATGCCGCCGCCGGCGATGCCCGGCTCGTTCTGCAGCGCATCTACGCCGGCCTGCAGCAGTTCACGCCGGAGCTGCACGACGACCTGGCCCTGGTCACCGTCCGTCGGCCGCCGCTGTCTGGCTGACGCGGCCGCCCCGACGGAACAGGTTCGATTGCGCTGGGCGAGAGGTTACGCCACGACTGCCCGATCCCGCGGCGTGCCTACTCGGCGATGAGCAGTGATGGGTCGTCCAAGTGCGGAATGCCGGTCACTATGACGCCGTCGGGGCGGATGACGACGGAGGTAAGCTCCATCGGCAGCAGGGCGCGCGATACATCCAGCACCGGGTTCAGCTGCTCCTCGAGGTAGCGCACGACGCGCTCCGGTACCGGAATGCCGGCCGCACTCGCCCGTAGCGGCTTGAAGCCGAGCTGCTCTTTGCCAAGGAGTTCCAGCGTGCCGGCAACGCGGAACGGAGTCCAGACGCGCACCAGCAGGTAGCGTCCGGTGATGACCAGCCGGCCGCGCTCCAGGTGGATGCGCACGTCGCGCAGGCTCTCCTGGTCTTCCTCCAGGTAGTCGATCAATGTTGCCGGCCGGATGGTGGCCTGGAAGCGCGCCGAGCCCACCTCCTCCAGCGTCTCCTGCTCGAGGTTGATGCGCACCCGCTCCAGGAGGACCAGCAGTTGGTCCACCGGCCACTGGCCACCGACGCGCACCTGCTCTCCCTCGATGCGCACCTCGCGCAGTCGCCCCTGCACCACGGAGAGATCGCTGCCGGCGCGGATATCCACGCGGTAGCTGGCGGCAGGCCCGATGATCTGCGGCAGGCGGTCGCGCAAGCGCTTCTCGGCGCTTCTCTCGACCACGCCGGTGTTGCACCCGGCCACCGCCCCAAAGAGCAGCAGCAGCGCCAACGCCACGCTGCTGCCCCGGCGAACTAAGCTGATGTCAGGCATCGATCGGTATCCCCACTTCAGGGGCGCGGAAAGCGGCGTCACCGGGGCCCTTGCCCGCGGCGCTAGCGTTCAGCCGCCGCCACCTCCCGCGTCATCGCGACCTCGGTGCAGTTGAAGAACTTCGGACAGCGGATACACTCCGACCACACCTTGCGGGGGAACTCGGCGCGATCCACCACATGGAAGCCACAGCGGGCGAAGAAGTCGACCTCATAGGTGAGGCAGAAAACGCGCGGAATCCCGAGCCGGGCGGCCTCCTCCACGCACTCTTCCACCAGGCGTCGGCCGAGGCCCTTCCCCTGCTGGTCCGGGGCCACCGCCAGCGACTTCACTTCCGCCAGGTCGGCCCACACTACGCGCAGCGCGCAGCATCCGACGATCGCCCCGTCCTCCTCGATCACCACGAAGTCGCGGACGTTCTCGTACAGCTCGCTGAGGGAGCGGTGCAGCATGCGGTCTTGATCGGCAAAACGGTGAATGAGCGCCTGGATCGCCGGCACATCGGCAACCTTGGCTTTGCGCATGACCATCTCTCGCTGTGACACCTACTCCCCAAAAAGAAAGGGACGCCGGCCTGGCTGCCCTGCGTCCTCCAGAACACTATAGCATAGGGATGGGTTGGTGTCAACGGAATCCGCGCGCCGTTCCAGGCGTTTCGGCCCTCGGATTGGCGCCGATTCCCCCGGCGCACGTCCGGTCGCAGGTGGGGTTTCTCCCGAACCAGACGCCGTATCGGCCGAGGCAGGAGGGGCCCCGACCCCGATGCCCCACATGGCGCTCCCGGAGGAGGCCGGCGAGACGCCGGCGCTCCGACCTATCGGCGTCGGGAGGCGCTGCGTACAGGGGACGCTGTTTGAAGTGTCCTGGCGCCAGCAGAGTCTGATGGTACAGGACCCATACCTTCGCTCTGGGCATGACACGCGCGCGGTAGTGCCGCCTGCTGCAGGAGGGCCTGCCCAGCCGTCGAACTGCACGCGCGAATACGTTCGGTGCGCGCGGGGGGTACCCGCGTCAGGGAGGTCACCATGAACGGAAGGCTGCCGGAGTGTCCGGCAAAGGCCCGCCGGAGTGTGGCGTGGCCGCTGCCATTCGGCGTTCTACTCCCACTGCTGCTGGCCGGTAGGCTCCTCGCCGCCGAGCCAGCACCTCTCCCGGAAGACCCGGCGCTCGACCGCCGGGTTAGCCTTGACCTGGAGGCCTATCTGCCAAAGGTCGTTGCCGCTTTGGCGGAAGCCAGCGGCGTACCTATCGCCGTGGACGAGCACCTGCGAGATTCTAGCCTGGCCGTGTTCGTGAGCGAGGTGCCGCTGCGCGCCGTGATGCGGGCGATCGCGGCCACGACCACCTTCGAGTGGAAGCAGGATGAAGCAGGCACCTACCGCCTCACGGCGCCGCTCATCGTGCCCCCGCTGATGAACACCGACCGGTTGATTGGGTCGCTGGCGATGGCCTGCCCCCGCGAGATCCGCCCGCCCGTCGGGGTCGGGCCGCCGACGGAAACGGAGCGGCAGTTCGCGTACCAGCCGGCGCCGATGGGGGCGGTCTACTCGCTGTTGCCGTCAGCGCTCCTGGAAACGATTGAGGAGGGGGGCGCGGTGCCGTTTACCAAGCTGCCGCGGGCCGCCCAAGCGCTCCTCCGCGACTATCGGAATGACCAGGCGCGAGCGCAGCTCCGGAACATCCTCAGCCCGCGGTGGTACGTGCCGGCCGAATGCCTCGGCTTGCAGCTAATGGCCCCCGCGCAGGGGGGGCACTGGCAGGTGCGGATCAAGCGCGAGCCATCACCGCCTCCGGAGGGTGCCCCGGCGGCGGCGCCCCCCGAGGCGCAGTGGGAGTCCGCCGAGTACATTCCCTTCCAGCCGCTTCGGCCGTTCGGTGCCTTCCAGCCAACGGCCCGGGGGCGCACCGTGGGCCAGGCGGCGCGGGAGGCCGCCCGCAAGGCCGGCGTGAGCGTAGTTATCCCCGCCGACTATGGCGAGGCTGCCGGGGAGCCAACCGGGGAAACCGCCGAGGCGATGCTCGATTCGGTACTGCCGGAGGGCCTCAAGAGCAGCGCGGGTCAGTTCCGCTGGCAGCAGCAGGATGGCGTCTACTTCCTGGCCTATGTCGGCTCTCGGTCGGAGCCGCTCGCTTCGCCGGCGCTGGAGCGTGCCCGCAAGGCGCTGGATGCCCGGCTGCCGGCCGAATACCGCCAGCTTCTCGCCTTGAACATCGGGATGGCCTACTACGCCGCTCGTGGCCCATGGGTGAAGCTTTGGGCGACGCTCAGCGAGGAGCAGCGCCAGCCGGGCGAGCCGATCCCACTGCCGGCGCTCTCACGAGAGCAGCAGAGCCTGCTCTACGTCGGCCTGCAGGCGCGAATGGTCCTGGAGGTGTGGGCGCGGCTGCGGAGTAGCCTGGGCGGCGAGTTGCAGCGTTGCCACGTGGCGCTCCACTTCGGGTATCGGGGTGATTTCTTCGGCCGCGGCCTGGGCTTCCCCCGAACGCTTCAGGTGCTCCACCCATCCACGGACGCGAAGGATGCGGGGGAGGTTCTGCTCATCACCGGGCAGGTCGATGGGCAGCCGCCAATCCTGCGCCTGCTGCCGGCGGATGACACGGCCTTGCGCAAGGAGGCCGACCTGCAGGTTGAGGAGCAGCCACTCTTCGCGGTTGCCGACCAACTCGCGCAGATCCTCGAGGCGCCGGTGGTCACCGAGGCGGGGCCGCCGGAGCTGAAGCTGACGGCCAACTACCAGCGGCGGCCGGTGCGCCTGCTGCTGCACTGGCTGGAGCGCCGCACCGGCCTGCAGTGGTGCAAGCGCGATGGCGTTTACGTGCTGGCCGCGCCGGTGCCCCCCGAGCGTGTCGCCCAGGAGACAAAGAGCATCCTGAATCGGCTTAGCCCGCCGCCACAGCCGGTGGGGCCAGGCCAGCAGCCGGTGCAGTTCGGCGACATACGCAAGGTGATCACCGAGGAAGACCGGATGCTGTTTGCCGCCGGCGACGTGAGCATCACGAAGTTGAGCGCTGGTCTGCAGGAGGCGATTCGACATTTCGTTGCCCAGCATCTCGCCAGTATCATTGGCACTCTGAAACCGGACCTGCAGCTCCTGGAGCGGCTGGGCGAGGCTCGCCTGCGGCTGGCGGAGCAGGAGGGTCCGCCGGGCAGGCCCGGTAACTACCGCCTGGAGCTGGAGATACCGGGCGAGCTTTCGCGGCAGTTCTACATTCCAAAGGATCTGGCGCCATAGGCCAGGCGGGCTGCCCAGGCCGTTCGCGGAGGAGGACCGAACCATGAACCGATACATCTGGATTGCCGGGCTGTGGCTGCTGGCCGCCGCGGCGCCCGGCCAAGCGCAGTTTAGCGACTTGCTGACCGAGGCGCAGCGGCTGGCGTTCGAGCGCGACCGGCCGGTGACGCTCTCGCTGGCCGACGTCACGGTGAAGGAGGCGCTGGAGAAGCTGACGGAGGCCACCGGAGTGACGCTCACCTGCGCGCCGGCGTTGGCCGAGAAGCGGGTGAACGTGATCGCCCGCGAGCGTTCTGCCCGGCAAGTGGGAGAGGGGCTGGCGCGCGCCGTAAACGGGCGGTGGCGTCGAGAAGGGGACCTCTGGGTGTTGGAGCCAGCCGACGCGCTGGAGCTGCTGCGGCCGGAGGAGCTGTTATCCGAGCTGCGCCTGGTGTTCGTTGGCCTGGGAGGGGCCTCCCAGTTGTCCGCGGGGCACGCGGAGCAGCGCGTGCTGGAGCTGTTCGCACCCCCGCAGATCGAGGCGATGTGGGGCGAGGAGGGGCTGCCGGTGGCGCTGCTTGCCCCGCAGCAGCAGCGGCAGCTCCAGGCGTTGCTGGCCCGGCGTGCGTCCGAATCCCTGCACTTAGCGGTGTACAATTACACCATGTTCAGCGACCTGGAAAGAGGGAGAGTGTGCCTGGAAAGCGGGGAGGGCGAGCAAGAGAGCACTCGTTATGATGAGAACGGTACCCCCACGAAGACGCGTCGGAAGGTGACTACGGAGCAGCTCGTTCTCCGCACGTCGCAAGGGGGCACGCTCTGGCTGGAGATATGGGTAAGGTAACCGGCCGGCGGCACCCTGGTGTGGCGGTCTCGCACGGCGAGGGTGTTGATCGCCTCCCAGCCGCTGCAGGAGGGGTCTCCGATCCTGATGCCCTAACCTAATCGGCATCGGAGACGCCTCCTAAGGCAGGCGCGCCTCCTACGGTGGCCGGCGAGACGCCGGCGATCCGACCTATCGGCGTTGGAGACGCCTCCTACGTGGGGGGTGCCGGCCACAAGCGCACGGAACAGCTCCGGCGCGGGCGCGTCAGCCCTCGGGCCACTCGGGCACGCCGCACTCGGGGCACTGCATGTCGGCATACTCCGCCCACTCCAGCAGCTCGTCGGCGGCCGGGAGCTCGCCGGCGCCCGAGGCTACCGTTTGCAGGAACAGCTTGCCGAAGCGGTCGGTGGCGAAGGCGCCCACCGGCTCCTCGCCGGAGATCTGCTCCTCCAGCAGTTGGCGGCGCACGGCGCCATCAGCGTCGGAGAGGACCGGGAACGGGTAGGGCGCGCCGGCCACGTCGTCCGGCGGGTTGCCGACGATCACCAGCACCTCCGCGTCGAGGGCGGCAAACTCCGCGTAGCGCGCGGCGATCCCCGCCAGCAGCGCGCGGCACTCGTCGCACTCCAGATCGTGCAGCACCAGCAGGATCAGGTTGCGCTCGTGGCGGTAGTCGCGCGTGCCGAGCGGCACCCCCCGGTTCGACGGGAGGCGGAAACTCGGAATCATTTGGCGCAGCGTCAGCATCGTTGACATCCCTCTGATTATCCCCCCCCACGGGTACCCGCCAAACATCGGCGCGGCGCCGGCACGCCCGGCCGTGGCCCGGCCCCGGGCTCTCTCCTGCGCCGATGGGTCGGAGATCCCTCCTACATTCATTTGACCGGTCCTGCGGCCGCGTGGTACAATGCAACCCACAGGCTTCCGGCCACGAAAGGAGGAGTGGGGCATGAAGCATCACACCCCTCGGCACCTGCCGGGGCAGGTTCTCCTGGCTTTGCTGCTCACCCTCGTCTCGCTGCTGCCCGCCGGCGCGCAGCGCCTGGACGAGAAGGTGGTGGAACATACCCTCAAGAACGGCATGAAGTTCCTCTTCGTCGAGCGCCACCAGGCGCCGGTCTTTGCCGCCAACATCGCGTTCCGGGTGGGCGGGGTGGACGAGCAGGTGGGTGCCACCGGCCTGGCGCACATGTTCGAGCACATGGCGTTTAAGGGCACGCGCGTTATCGGCACCCGCGACTACCGCAAGGAACGCCCCCTGCTGGCGGCGATGGACCGCGTGGCCGAGGCGATCCGTGCCGAGCGTGCCCGCGGCGAGGCGGCCGATCCCAAGCGCCTGGAGGCGCTGCAGCAGCAGATGAAGGAGCTGCAGGAGGAGCACCGCAAGCTGGTGGTCACCGACGAGTTCTCGGAGATCTACCAGCGCAACGGCGGGGTGCGCCTGAATGCCGGCACCAGCAAAGACACGACTGTCTACGTCGTCAGCCTCCCCGCCAACCGGTTGGAGCTGTGGGCGCTGATGGAGTCGCAGCGCATTGCCGAGCCGGTGATGCGCGAGTTCTACACCGAGCGCGACGTGGTGGCCGAGGAGCGCCGCACCTCGGAGGACAACCCGGGCAGCCGGCTCTACGAGCAGCTCACCGCGGCCGCCTACACGGCGCACCCGTATCAGTTCCCCACCATCGGCTGGATGTCCGACATCCAGTCGCTGACCGCCGAACAGGCGCGCGCCTTCCACCAGCGCTACTACGTGCCGGGCAACGCCGTGGCCGCGCTGGTGGGCGATATCCGCCCCGCTGAGGCGATCCGGGTGGTGGAGAAGTACTTCGGAGCGCTGCCGGCCGGTCCGCCGCCGCCGCCGGTCACCACCATCGAGCCCGCCCAGCAGGGCGAGCGGCGGGTGTCGGTGCTGGCGGACGCCGAGCCGATGGTCATGATCGCCTTCCACAAGCCGGCGCCGCCTCACTACGACGACGTGGTCTTCGACGTGATCGACAACATCATGACTGACGGCCGGACCTCGCGCCTCTACACGGCGCTGGTGAAGGAGCAGCGCCTCGCGGTGGGGGTTGGCGCCTCCTACGCGCCCGGCTACCGCTACCCGAACCTGTGGTACATCGGCGCGGCGCCGCGCGCCCCCCACACCACCGCCGAGCTGGAGACGGCAATCTACGCCGAGCTAGAGCGGCTGCAGCGTGAGCCGGTGACCGCGCGCGAGCTGGAGAAAGCCAAAAACCAAATGGATGCCGCCTACGTGCGCGGCCTTGCCTCCAACGAGGGCCTGGCGGAGCAGTTGGCCGATACCCAGGCCGCCCTGGGCGACTGGCGCTACCTCGTCCGCTGGCGCGAGATGGTGGCGCGGGTAACCGCCGAAGACGTGCAGCGCGTGGCGCGGCAGTACCTCACCCCCGAGAACCGCACGGTGGCGACGCTGGTCAAGAAGGAAGGGGCGGAGCAATGACGGCACGAGCGCCACGACGCGAGCGGCCAGGGGCGCGCGGGCCAGCCGGGCGCTTCGCCTGCCTGGTGTTGACGGCCTATTGCCTGTTGTTCACGGCCGCCAGACCGGCCGGGGCCGATTACCCCTACGGCAAGATGCGGCCGGAGCGCCTGAAGTACGCGCCGCTGCAGTTCTCCCCGCCGGAACCGGTGAAGAAGACGCTCCCCAACGGGATGACGCTCTATCTGCTGGAAGACCACGAGCTGCCCCTGTTCAACGCGGTGGCTTACATCAAGGTGGGGAGTATCTACGAGCCGGCGGACAAGGTGGGGCTGGCGGCGCTCACCGGCACCGTGATGCGCACCGGCGGCACCGACGAGCGCACCGGCGATGTGATTGACGAGACGCTGGAGTTTGTGGGCGGCTCGGTGGAGACGGAGATCGGCGCGGAGTACGGCACGGCGTCGGTCTCCACCCTGCAGAAGGATGCCAGCACCGGCCTGGAGATCCTGGCGGCGATCCTGCGCCGGCCGGCGTTCCGCGAGGAGAAGCTGGAGCTGGCGAAGCAGCAAACGGTGGAGGTGATCCGGCGCAAGAACGACCAGCCCGCGGCGATCGCCGATCGCGTGTTCGCCCAGGCGCTTTATGGGGAGGAGAGCCCGTGGGCGCGCGAGCCCACCATCGCTAGCATCCGCGGCATCACCCGCGCCGATCTGCAGGCGTTCCATGCCCGCTTCTTCGCGCCGACCAACGTCATCCTGGCCGCCGCCGGCGACCTGAGCACCGATGAGCTGACGCGACTGATCGAACGCTGGTTTGGCGACTGGGAGCGCAAGCCGGTGACGCTGCCCGCTGTGGCCCCGGTGCCGGAGGCGGTGACGCCCGGGGTGATCCTGGTGCCGAAGGAGGCCGCCCAGGCCAACATTCGGATGGGCCACCTCGGCATTCGGCGCCACTCGCCAGACCACTACGCGGTGCGGGTGATGAACTACATCCTCGGCCTGGGGGGCTTCAGCTCGCGCCTGATGCGCGAGGTGCGCAACAACCGCGGGTTGGCCTACTCCGTTTGGGGCTGGCTGGGCGAGGGGCTGGATCGCGGTGCCTTCCAGATGCAGGCAGAGACGAAGGTCGAATCGACCCACGCGGCGATCACCGCGATGCGCGAGACGATGGAAGGGATGGTGCGCGATCCGGTTGGCGCCCAGGAACTGGCGCTCGCCCGCGAGGCGCTGCTGAACTCGATCGTCTTTCGCTACGATTCGCGGTTCCGCATCGCCAGTGATCGCGCCTACTATGATCTGCTCGGCTATCCGCCCGACTACCTGGCGACGCTGGCGGAGCGGATCGCGGCGGTGAAGCCGGAAGACGTGCAGCGCGTGGCCCGGGAGTACCTGCACCCGGAGCGGATGGTGACCGTGGTGGTGGCGCCGCCGGAGAAGCTGGGCCAGCCCCTCGACGACCTGGGCCCGGTGCAGATAAAGCCGCTGCAGCCGCCCGAGTGACCCCACTCCGACCGCCCCGGAGGCGGCCGACCGGCATCCCGCCGGGGCTGCCTCCGGGGCCACAAAATGACACCCCCCTGGCCGCCGGACAGGCGGGAGGAGCGTCTCCCTGCGGCGGCGAACTGACGTAGCAAGCAGGTTGAGGACTCCTCCTTGCAGCTCCAACCGCTTCCTCCAGTGCTGAAGCAATACCGACTCCCGGGAGTGCAGAGGGCCGACCCTGCGGCTTTGGCCGCCTCCTCCTGGGGAGGGAGCAGATGAAAGGGGCAGACTGGTGAAGGTATACTGTAGGCGCAAGGACCTCTACGAAGGGGTACAGACGGTTGGCCGGGTCGTCTCCGGCAGAAGCACGCTCCCGATCCTTAGCCACGTTCTGCTGCAGGCGGCAGAGGGCCACCTGCGCCTGGTGGCCACCGATTTCGAGGTCGGCATGGACATCGCCATCCCGGCCACGGTGGACGTGGAGGGGGCCGTGACGGTGCCGGCGCGCATCGTCGGCGACATCCTGGGCTCGCTGCCCGATTCCGAGGTGGCGCTCTCGGTGGATGAGAACAACGTGGTGGAGCTGCAGTGCCTGCGCTCCGAGTACACCATCCGCGGCCTGCCAGCGCAGGAGTTCCCGAAGCTGCCGGAGGTGCAGGGCGGCCGGTCGGTGGAGATCGAGCAGGCGCTGCTGCGGCAGCTCATCAACGAGACTAGTTTCGCCGTCTCCACCGACGAGACGCGGGCGCTGCTCACCGGCGCGCTCACCGTCTTGGGCGATGGCTTCATCAAGATGGTGGCGACCGACACGCACCGGCTGGCGGTTTCCAGCATGCCCGCGCCGGGGCTGCAGGTGGTGGCCGAGGCCGACGAGGCGGAGGCCGGCGTCGACAGCGGGGTGATCATCCCGGCGCGCGCCCTGCGCGAGTTGGCGCGGGTTCTGACCGCCGAGGCGGGCGAGAAACTGCAGATTCACATCACCCGCAACCAGGTGCTGTTCCGCATGGAGGGGATGTCGCTCGTTTCGCGTCTCATCGACGGCCAGTTCCCGAACTTCGAGCGCGTGATCCCCAAGGAGTACCAGAAGCGGCTGGTGATGAACACCCAGGAGCTGCTGGCGGCGCTGCGGCGTGCCTCCAGTATTCTGCCCCGCGATAGCGCTAACCGCGTGGTGCTGCGCACCACCGAGGAAGGCCTCCTCGATATTACTGCCGAGGCAGGGGAAGTGGGTCGCGCGCACGAACAGATAGAGGTGACCCGCGAGGGGGAAGCGGTCGAGATCGCCTTCAACGTGCGCTATATGATGGATATGCTCAGCATCACCGAGGCCGAGTCGGTGGTGATCGAGCTGACGGGAGCACTGAACCCCGGCGTCGTGAAGCCGGTCAGCGAGGAGGCAGAAGGCCGCTCCTACCTCTATGTACTGATGCCGATGGCGATCCAGTAGGAAGGAAGCGGCGGATGAGTGGCAGCAGTGTGCGTCGGGAAGCAGGGCGTTCCGCAAGCGGTTGGCGGCGGCCTGGAGACGCTTGCTCCTTCGCTTCCGGGGCACGGCGTGGGGTGTTCGCGGCGGCGCTGGTGGCGGCGCTCGCCTTCGCCGCTGTCCCCGGTGCTAACGCCCGGGAAGTGCCCCATACCCTGGTGCGGGCTACGGTGGCCGCGCGGCCGGCCGGCACGCCACCCGTGATCTTTGCCGCCACCCTCAACCCCTACACGGTGGTGCGCCGGTTCTGGGGCGACCGGTTGGTGAAGATCTCCCGCGGCGGCTTCAACGCCGTGCATGTCTCCGTTCCCTGGAGCATCGGCCAGGAAGGCGGCGTCAAGACGGATGACCTGGATGCCTTCCTGACCGAGGTGAAGACGCGGGGGATGAAGGCGATCCTGGGGCCGCCTCCCGACGTGCCGGCAGGCGACTGGAAGGCATGGCTGGCGGCCGTGCTGCCGGTGCTGCAGGAGCACGCGGAGCAAATCCTCTGGCTGCAAGCACAGGGGGAGGGCGCGGCCGCCCTGACGGAGGCAGCGCAGGCGGCCCAGTGCCCGGTGCCGGTGGCCGACGGCGCGGCGACTACGGTGCCCGGCGCGGCGGACCCGAACCGCCCCTACCGGGAGCCGGCGACGGCACTGGCGCTGCGCAACGCCATCGCCGAGGGAGCCACGGCGCTGGTGTGGGATGCCCTCTTCGCCGGGGCCGCGCCGCCGATGATGTGGAGCGGCGACGACACGCCGGTCGCGTCGATGATGGAACCGGGACAAGGCGGGCTTCCCGTTGGCTATTACGAGGCGCACCTCTTCGGCCAGGTGCTCGCTTGCCTTGGCGCGCCGTTGGTGGAAGCCAAGCCGGTGGAAGGCGCCAGCAGCGACGCCGCGGCGGTGCAGGTGAGCCAGCGGAATGCCGGCAATCAGGGCTTCCTCTTCGTCACGGCCCCCGCCGATCCGCTGCGGGCTTTCAACCTCACCTACGTGGATCCCGAATCGAACGAGAAGGTGACGATCCCCAAGACGCCGGGAGTGGCGCTACGTACCTTCGGCGCCGGCGCGCGCATCCTGCCGCTGAACCTGCCGGTGCCCGGAGGGGTGATCCGCTACTCCACCGCCGAAGTCTACGGCACCTACCGCCTCGGCAAGCGCACGGCGATCCTGGTGGCTGACGACGAGGGGGCGCCCAACGAGATCGCCCTAAAGCTGGAGACGGATCAGGCGCCCGCGGTGGTCGGTGGCCTGCCAACCGAGCCGGTTTGGGATGCCCAAACGCGCACCTTGACGCTGGCGTTCGCCGCGTCGTTCGGCGACACGCTCGTGGCCATCGGGGATGACCTGCTGCTCGGCTTCATCCCCACGGAGCGCGCGCAGCGCACCTGGGCACTGCACTACAACGACCTGGTCTTCCCGCTGATCACCAGTGGCTACCTGCTCAGCGAGGAGAAGGTGATCGAAGACAAGCTCGCCTTCTCGCTGTGGACGCAGCAAGGAAAAACGGCGGTGGTCGCCCTGCTGGAGAAGCGCCCGGAGTACATCGCCGCGAACCGGCTTGGGGTGAAGGTGACCTACGACGCGAAGACGTGCGCCTACCAGTTTATGCTGCAGACGCCCACGCTGTCGGGTGCCAAGCTCACCGTGCCGGCGGTGCAGGTGTTGGACCGGGCGCGGTTCCTGGCGACGCCGGGCGATACGCTGACCCACCTCGAGCGGGCGTTCGATGACAAGTCCTGGAAGGAAGTGCGCCTCGACAAGCCGCAGGGCGTCGGCTGCTACCGTGTGCGCTTCCGGCTGCCGGCCGTTGCTAACTGGATCATCCCCTGGAAGGCAACGCTGAACCTCACTGGCAAGGCAAGCGTGTATCTGAACGGCGCGCCCCTGGGGGTCTACACCGGCGTGAACGGCGAGTTCGTGGAGGTCGGCCTGCCCCGAACACTGCTGAACGCCGGCACGGATGGGAACGTGCTGGCAATCACCCTCATGGAGGGCACCGGCATCGGCAAGGTCGGTATCTCTCCCTACATGGAGCACGCCGTCGAACACCAGGCGGTGGTGCTCTGGATGTAGCCTTCGTTTAGCGGCGGCGCAGGCAGGGGTATAAGCAGTATGCCCCTGCCTGCACGCGTGTACGCGGCGTTGCCAGCAAAGGCGCACCGTCCCGAAGGCTGCCCCCGTTGGGTGGCAGCCCGGAGCGGCTGCTGGGGCAGCGGAGGGAGAAGCAATGTACCATCAGAGCGCTCGATCACTGCCCCGGCTCGGCCGGGTGGGCCTGCTGCTCGTGCTGACGGCCACCACGCTCCTGGGCGCCGCCCCTGCCCGGGCGCAGGTGGGCGATACCGTGAACGTGGTCAACCTCCTCATCCCGGGCGCCTACTTCTTGACGTCCGGCTCCGGCCGCGACGCCCTCCAGAGCACGCTTTACTACCGTGAGGCGGAGTTTTTCCGGCACGGCCTGGGGATCGGCATCGCCGGCGTCTCCGGGGGGGTGAAGGTGATCAGCGCCGGCAGCCAGCTCCTCCCCTTCAGCGGCAGCGATCAACTCCTGCTGATTGGCCCCAGCGTCACCGTCTCCACCGCGCGCGTGGCCGGCTGGCGCCCGCACGCCTCCATTGGCCTCTTTGCCGGCCGGGTGAAGTCGGACCAGCGCGGTATCGACCGGTGGGACTTCACCCCGAGCCTGGCCGTGGGCGTCAGCTACTCCTTCGCCCGCCTGGTCACGCTCACTGCTGAGTACCGCGTCACCGAGGAGATCGGCGGCATCAACACCGACGGCGTGGCCTTGCGCCTCAGCCTGTTCTAAGGCCCGCGGCGGCGCTGGTTAGCCGCCGGGTGTCGGCCGCAGCACCGAGAGGAGCGCGGCATCCACCCCGAGCAGCTTGAGGCCGGTGAGGAGGACGAACCAGAGGATCACGCGCAGGAACCACTCCTTGGGCACCACCTGGTTCAGGCGAACACCGATCACGGTGCCTAGGTAGACCAGCGGGAGCAGCATGAGGTCGATCTTCAGCGCCTGGAGGGGGATCATCCCGGCGTAGAGGTACGGCCCCACTTTGGCGGCGTTTACGAAGAAGAAGATTGCCGTGGTGGTACCCACGAAGGTGGCCGCGTCGAGGCGTTGGGGGATTAGATAGAGGGTGACCGGCACCCCACCCTGGTGGGCCAGGGTAGAGCCTATGCCGCAGACAACGCCCGCCGCGCCCCCGAGCCAGGGCTGCGGTGGCATCACCTTATCCGGCGACACCAGCCGCTCGCGGATGAGTTGGGCGCCCCCGAGGAGCACCGCCAGCAGCCCGATGGCGCGCTTCAGCTCCTCCGGGTTGATGTCGACCAGGATGACGGTGCCGATGACGATGCCGACCGCCGCGCCGGCCAGCACCGGCAGCACGTTTCGCGAGTCCCAGCGCCGCCAGTAGAAGCGGAACGCGAAAACGTCGGTGGCCAGCAGCAGGGGCAGGATCAGCCCGATGGCGATCTTCGGCGGCAGCACCAGCGCCAGCAGCGGTGGCACGAGCATCCCGGGCCCACCACCAAAACCGGCTTTGGAGATGCCGATCAGGAGGGCACCCAGGACGAGGACCACTCCCCCCAACAGCCCTGGGGCGTCTAGCGAGGGCATCGGCTAGATCGCCACGGCCGGCTGCTCGGGCGTGCCGCGCAGCTCGGTGCCGTCCGCCACCCGCGCCCCGGGAGCGACGATGGCGTACTCCAGGCGGCAGCCGGCGCCCACCTCGCCGCCGGAGCAGATGGTGCTCTCGCGCAGCACCGCCCCCTCCCGCACGCGCGTCCCCGCCGCCACGCAGGAATGTTCCAGCACCTGGCAGCTTGCCAGCTCTGCCCCCGCCGCCACGGCGCAGTTTGCCTCCACCACTGCCTGCCCCGATGCCTCGGCGCACCGGGCAACCGGCACGCCCAGGGTGGTATCCGTCAGGATCGCCCGGTTTAGCGCCAGCACCCGGGCCGGGTTGCCCACGTCCGACCAAAGCCCCTCCAGGCGGTAGACGGTCACGTCGCCGCGCTCATCCGCCAGGAGCTGGATTGCCGCGGTCAGCTCCAGTTCGCCGCGGGGGGAGAGGGGGATGCGGCGAATGGCCGCGAAGATGTCAGGGGTGAAAACAAAGATGCCGGCGTTGTTCCAGTTGCTCTCGGCGGTGCCCTTGGGTGGCTTTTCCACGATCCTCACCAGGCGCTCGTCGTCGGCGATGGTGACCGCCGCGCCGGCCGAGGGGTCTTCCATCCAGTTGGCGGTGATGCGTCCGGAGGTGGGCCGCTGGCGGTAGCTGTCCACCAGCGCCCGGTAGTTGGCGGGGGAGAGCATCAGGTCGCCGAAGGTGAGCAAGAACGGCTCGTCGGCGACGAACTCCTCGCCCAACAGGGCCGCCGCGCCGGTGCCTCCGGCGGGGTTCTCCTGGTGCAGGTAGCGGAGGCTCACCCCGAAGCGGGTGCCATCGCCAAAGTAGGCGCGGATCTGCTCCTGCTTGTAGTTGACGACCACCAGGATGTCATCTACGCCGGCCTCGGCCAGGCCGCGCACTACATGCTCCAGCACCGGCCGGTTGACGATCGGCACCATCGGCTTGGGAACCACATCCGTTACCGGCCGCATCCGCTTGCCGATCCCGGCTGCCAACACCACACCCTTCACAGTATGCTCTCCTAACAGGGCGAACCCACCGCGAACTCCTCCAGGCGCACGCCCTCGTCGAGCTGCACGATGCACGCCTTGCCGCCCGCTGCCTCGAGGGCGGCCGCTACTTCCTCCTGCCGACCGGGCGCGTAGGCGAACATCGCGCCGCCGCCACCAGAGCCGTTCAGCTTACCTCCCTTGGCCCCGGCCGCGATCGCCGCCTCCAGCATGCGGTCCAGCTTGGGGGTGGAGACACCCAGGCCCTCGCTGAGCTGCTGATGGTGCGCGGTGAGCAGCGACCCCAGCCGGTCCGGATCGACGCGGCCGCTCTTAAGCAGCGCGTAGCCCTCGCGCTGCAGGGCACGGTTGACGAGGTTGGCGCGCACTTTGCGGCGCTGGTGCACCGGCAGCAGGGAGAGGTACTCTTCTGCCGCCTCCAGGGATGTGTGCTGCAGGTCAAACTCGGGGGCTTTCTCGCGCAGGGTGGCGAGGCCGGTCTCCACGTCGCACCTTGACTGGGCCAGGACGGTGGTCGTCTCCTTGCGGGTGAGGGAGTCGGCCAGCACGAAGCCGTCGAGGGGGCAGGGGAGGGCTTCCCACTGCACCGGGTCGCGGCATTCGATATAGAGGGTGCCGCCGAGGCTGCAGGTGACGTGATCCATGATGCCGCCCGGCTCGCCGAACTCCAGCACTTCGGCCCGGTTGGCCATGCAGGCGAGGGTAAGGCCATCGCACTCCCCCTCGCCCTGGGTGGCCAGGAGAAAGCGCAGCCAGGCGAGGATCATCGCCGAGGAGCTGGCGGTGCCGGCATTGATCGGGATCGTGCTGCGGAAGGTGCAATCGTAACCGCGCGTTGGCCGCCGGCCGTGACGCATCAGCACGTTGAGGGAGGAGCGCAGGTAGTCGCGATCCCGTTGATACTTCAGCTCCCCGTTCGTGGGCAGAGGCACGGAGACCTCCGTGCCCAGGTCTGGCATGCGCAGACGGAAGAGTGGCTCGTCGTGCGGCGTGCCAGCGATGGTGAAGCGAAGGTTGATAGCAGCGGCGATCACCGGCAGGCCCAGGAAGTCCTGGTGCTCGCCGAACAAACAGATGCGTCCGGGCGCTGAAACCCGGAGGCGATCCTGATTGGGCATACTCTTCCTCGTTTGCCGCAAAGCCGACCACTGACGGGAGACCGGGCGTCGGCTCCGCGCTCGCCGGGCAGCGGCGTGTGTCGCTCATGGGGGTTCTGAGCCTGCTCCTCAGTAGATGGGGCTCCGGCTCGAACACGGTCAGTATAGCAGATTCCTGTCCCCATCGTCAATGCGGGCGCCCACCAGACAGTGCAGCTCTACGGGCGGGCCGATGGGTGTTCTACGGGGCCCCCACGGGTAGCCCCGTAGAGGCGCCCCGCATCCTCAGAACGGGTAGCCCTGCCACCTAACACCTGACACCTGCCACCTGCCACCTATCACCTATCACCTGATGTTTCCCCACAGCTCCTGCAGCAGCGAGACCGCGGTCTCGACGAGGAGTTCGCCGGCCGTGGGGCCAACGCGACACCAGGGACCGACCGAAGGCTCGTAGCCGCCTTCGCTGAAAGCGGCTGCCGTCGGGAAGTAGCCCTCGTAGCCGTTCGTGTAGCCGCTCACCAGCGTGATCGGCGCGGGCGAGCGCCGCTTGATCTCCAGGCCCAGCCGGCAGAACAGCTCTCCCGGGACTGAGACCACCGCCACCGTATCGCCAAGGCGCAGCGCCTGAACCTCCGCTGGCACGGGCACGGAGCCGCGCCGGACCATCGCCAGGCGGTCGCGCGCCACCTGCAAGGCGGCGGCGATCCCCGGGCGTTCTGTCTCGCCGGCCTCCGCCAGCGCCGTGGTCAGCCGGTCCACGTCCGCCGCGTAGGGCTCCTCCGGCGGGTATTGGTAGCCGGGCAGCGTCACGATGCGCGAGTGCACCGCCAGCCCCGGCGCCAGCGGCGGCCAGTCCGGGGCATCGAGGCGGGCCAGCAGGTGGAGCAGTTGGCCGCCCAGCATCTGCCCATAGCGGCGTACGTCGGCGAAGTCGGTCGTGCCGCGCACCGGATCCAGGTCGCCGCACGCCCCTTGCAGGAAGAGGCACGCCTCGGTATCGAGCACTTCCTCCACCAGGTGGCACGCCGCGCCCACGTAGTCGGCCGAAACCAGTGGGTTCACCTGCACGGTGACCGGGTGGCAGGCGAAGTTGGTCAGGCAGCCGCACCAGCCCTCGCCGCGGATCCAGAGGGCGGCCAGCGAATCATCCACCGGGGCATCGGCGGCAAGGTGGCGGCGCCGGTTGTAGGCGATGCCCGGCGCCGTGCCGATCCCGGCGCGCAGCTCCGCCGGCCGCAGGGAGCGGTGGGCCAGCGCCACGGCGGAGACGAGCTGCTCCATCAGCGTTTCCAGCCACGGCCCGGCCTCGGGGAAATCGAGCAGGCGGGCCAGGTTGGTGGTTTGCGGCGCCGAATGGATGTGGCTGCTGGCGAGCAGGATCTGTGCTGGCGGGATGCCGGTGCGCCGGGCCACGCGCTCGCGCACCTCTTGGGTAAAGTTTCGGTCTGGCCCCAGCACGTCGTTGCTGAACCCGAGCGCCTCCACCGCGAGCATGGCCAACGATACCTCCCCCTCGGTCAACACCAGTGCCCGGGCGTGCAGCGGGTCATGCACGCCGGCGAATGGCGTTTGCCGGGGCGAAAACGACAAGTAGGGAATGCACAGGGGCGGGGTGATCTCTACCTTACCAAAGCCTGCCAGCATCGCGGCCCTCCCGGCGACGGGGCAGCCCCGGCGCCACGGAACGGTTCTGCTCCCCCGGAGCGCTCTCCTGCGGCCGACCTGCCAGCGCCGCCTGTTCCTGCTCAGTGATTTTTTCGTATTTCTGCTCAGTGACTTCTTCCATACACACAATTTCTTCGTATCGATTGTGTGTTCTAACGTGCGGCTC
>JAAZEB010000358.1 GCA_012512505.1 Armatimonadota bacterium | reverse complement strand
CGGGCACCGCCGGCGTCGTCGAGTTGGACGGCGCGATGAAGACCGGTCCCAATGCTATTGAGATCCACGGCGACAAGGGCTCCGCAATCATCAACTATGGCGGCACCTGCGAGTTTCGGCCCGCCGGGCCGCCTCAGCCATCGCCTGACCCTCGGCAGCCGTCCAGGCCAGCGGCTTCTCGGCGAAGAGGTGAACCCCCGCCGCCAGCACATGCTCGGCGATCTCGCGGTGGCTGGAGGGTGGCGTCAACAGGCTCACCGCGTCGAGGCGCTCCTTCTCGATCATCTGCAGGTAATCGGTGTAAGGGGTGGCCCCCGCACTCTTCGCCAGCGCCGCCGCCCGGCTCTCATCAACATCCATGACGCCCACTACGCGGGCTTTTTCGTTCAGTTGGTACGCGTCGAGGTGCGCCGGGGCGATGCCGCCGCAGCCGATCAACCCGACACGCACGATACCCTCTGGCATGTTGGTTCCTCCGTTGTCATCGATCCGCTCAGGCCGGTTGCCGCGTTCACATCCCGGCAGCCGTGGGGATGATTCGCCTTCGGACATCCCCTCCCCTGCTGACAGGAGAAAGCGTCCGGGCGCGAAACAGAGTCATGAGTCGCGAGCGAGCAGTGCAGGCCCTCACCCCCCCGGTCCTCTCTCCCGGCCCCTTCGGCAGCCTCACGGCGTCGGCACGGGAGAGGGAGCGCTTATCTCGGGGGCAGTCGGAGCGCCGGCCGTCTCGCCGGCAGCGGTCGGGACGCAGGCGGAAGCACCCGCCGCGACCGCAAGCTCGGGGATCGCCTGGAAAGTGATCGAGGAGGAGCAGCATGGATAAAGTACGTATCGGCGTGCTGGGGGCCGGACGCGGGGCCGGCCTGGCCATGGCGATGCGCTTCGCGCCCAGCATGGAGCTGGCCGCCATCTGCGATGCCAACCAGGAGCGGCTGGCACAGGCCGCCGCCGCCACTGGGGTGGCCCAGACCTACACCACCTACGAAGCGATGCTCGATGCCGACATCGACGCGGTGCTGGTGGCCTCGCCGATGCCGCTGCACGTGGCGCACTCGATCCAGGCGCTGCAGGCAGGCAAGCATGTGCTGTCTGAGGTCACCGCGGCCACCAGCATTGAGCAGTGCTGGGAGCTGGTGGAGGCGGTGAAGGCCTCCGGGCGCAAGTACATGCTGGCGGAGAACTACTGCTACATCCGCCCGTGGAGCATCGTGCTGGGGATGGTGCGCGCCGGCCTGTTCGGCGAGCTCTACTACGGCGAGGCGGATCAGCTCCAGGAGCTGAAGGGCGCCCTGCCCCACCCCGACACCGGCTACAACTGGCGCACTGCGGAGCTAGCGATGCGGCGCGGCCACCAATACATCACCCACAACCTCGGCCCGCTCTACTGGGCGTTCGGCGAGCGGATCCAGAGCGTGGCCTGCCAGGGCTCCGGCCAGCATCACCTAGAATGGGCCCGCGCCGACGACACCTGCGTGGTCCTGCTCCAAACGGTGAGCGGCAAGCTGATCCGCATCCGCCTCGACTTCTTCTCCGACCGGCCGATGAACGTCACCTACTACGGCCTCCAGGGCACGGAGGCGGCCTACGAGGGGCCGCGCGGTTCGAAAGACGACCACAAGATCTTCGTCCGCGGCAAGACGCCTGGCGGCGAGTGGCAGAGCCTCTGGGATTACCGAGAGTTCCTCGCCGAGGGCTGGAAGCGGATCCCCCCGGAGATGATCAACGACAACTGGGATGGCGGCAACGCGCTGATGCTCGAGGATTTCGCGCGCTGCATCATCGAGGACACCCGCCCCCCCGTGGACGTGATCGACGCGGTGAACCTCACGGCACCCGGCCTGCTGTCGGAGATCTCCCGCGAGCAAGGCGGCATCCCAGTGGCGGTGCCAGACTTCACCACCGGTCGGTAGTGCCTCGGTATTCGGCTCCGCTACCCAAGCAGGTGGAGAAAGCCCGGCGGTTGGGTGGTTTGCGGCCGCGCGCCTGCCACCCAACCGCCAGAGAACTAAACAACCCGTGTGGCCGCGGTAGGCGGCCTGTTCCCCCGCAATCAGGAGGTGATCGCCAATGCTGCAGCGATGGCAGTGTATGGTGTGTGGCTATATCGAGGAGGGCACCGCACCGCCGGGGGTGTGCCCGGTGTGCGAGGCGCCCTGGACGGCGTTCCAACGCGCGGCGGCTGAGCCCGAGCCCCCCGCGTTGGTGGCGCCCCGGCCGGCCGGCTTCCGCTACGTCGTGGTCGGCAACAGCGCGGCGGGGCGAAGCGCGGCCCAGGCGATCCGCCAGGTGGATGCCGGCGCGTCGGTCACCCTCCTCACCGAGGAGACGGTGCCGCTCTACTACCGGCCGATCCTGCCGGACTACATCGGCGGCGCCACCGAAACAACCCTCTTCCGGGCCGCGAAGCGCCTCTATGGCGAGGAGGGGCTAGAGATCCTCACCGGGGAAACGGTCGAGACGCTGGATACGGCCGGGCGCGTCCTCCGCTGCCGCTCTGGTCGGGAGGTGCCCTACGACTCGCTGCTCCTGGCCACCGGCTCCACCCCGGTGACGGTGCCCTGGCCCGGCAGCGAAGCGGCCGGGATCGCCTACTTCCGCACCTTTGAGGACGCCAAAACGATCGCCTCGCTCTGCGCCGATACCGAGCGCGCCGTCGTGGTGGGGGGCGGGTTGCTCGGCCTGGAGTTCGTGCGCGCGTTCCTGGCGCGCGGCCTGGCCGTCACCCTCCTGGTGCGCGGCGACCGCGTGGGAGCGCCCGGCCTCGACCCGGACGCCGGCGGCATCATCGCGCGGCGCCTCGCGGAGCTGGGAGTCGAGGTTGGCCTCAACGAGGAGGTCGTCTCCATCGAGAGCGCCAACGGCCGGGTGACCGGCGTGCGCACCTCGCGCGAGCGGGTGATCCCCTGTGGCGTGGTAGGCGTGGCGGTTGGGGTGCGCCCACGCATCGAGCTGGCAAAGGCCGCGGGCATCGCCTGCGACCGGGGCATCCTGGTAGACGACCGCTTCGAGACCAACGTGCCCGGCGTGTTTGCCGCGGGCGACGTGGCGCAGGGATATGACCTGGCCTGCCAGGCATCGCGCGTCGTCACCAGTTGGCGCGTGGCCCAGGAACAGGGTCGCCTCGCCGGCTGGAACATGGCTGGCGCCAACCTGCGCTCGCCGGGGGTAGTCGGCGCGAACTTCCAGGTGTTCGGCGACGTCGCCTTCGTCTCCATCGGCAACACCAACCCCGCGGAGGGTACTGCCCGGGTGGAGAAGGAACTCGACGCCGCGGCAGGTAAGTACAGTAAGCGAGTGTACCAGGGTGACCGGCTGGTTGGCGCCGTGCTGGTGGGCGACACCACCAGCGCCTACGAGCTGGAGCTGGAGATACGAGGGATTACAACGGATACCACCGGACCCCGCGCTGGAGCCACGCGGGAGGCCGCCCCGGAGTTCACTATCACCACGGCTTCGAGGAAGGAACCATCGCCAATGCGCAAGATGACCGAAGAGAACGCGAAGGCCGCGCTGGCTGGCGAGAGCCAGGCGCATATCAAGTACCTCAACTATGCGGAGAAGGCCAAGCGCGAGGGGAAGGAGAACGTTGCCCGCCTCTTCGCCGCCGCCGCCTACGCGGAGCAGATCCATGCCTCGGCGCACCTGCGCGTCCTCAAAGGGATCGGCACCACCGAGGAGAACCTGGCCGACGCCATTGCCGGCGAAGCGTTCGAATCGGACGAGATGTACCCGGCCTACATCGCCGTAGCCGAACTGCAGCAGGAGCGGCCGGCGCGTGGCAGCTTCAACAAGGCCCTGGAGGCCGAGAAGGTTCACCGGGAGATGTACACCGCCGCGCTGCAGGCGGTGCAGGCCGGTCAGGATGCCAGCGCCGAGGCGATCTTCGTGTGCGACGTGTGCGGCTTCACCATGGATGGCGAGGCGCCCGACGAGTGTCCGATCTGCGGCGCCACCCAGGATAAGTTCACGAAGTTCTAAGCCCTGCCCCAGCGCCGAACCCCGGGGAAGGGAGAGCCCCCTCGCCACGGCACTCCGCAGCCGCACTGGCTTCCCCTTCCTCGGGGGTTTGGGCTCGCCGACGAGCCAACAGGGAATCCCGCCGGACGCCGTGGGGCGTTCGGCGGCGTGCTGTACAGCAGGCAACCCCTCCAGTTGCCGGGATTTGCCCATGGAACACGCGATTGTCATCACCGCGCGGGAGCAGGCGGAGCTACGGGAGGTTGCCCGGCCGGCGGCGCCGCTGGGGCCAAACGAGGTGGCGGGGCGCACGCTTGCCACCCTCGTCAGCACCGGCACAGAGCTGGCCGCCTGCTACCTGGCGCCAGACTTTCCCAGGGAGCCAGGCTACGCCGCCGTGTTCGAGGTGGAGGCGGTCGGCAGCGAAGTGCGGTCCCTGCGAGTGGGCGACCGTGCCTTCTGCATGGGGCCGCACCGCTCGTTCCAGCAGGTGCCGGCGGAGGCGGCTGTGCCGTTGCCGGCGGGGCTGGCCCCGGAGGTCGCCGTCTTCTGCCGCTTGATGGGCGTGACGATGAGCACGCTCACGACGACCACGGCACGCCCGCCGGAGTTGGTGCTCGTCACCGGCCTGGGCCCCGTGGGGCACCTGGGCGCCCGGATCTTCGCGAACTGTGGCTACCAGGTGGTCGCCTGTGACCCCGTCGAGTCCCGGCGGGAGGTGGCCCGGCAGGCCGGCATCCACCCGGTGCTGCCCGCGGTGCCGTTGGAGGACCCGGCCATCGCCGGCCAGGTGGGGCTGGTGCTGGAGTGCTCCGGGCACGAGGCGGCCGTGCTGGATGGGTGCCGCGTGGTGCGCCGGCGCGGCGAGGTGGTGTTGGTGGGCGTGCCCTGGCAGCAGCAAACCACGCTCTCGGCACACGCGCTGCTCGACGCCGTTTTTCACCGTTACGCGGTGCTGCGCAGTGGCTGGGAGTGGGAGCTGCCCCTCCACCCGCAGGAGTTCCGCGTCAACAGCATCTACGGCAGTTTCGCGGCGGCCCTGCGCTGGCTGGCCGAGGGCCGGATCACGGTGGACGGCCTCTACCGCACGGCCGCGCCGCAGGAGGCGCAGTCGGTTTATCAGGACCTGCTGCACCGACGCTGGACGCACCTGGCGGCAGTGTTCACCTGGAGCTGAAGGTCCGGCATCACCGGCACAAGCCGGCATGCCGCCCGGGGACCGCCGCGCGCCGGGGGATGCCCCCCGAAGCGCCCATCGCCCGCGCTAACGGTTCTTCTCGTTGGCCGGACGCTTGCTGACGACGGCGGCGCCGGTGATGCCCGGCTGGCGCACCTCCAGGTTATCCCAGGCCTGGCCCGCCCAATCCGGCTTGATGTAGACGCCGATCCGCCCCTTCGGGAAGGTTCCATCCTTGATCTGCGACACCGGCCGGTCCTCGATGAAACAGGTGTAGGTATCGCCCACCACCGTCACCGTTACGGGCAGGACCGGCTTGGGGCCGAACTCCAGCGTCACCGGGGCAAGCACCGCGCCCCACTCGCCGTCGCGGCGCACGAACCACCACAGGTCGCGATGCGCCGGGCGGATGACGAGGAAGACGCAGTTGTCCCAGTCCTGCGCCCGCACGAAGAGGCCGGCGTCGTGGCCGTTGATCAGGTCGGCGCGCAGCTCGTAGTCGGTCCATTCCGGGTCGCCGGTGAAGGCGTAGGCGTATTCCCGCTTCTCGGTGGGGGCAAAGTGGCCGTCGGGCGTCACGCTCCAATCGCCCTCGGCGGCCTCCCAGCGAACGCGCTTGCCTCGGCCGTCGAACGTCTCCGTCAGCAGGACCCGCGGCGGTGCCGGTACCGCCGGCTCCACCGCCGCCACTTGCACCGGCGGCGTCTGTGGCTCGGCATAGAGGCCCACCCGCACGTTATCCCAGGCTTGCTCCTCGGCCAGCGGCTTCACGTAGAGGCCCACGCGGCCCGAAGCGAAGCTGCCATCCTGGATCTGCGACACCGGCTTGCCATCCAGGAAGCAGGTGTAAGTGTCGCCCACCACCGTCGCCCGCACCTTCAGCGGCTTGCCGGCCCGGAAGTCGGGCGCCACCCGGCCCAGCATCGGGCTGGCCCAGGCGCCGTCGCGCCGGATAATCCACCACAGGTCGTTCTGGGCCGGGCGGATGACCAGCAGCACGCAGTTGTCCCAGTCGCGGGCGCGCAGCAGCAGGCCGGCATCCTGACCACCAATCAACTCGGCCTCAATCTCGTAGTCCTGCCACTCCGGGTCGCCGGTGAGGGCATAGGCGAACTCCGGTTTCGCTTTCGGCGCGAAGTGGCCCGCCGCGGTCACCGCCCAATCGCCGACCGCCCCCACCCAGGCCGCGCGGCTCTCGCCGTTGGCGAACCGCTCGGTGAGGACGTTGCGTGCCTTGCGGCGGATGACGGTAATCTGCTCCGGCGCGGGCGGCGGAGGTGGGGGTTCCTGTGCCACCGCCTGCTGGGGAGGAGGCGCCGGCGCGGCGGGTGCCGGGGCCGTGGCGACCTGCGGGCCGGCCGCGTCGCCTGGCACCGCGGGGATCGCCGCCACGTGCGGCTCTCCCGGCGCGCGCGCTACCAGCACTCGCTCCTGCTCTTGCTGGTAGGAGACCGCCACTCGCGCCAGCATGATTCCGTTGTTTTGCGTCCACAAGGCTACGCGATCCCCACGCAGCGGGTTGGGGTCCTCGCAAGTGAGGACCGGCGCGTTGTCCACGGAGAGGCTGAGGCGGTTGCCGCGCTTCTCAATCCGCACGTAGAACCACAGCCGGTGCCCGGTTCCCTGGGGCGGCAGCCGGTAGGCCGCCGTCTCGGCTACGACGCGGTCGCCGCGCAAGATGGCGGTCTTGGTGTTGCCCCAACCGCCGATGATGAAGGAGTAGCCGCTGTTGAGGCGCTTGCCGTCGCCGCAGATCGTCGCGTTCAGGTCGCGGAAGCGGAGCTCGTAGGCCTCGGGCACCGCGTCCATCTT
>JAAZEB010000005.1 GCA_012512505.1 Armatimonadota bacterium | reverse complement strand
TGCAGCTCCAGACCCCACATCAGGCCCCGGCCGCGCACGGCCGCCACGCCAGGAAGTGCCTCCAGGCGCGGGCGCAGCCACTCGCCCAGTGCCGCCGCCCGCTCCACCAGCCGCTCTTCCTCAAGCACGGCGATCGCTGCCAGTGCCGCCGCGCACCCCAGCGGGTGGCCCAGGAAGGTGCTGGTGTGCAGCGCCTCCCCGGTCGACTCGCCCCAGGCGGCCATCACCGCCGGGCTGGAGACGCACGCGGCAATCGGGAAGCCCCCGCCCAGCGCCTTGCCCACGCAGAGGATATCCGGGGGCACCTCACTGGCGAACCACTGCCCGGTGCGCCCGAAGCCGGTGAAGATCTCGTCGGCGATCAGCAGCGCGCCGTGGCGGTGGCACAGCGCCTGCAGCGCCGTGAACCACCCCGGCGGCGGAACACGGATGCCGCCGCGCCCCTGGATCGGTTCGACGAGCACGGCACCCACCGGCGGGATCCCCTCCGGCGGGTGGCGCAGCCACTCCTCGATCTGCTCCAGCACGCGTGCCGCTTCGTCCGGGCGCTGGGGATAGGGGGCGTGGTGAACGAAGTGCCCGAGCTGTGCCCGGAACGGCCGGCGGAAATCGTCACGCGACGTTGCCGCCAGGGCGCCGTAGGTGAGGCCGTGGTAGCTCCCCTCAAACGCGATCACTCCGGCGCGGCCGGTCGCCAGCACGGTGGTTTTCAGCGCCGCCTCAATGCTTTCCGCCCCGGAGCCGGCCAGGATGGCCTGGTTGAGGTCGCCCGGGCAGACCCGCGCCAGCGCGCGCAGCAACTCCACCTTCACCGCCGGCGGGTGCACATCGCCCATGCCATGGAGCAGCCGGCCGGCCTGGGCGCCGATCGCGGCCGTCACCCGGGGGTGGGCATGCCCCACCGCGGCCGCCCCAAAGCCGGCGCTCAAGTCAAGGAAAACGTTGCCATCCACGTCGGTCACCAGGCAGCCGGCGGCGCTCTCCCAGAAGATGGGGAACTCAGGGCTGACGTAGGTGACGTTGGGGCTTTCCCAGTGCCGCAGTTCGGCTGCCATCGCCCGCGAGCGCGGGCCGGGAATCGCGGTATGCACTTGCGGGAGCACGCTTTGTTTCTGCACTACATCTCCAGGTCGGTCCAGCGCACCAGGGCGGCGAGCACCGGGCGGCCGTCGTGGTGCCAGGAGAAGGGGGGCGCCTGCAGCGCGCCGGGGGCGCAGATGCGGTTCACGCCGGCGGCTGCCAGCGCTGCCGCGGCCTCCAGGCGGCGCTCCGGCGGCGCGGCCAGGGCGGCACCCTGCAGGTGCGCGCGCAACGGTGCTAGCAGGGTCGGCAGCCGCTCCAGCGCCGACAGGGGGTGCAGGGGCACCACACAGCCGCCGGCCGCTGGCTCGGGCGTCGTCTCCGGATCCAGCAGCACGGTCCAGCGCAGGCCGGGATCGCCCCAGACGCGGGCGTTTGGCGCGAAGAGGGCCGTGTCGCGCCGCGAGCGCACCCGCGCCGCCGCCAGCGGATCACGCGGGCCCAGCCCCCACGCGGCCGCCTGCTGCTCCAGGGCCGCCGCCAGGCAGGCGCCAAAGCGGGCAGCCTCCGCCACGTCGCCCTCGACGACCACCAGCGCCGCCGACAGGCATCCCTGCTGGTCGAAGAGGAGCACGTCGCGCGCCAGACCGGCGGCGGCGGCCGGTTTGTCGGCGCCACGGAGCACCAGCCCGAGGCTGAGGCGGTGCCCATAGGCGTGGAACGGCGTGGCGAGCGGCGTCAGCGCGCGCAGCGCCGCCAACGCGGCGTCCGAGCCGTAGGCCACCACGGCATCGCTCTCGGCGCAGAGCAGGGCATCAAGCTCCGTCGTGCCGCCAGGCCACTGCATCAGGGCGAGGCAGCACGCCAGCCCCGGATGAACTGCCCGCAGCGCTTCGTGGAAAAGACGCGGCCACCCCTCGTCATCACTTGGCAGCTTCGCTAGCGAAGCCGACTTCACCAGCAGCGCCGCCGCGAACGAGGGCCAGGAGAGCAAGGGCGTGTTCCCCGCCAAAACGTGGCCGATCACCTGGGGGCCGGTTGCCCGCTGCCAGCCGCCCACCCGGCGCGGCCGGAACTGGTCCAGCACCGTGGGATCGTCCAGTTCCTCCGCCAGCAGCGCCCGGAGGGCGTCGCCGCGCAGCGAGGCCAGCAGCGCCTCCAGGCTGGCACTGGGCAAAGCGGCGGGTTGCGCGTCGGCAGCGCGGCCGTCTGGGTGCAGCCGGCCCG
>JAAZEB010000357.1 GCA_012512505.1 Armatimonadota bacterium | reverse complement strand
CCGCGGATCTCGAAGGCAATCGTCTTGCCGTCCGGCGCGATTTCGGCCTCGGTGACGCCGCTGTTGAGCACCTCACGCCGGAAGGTGCTCTCCTTCTCGTCGGCCGGGGCGCTGATCGCCAGCCGCACCGGCTCGCGCGCTCCCGCCCGCAGCAGCCAGATGCCATCGCCATGCTCGAAGGCGATGTCGCCACTGCGGCGCGCCACCGTCGGCCAACGCACCGCGCCACCCACAAAGCGGGTGATCTGCTCGCCTTTGCCCGCCAGGGTGTAGCGCCACAGGTTGGGGGTACGGCGCTCGTTGTCCACGATCTTCGGCAGCGTTTCGCCCAACCGGCTAACACTGGGGGTCACCTCCGCCGTGCCGACGCAGATGAACGCCTGGCCATCCGGCAGGAAGCGCGGCCACAGGTGCTGGCGGCCCGGCGGGGTGAGGCCGCGCCGCTTGCCGCTCTCCAACTCGATGGCCCACACCTGGGCCGCCGCCGATCCGGCATAGCGGGGCCGGGTCCAGGCGAACCCATGCCGGTTGTAGAGCACCGTCTTGCCATCCGGGGAGAAGGAGCAGTAGCCGACGCCACGGTAGTCGCTGAAAAGCGCCTGGAAGCGGAGCGTCCGCACATCGGTGGCGAACAGCGTTGGGTCCACCCCATCGCGCCGGCCGTCGAAGACGAGGTACTTGCCGTCGGGCGACCAGTCCCAGGCCACCTCCCCCCAGCCGCTGTAGGTGATGCGCCGAGGCGTGCCGCCGACTGCCGGGATGACGTAGATGTCGGCGTTGCCGGTGCGGTTCGAGGTGAAGGCAATCCACTCGCCATCCGGCGAGAAGAGCGGCACGTTGTCGTACTCCACGTGGTCGGTCAGGCGATAGGCACGAACGAGGGGCGCCGGACCCTGCGCCTTGACGGCGCCGATGGGAGCCACCCACACGTCGCCCCGGTAGACGAACGCCAGCGAGTTCCCGTCGGGACTGAGGGCCGGCCGGCGCGGCCCGATGATCGGCTGCTCGACCGGCTTCTCCAGTTGCGCGAGGCCCGGGCTAACACCAAGGAGACAGAGGAAGAGGTAGGCTGCACGCTTCATGATTGAGGATTCATCGTTTGCCCGCTTCCTCCTGCCGGCCGGCCCGGGCCAAGGGAGGATTCGGGAGGTCTCCCGGCGAAGACGAGGCGCGGAAGCGTGGCCGCGGCGCCGGCTCCCGGCGGAACAGGCCGCACCCAGGGACAATGGCCCAGCCAGGGGAGAGGAAGATGGCAGCGGAAAGACCAATCCAGTTCACCGATAACTACGAAGACCTCAGCAGCGAGAAGGGGTTTCAGTTCCGCTTCAACTGCGAGCGCTGCGGCAACGGCTATATGTCGTCGTTCATCACCAACCGGGTGAGCCAGGCGGGGGGGGCTACTGGAGGCAGCGGGCGGCTTGCTGGGCGGGCTTTTCGGGCGCGCCGCCAGCAGCGCCCGGTCGGTGCAGGAGGCGGTGGCCGGCCGCCAGCACGATGCCGCGCTGCGCGACGCGGTGGAGGAGATCCGGCCGTTGTTCGTCCAGTGTCGCCGCTGCGGCAACTGGGTTTGCCGCGAGATCTGCTTCAACCCCACGGCCCAGATGTGCAAGCAGTGCGCCCCCATCGCCGAGGAGGAGGAGACGGCGATCCGCGCGGAGCACGTCCAGACGCAGGTGGTCAACGACCTGTTCCTCGAAGAGAACAAGCGCATGAGCGAGAAGGGCAAGGAGGTGGCCGCCAAGTGTAAGGAGTGCGGCCAGCCGACGCTGGGCAAGAAGTTCTGCCCTTCCTGCGGCGCCCCGACCGCCTCGGCGATCAGCAACTGCCCTCACTGCGGCGCGAAGACCACCCCGGGTGCCCGGTTCTGCGGCGAGTGTGGCGGGCAGCTCGCGGCGAACTAACCCGCCGTCTCCAAAATGGCACCGCGGGGGCGGCGGCTTGCCGTCGCCCCCGCGATGTTGGAGGCTGTCGCCTGCCGGCCGTGGTCAGCAGGCGACGTGCCGTGCGGCGATCCCTCACTTGGGCGCGCGGCCAGGGTGTCACGCCTGGCGGCGGCGGGCACGGTAGGCCGACCAGGCCATCGGCGCGGCGGCCAGGCACAGCAGCGTCAGCGTGCCGGGCGCCGGCACCGGGATCTCCGGCGGCGGCAGCTCCTTCACCTCCGGTTTTGGCCCCGGCACGAAGGAGATCGGCGGCAACATCGCCGCCACCGGGAACACGCTCGCGCGGCGAGCGGCCACCGTCACCGGCACTGGGGTCACCGGCACCACCTCCGTCACCGGCGCCACCCCCGGCACCGGCACCGGCACCACCGGCGCGGGCACCGGCGGCGCAGGCACCACTTGCTGCACGGTCACCTGCTCGAACGGCACGCTCACCAGGCGCGGCGCCACCGCCACTTGCTCGGCGGGCACGCTCACCACCGGGGCCACCTGCGGCGGCACCTCCCGGGCCGGCCGCACCGCCACGCGCGGCAGCGCCGGCACCATCGCGTTGCCACACAACCAGTTCAGCACCGGCTCGCCGTTGCGCAGGGCCAGCACCCGCGTGCCCCGCCGCAGATAGGTCTGGCGGGCGTAGATGCGGCCGCCAGGCGATACGTAGTAGACCCGGTAGGTGCCGCTGGTCGGCAGGTAGCTGACGACCAGGTTCTCTCGGATGAAGCGCGCGACGCGCGAGGCCGGGATGCCGAAGTGCCTGGCATAGCGGGCGCGCACGCGCGGGTTGCGCTCGGCCTGCAGCGCCAGCGCCTCCACCGTTTCCGCGCGGTACTCCAGGAACGAGTAGGCCGGCGCCCTGCTCCTGGTGGCGGCGGAGACCCCACCCGGCAGCAGGAGGCTCGCCGCCGCCACTGCCAGGCAGAGAATGCCGTGTGTCACGTTTCTCCGCATCGGTTATACTCCTCAGGTCCTGTGCTGCCGACACCAACCGGTTAGCGCGGGGAGACCACCTCCACGCGCACCATCGCCGGCGCCCCATACACGCCCTGCGCGTTGCCCGCCCAAATCCACAGCATCAACTCGCCGGGAAGCAGGCCCACGCCATCAGTGCCGGTCTGCGGCTGCAGGCGCACCATCGCGGTGATCGGCAGCGCCTCAGAGCGGAAGATCTCCCGCCCGCCGCGGGTCAGCGCGTAGATGAAGCGGCGCGCGTCACGCCCGGCGCTCACCTGGAACAGGGTGGGCTCGGTGAGGCGCACCACCTCATTGGCGCGGATGGCACGCTCCGCGGCCGCGCTGCGCGCGTGAATCGTCACGTCTAGCCCGGCCGGATAGAGCGGCACTCCGTTGCGGGTGGGCGCCGCCGCGCCGGGGTGTGCCGGCGGCTGCGGCTCGCCCGCCGCGGTATCCCCGCCGCTCGGCGCCGCCGTCACCGGCGCGG
>JAAZEB010000356.1 GCA_012512505.1 Armatimonadota bacterium | reverse complement strand
CCTCTCGACGCAGCATCCACGGCTGCGGCGGGAGCTACTTGCCCTTTGGCGCCAGATCGGCGACCGGCTCCCGCACCACCAGCCCGGCGAACGGATCTTCCAACGCCTCCCCCACGGGGGCGCCGCTCCCCGCACTCGGGGCAGGCGGCGGCGCCACGGCGGGTCGCTCGCCCGCCGTCTGCACCTGGATGCTCTGCTCAACGCGCGGCGGGAGGGCCGGCATCGCCAGGTTGGCGCCGGCCAGCGCCTGCCGGGCGGCCCGCAGCGCCGCCTGGAAGACATCGCGCTCCGCGGCAAAGCGCACCTCCATCTTGGTGGGATGCACGTTCACATCCACCACGGCGGGGTCTACCGTCACGAAGAGGCAGGCGATCGGGAAGCGGCCGGCCGGCACGTAGCCCTTGTAGGCTTCATCCAGGGCCCGGGTGAGGATCGGCGTGCGGACCAGCCGCCGGTTGACGAAGAACGACTGGTACGAGCGGCTGGTGCGGGTGACGGCCGGCCGAGAGATGTAGCCCTGCACGCGCACCGGGGCCCCCTCGCCGGAATCGACCGGCAGCATCTCGCGCGCCACCTCGCGCCCGTAGGCGGCCACCACCGTGTTCAGGGGGTCGCCGGAGCCCTGCGAGGCGAAAACGGCCCGCCCGTTGTGGCTCAGCCTGAAGGCAACGTCCGGATAGGAGAGCGCGAAGCGGATCACCAGGTCCACAATGTGGCTCAGCTCCGTGGGCACCGCCTTGAGGAACTTCAGGCGCGCCGGCACGTTGGCGAACAGCTCCGTCACCGTCACCTGGGTGCCCCGGGGCGCGCCCCGCTGCTCCGCCGCCGAGACCTCACCGCGCTCTACGGTGACCGCGATCCCCGTCTCCTCTCCCTCGGCGCAAGTGAGGATGCGCAAAGTGCTGACGGCGGCAATGCTTGGCAGCGCCTCGCCCCGGAAGCCAAGGGTACGGATGGCATACAGGTCGTCGGCCGCGCGGATCTTGCTGGTGGCGTGCCGCTCCAGGGCCAGCACCGCGTCTTCCAGCATCATGCCGCAGCCGTTGTCGGTCACGGTGATCCGGCGCCGACCGCCCTCTTCCAGCTCCACTTCCACCCGGGTGGCCCCCGCGTCGAGGCTGTTCTCCACCAGCTCTTTCACGATGGAGGCCGGCCGGTCCACCACCTCGCCGGCCGCGATCTTATCGGCCACGTCCTTTTCGAGGACCACAACCTTCGCCATGGAGATGCCTTTCTTGCAGCGGCCCGGCACGCCGGCCACGAAGCGTCTCCTCATTATACCCTACGCCGCTGCCCACCGGCAACCGCCTTGCGGAAACGCTCAGGAACGGCCCCACTGCAGTGGGGTGCGGCAAGCATGAGGGCGCGAACAGGAGCAGCCCGGGGGTGACGGCGAACCGGGGGAAAACGAAAGGAGCTGCGATGAGCGCCGAGGAGACCAGGTGGCCGACGGAAGTCCACGAAGCACTGGCGGTGCAGGCGGCGCTGCGTGCCCGGGTGCGCCTGGAGGATGACCTGGGAGAGGTGAACTGCGTGGCGGGGATCGATACCGGCTTCCCGCGCCGCGGCGGCGAGCCGGTGGCGCGCTGCGCCGTCGTCCTTCTCAGCTTCCCCGAGCTGCAGCCGCTGGAGCAGGCAACGGCCGAGCTGCCGGTCACCTTCCCCTACGTGCCCGGCCTGCTGGCGTTCCGCGAGGGGCCGGCCATCGAGGCGGCCCTGGCGCGCCTGCGGCGCCAGCCCGACCTGCTCCTCTTCGATGGGCACGGCTATGCCCACCCACGCCGGCTGGGGATCGCCTCCCACCTGGGCGTGCGCCTCGACCGGCCGGCGATCGGCTGCGCCAAGAGCCGGCTGTTCGGCCACGCGGCCGAGCCAGGCCCACTCCCGGGCGATCACTCCCCCCTGTGCGCGCCCGATGGGGAGCTGCTCGGCTACGCCCTGCGCACCAAGGCGCGCTGCCGGCCGGTGTTCGTCTCGCCGGGGCACCGCGTCTCCGCGGCGACCGCCGTGCGCCTGGTGCTGCAGTGCACCCGCGGCTATCGCCTCCCAGAGCCGACGCGCCTGGCAGACCTGCTCTCCAAGGGCTGACAGATTGCATTCCCGTTCCGGAACTCTTACCGAGCAACTTGGTGCTTGTGCTCTTCGCGCGCGCCTGCTACAATGGGACGCCGGACGGCGGGCTGTTCGGCAAGGAAGGTATCACGATGGCGTTCACTACGGCCGATCTGCTGGAGTCGCTGCGTTTCTCACGCACTTACTTTCTCAAGCACCTGCGCGGCCTGCGCGAGGAGCAGTGGGACTGGAAGCCCTACCCGGAGTGCAAGAGCATTCGGGAGACCTTGATTCACCTGATGCAGGATGACCTGGTGTCGCAGCAGTTCGGGGATGCGTGCGAGCCCGACTACAGCAGCGTCGGGGAGGTGGCCACCCAGGTGCAGGGGAAGGATATCGACGGTATCTTAAGCGCCCTCGACGCGGGCCACCAGGCGCTTCTGGACCTGCTGCGGAGCCGCTATACCGATACCCCCCTGGATGCCGAAATCGTTTTGTGGGGAGCGCCGCTGAAGCTCGGGCAGGCGCTTGCCTACCTCTCCGCGGAGGACTACTACCACGCGGGGCAGGTGGCCTTTGTTCGCATGGCGATGGATCCCTCGTGGGACTACTATGCAGCAGTCTATGGAAGCTAATACGCGGGCATCCTGGACGCACTCTCGACACTCCTGGGCCAGCCGGATCCAGAAGGGCTTGGCGTGATGCATCGCAAGCGTGTGTTCTTGGTGGATGATTCACTGGTGGTTCGCCAGATGGTCCGCGACATCCTGACAGCCGATGGCACCACCACGGTGGTGGGCACGGCCGAAGACGGCGAGGAAGCACTCCGGAAGATCCCGGAGGCGCGCCCCGATCTGGTGCTGTTGGACATCCTCATGCCGAAGCTGGCGGGCGACCATGTGCTGCAGCGAATGAAGCAGGATCCCCGGCTCCGGGAGATCCCGGTGATCATCCTCACCTGTCAGTCGGGCGGCGACGAGGTCGCCAAGGGCCTCGATGCCGGCGCTGACGATTACATCACCAAGCCGTTCGATCCGGTGGAGTTGCTGGCACGGATACGCGCGTGCCTCCGGATGCGCGCGCTGCAGCAGGAGGTGGTGGAACAGCAACGGAAGCTGGCCGCCGCCGAGACGCTGAAGCAGTTGCTGATGACGCTATCGCACCACATCAACAACGCCGCCTTCGCCATCGCCACCCGCGCCGAGTTGTGCGCGCTGCAAGGCCCCGAGGCTGGCTGCGAGGAGTTGATCACCGTGTGCCAGCACGAAACCAAGCGGATTCAGGCGGTGTTGGAGGCGCTGCAAGACATGGTGGTCCACAACAACGTGCGCACCAAGGACATTCCCGGCCTGCGTCAACGGATACTGGATATCGAGGAGCATGTAAGACGCGCCTGTGTCGGACCGACGGCCTGAGTCAGGCGCCCGGCGCGCGGCCCGGGAACTCTGCTTCCCGCACGGCGGTTGCAGGGGAAGAGGAGAGCGCCCGGGCGCCCGTCGGAGGAGGCAGCGGGCGGTCTGGGCCCACAGTGAGATGCGGGCTTACAGAAGCAGCAGCGATCCGGCCGCGCGCCGGTTGAGCGGGCAGGCGCGGCCGCGCACCTACTACACCGTCGAGCAAAGCGCCACCATCTGCCAGAACTACTTCGCCCTCGAGTTCGAGCTGTTCACCACCCTGGCCGGCGCCGTGCCGGTGGTAGCCGACCTGGAGGCGAAGCTGGCACTGAGCCACCACCTGCACTCCGGCATGTTGCGTGCCCGGGAGCTGCGCGCGCGCCTGGTCGACTTCCTCATCCCCGAGCCGGAGCAGAAGGTGCCAGAGCGGTGGGCCAACTTCGTCCGCCACCTGATGACCGCCCCGGACGACGTGACGCTGCTGGCCGCGCTGTGGCGGGTGATCCGGCCGGCCCAGCTCCACAGCTACGAGCGTCACCTGTCCACCACCCTGCCGGTGAACGACGCGCCCACCGCCGAACTGCTGGAGCGCTCGCTGCCCGGCCTGCGGGCGGAAATCGACTGGGGGCGCGACTATCTGAGGCGCAAGGAGGTGCCCGACACCGCCGGGGCGTTCCTGGCCGCCATCGACGAGCACCTGCGCGCCCTGGGCGGCCCGATGGGGGTGCTGGTGCCGCCTGATGCCGCCACTCCGGCGTGCTATCCCCCCTGGCGCCCGCCGGAGCGCATGGCCCTGGAGAGCCGCTTCACCCTCCAAAGCGCCGACCGCTACACTCTGCCGGACTGGCCGGAGTACGAGGCGATCCCGACCGCCTACACCCACTTCACCGAACTGCCGGTCGTCGACATCATCGGCGTGACGGTCTTCGACGGCCGTGCCCTGCAGATGCCGTTTGAGTACTTCGCCGACTTCACGCGCCAGCTCTGGGATGAGGCCCGGCACACCCAGATGGGCATGGAGCGGCTGCAGGCGTTCGGCATCGATCCTTACGCGGTGCCGATCCCGGTGGGCCACTACACGGTGTGGGCCAACATGCCGGTGCTCGACCGACTGGCCAGCCTGACGCAGGTGGGTGAGGCGTGCAGCTTCGTGCCGAAGCGCCAGTGGGTGGCGGCCGCCTGGAAGCGCCGCGATGCCCTCTCTGCCCTGGAGCACGAGTACGACATCGTGGACGAGCGCATGCACGTGCGCTTCGGGGCCAGGTGGATCCCGGAGATCGCCGCCCGGGTAAGGGACGAACGCCCGGTGAAACAGATCGTTCAGGATGCCGACTGGGCGTTCCGCGAGAGGATCAACCGGCTGCGCCAGCAGGCCGGCGAGAACTGGCTGGAGGACCTGGGCGAGCGTTTCAAGGGGTGCGGCACGAACACCTCCCCGGTAAGCCTGGCGCCCGCCCTCGACGGCATCCCGAACATCATCGCGTAGGGAACGGCGGGGCAGAGCGCGCCGTGCTCCGCCCCACCGCGTCGGCTCCGGATCAGGAGGCCATCGCCGGCTTCCAGGACTCCCACACCCGGCCCACCAGGTCGGGGCCTGGCTTGAGGGTCGGCTTGCCCGGCTGCCAGCCGGCGGGGGTCACCTCCCCCGTCTCGCGGACGTGCTGGAACGCCTGCGCCTGGCGGATCAGTTCGGTGACGTTACGGCCCACCGGCGGGGTGAGCACCTCCATCGCCTGGATCACGCCGTCGGGGTCGATCAGGAAGCGGCCGCGGATGTCGACGCCGCTTTCCTCGTCGTAGACGCCATAGGCGCGCCCGATCTGCCCGGTGGCGTCGGAGATGAGCGGGAAGGGAACGCCGCCCGGCACCATCTTCGCCAGCTCCGCCTCCTGCCAGACCTTGTGCGAGAAGCGGCTATCGGTGCTGGCCGCCAGCACCTGGACGCCCAAATCCCTCAACTCGGGGTACTTGGCGGCAACTGCCGCCAGCTCTGTCGGTCAAACGAAGGTGAAATCACCGGGGTAGAAGCAGAGGACCACCCACTGCCCGCGGTAGTCGGAAAGCTTGATGTTCCCGAACTCGCCGTTGGTGAACGCCGGCGCCTCGAAATCGGGCGCGGGCTTGCCCACTCTCGCCGTCATCGTCGAACCTCCATTCTGGCGGTGCGCTGCCAACGTGGCGGGCTCGGGCCCGCCCGTGGCGAGCACGCTGCCGGCGGGCGCCACACACCCGGTGGCCGCTTCAGGCATCTCGCCACTCCTCTCACCAGATCGCGGGGTTGACGAACTCTGGGGATTCACTTCTCCCCCGGCGCGGGTGTTCCTCCCCCGCTTGTCCCCCGCGGGCGCGCCGATCTCCTACACCGGGGGCGCGTCTCCTACAGTGGCCGGCGGGACGCCGGCGATCCGACCCATCGGGGTCGGAGACTCCTACCCCGAAAATGGCCTCTTGCGGCCGGCGTCGGTTTGGGGGGCCGCGAACCGTACGCGAATCGTAGGGGCGAAGCAGTGGCGGGTCAAGCGTACTGCACCGCAATCGGTCCGACCCGCCAATGCTTCGCCCCTACCACGGCCCGGAGACCCACGAACAGCCCACTCCAGGAAATGGCTGGGATGCCCGAGCCATCGGGCTTCGGCGGTCTGGGAAGCCGCATTGCTGCGGCGCTCCGCTACTCTCCCAGGCAACTGGCCGGAGTGCCCGAGCAATCGGGCGTCACACTGTTAGGAAGCCGCATTGCTGTGGCGCTCCGCTACTCTCCCAGGAGATGGCTGCTTGCCACCCGCCTAACTCTTGGAGTAGCGACAGAGCCTCATTTTCATCCTTCTGGGTGGCCGCCTGCCAGCCATGGGGGACTCCTACACCAAGGGCGCGTCTCCTACGGTGGCCGGCGGGACACCGACTATCGGTGTCGCGGTTGGCGGGGCGGCCCCGACCGGCACGGGGGATGGCAGGAGGATCCGCGGCGGGCAACGGCGAAGGAGGGGTCACGGCCGGCGCGGGCTGCCGCCGGGAAAGGATGTGACTAGGGAGAGAATGCCATGTGGGAAGCGGTACTGCTAGGTGTGGTGATTGTGGCCGGCGGGGTGGGGATCTGGGCGCTGACCTGGCACCTGGCGCGGCAGGCACCCTCCGCCAAACGCAAACCGCGCAAGGCCCCGCTGCCGGTGGGCCCCCGGACAAACCGCCGCCGGCGGCGCGCGTAGCAGTGCGGCGCTAACGGTCGCGCGTCAGGGTATAATCTACCATCGCCGCGAGGGCATCGCGCGCCTCGGATGGCGGCAGCACCGAGAGATGCTCGTACGCCAGCCGCGCCTGCTCCCGCGCGTCCTCATACGCCGCGGCCAACCCGCCACAGCGCCCCGCCAGGTGGACCACTTCCGCCACCCGCTCTGCCGCCTCCTCGCCAGACGCCAGCAGCCGCCGCAGCCGCGCCCGTTCCGTGGCATCGACACGCTGCAGGGTGCGGATGATCGGTAGGGTAACCCGCCCCTCTTTCAGGTCTTCCCCAACCGGCCGGCCCCACTCATCCGCTTTCGCGGTGAGGTCGAGCACGTCATCCACGATCTGGAAGGCCATTCCCAGGTGGTGGCCAAACGCCCACAGCGCCGCCTCGGTGTCCGCCGACGCGCCGGCCACCATGGCGCCGGTCTGGCAGCAGACCGCCAGCAGCGCCGCGGTCTTGGCGCTGATGATCTCCAGGTAGGTCTCGACGGAGACATCAAGGTCGCCGTTGACGTCGATCTCCAGCACCTCTCCCTCGCAGACGCGGATGATGGCAGAGGTCACGGCTTCAAGCACGCCGAGGTCGCCGTAGCTGACGAGGAGGTGCATCGCCCGGGCGAACATCACGTCGCCGCTGAGCACGGAGGCGCTGAGGCCCCAGCGCTGGTGCGCGGTGACACGCCCCCGGCGCCATTCGGAGCGGTCCACCACGTCATCGTGCATGAGGGTGGCGGTGTGCAGCAGCTCGACGCAGAGGCCCAGCTTCACCGCCCACGCGCTTTGGTGGCCGCAAGCGCGTGCCGCAGTCAGCAACAACGCCGGGCGGAGTCGCTTCCCCCCGGCGCCGAGTATGTGGTGTGAGATCTCACGAACCGTCTCTGCCGACGACCAACTCTCGCTTAGCAGGAGTGCCTCGATCTGCTGCAACTCCTCGCGAACCAGGTCAAACGGCAGGGTAACGACCCGCTTGCCTGCGGCAGTTACGCGCGCCATATTGAAACGGCCGATCCCCTTACCAATCACCTGCCATGCAGTTGGGCACCTGCCCCGCTGCATCCTCTGCTGCGGTCCCTGGGCCGATGACGGCGACCAGGGGATGAGGTCGGCCCGAGTATAACACACGCGCGGTAGGAAGTCAAGCAGAGCGTCGGATTGTCGGATTGACAGCAATCAGCCGCCATGCTATAATACGCCTCACTAGGAGCACTGATCAGACCGCCGGGCGGATGATCAGTGCTTGTCGTTTATGTACCCGACGCCTGGGGCACCGGGTCGCGAGCGGTCGGAGACGGCCCACGGCAGCGCGGGATCCGCCCGTCGGCGCGTGTGGCCGCCCGAGTTGGGGGTAGTAGCCCGACGATGCAGAAACAGAAAGAGATCCTGCTCACAGCCGAAGGGTATCGGCTCTTTGAAGAGGAACTGAACCGCCTGACCACCGTCACCCGGCAGGAGGTCCGCGCTCGCGTTCGCGATACGAAGCCAACCAGCGACGAGGGCGACGACGCCGCCTACGACAGCGCCAAGGTGGAGCAGGCCCTGGTGGAAGGACGCATCCAGGAACTGCGCGAGATCCTCACCCGGGCGCGCATCCTCAGCGAGGACGAGATCCGCACCGATGAGGTCCAGCTTGGCTCGCGCGTGCTCGTCACCAACCTCACCACCGGTCGGCAGGTGAACCTGAAGCTGGTCAGCCCCCTGGAGGCCGCGCCGGAACGCAGCCAGATCTCCACCGAATCGCCGGTGGGCGAGGCGCTGGTGGGCCGGCAGCCTGGCGAGGTTGTGGATGTCCGCACCCCGGCGGGCGTCGCTCAGTACCGCATCGAACAGATCACCGTCTGAGCCTTTTTAGTGAAATAGACCATTGTGATGGAACAGCAGCAGCCGTTGGATGACCTCTTCGCCCAGCGCCTGGCCAAGCTGCAGGCACTGCGCGACCGGGGGATTGACCCCTACGCCCCCGAACGCTTTGATCGCACCCACCTGGCCACGGAGATCCTCGCCCAGTTCGATGCCCTCTCCGAAAGCGGCGAAACCGTCGCCGTGTGCGGCCGCATCGTCTCCCTGCGGGTGATGGGCAAAGCCTCTTTCCTGCACCTGGAGGATGTCTCCGGGCGAGTGCAAGTCTACCTGAAGCTAGACGCCATCGGCGCCGAGCAGTTCGCGCTCCTCGAATATATCGATATCGGCGACTTCCTGGGCGTTACCGGCACGGTGTTCCGCACCCGCACCGGCGAGATCACTGTGCAGGCCGCCCGCTTTGAGATCCTCGCCAAGGCGCTGCGTCCCCTGCCGATCGGCAAGCAGAAGGGCGACGAGCAGTGGTACGGCCTGCAGGACGTGGAGCAGCGCTACCGCCAGCGTTACCTCGATCTGGTGGTCAACCCCTGGTCGCGGGCGACGTTGCTGAAGCGGATCCAGGTGACGCGAGAGATTCGGCGTTTCCTGGAGGATCGGGGCTTCCTGGAGGTGGAAACGCCGGTGCTGCAGCCGCTAGCTGGCGGCGCCGCCGCCCGTCCATTCATCACCTTCCACAACGCCCTTGACACGCACCTGCACCTGCGCATCTCGCTCGAGCTGTACCTGAAACGCCTGGTGGTGGGCAACCTGGAGAAGGTGTTCGAGATGAGCAAGGTGTTCCGGAACGAGGGCATCTCGCCCCGCCACAACCCGGAGTACACCCTCCTCGAAGTCTACCAGGCCTACACCGACCTCGACGGGATCATGGAGCTGACCGAGCAGCTCGTCTACCACGTGGTCTGCGCGGTGGCCGGCGGCCCCACCTTCACCTATGCCGGCCACCAGATCGACGTGACGCCGCCCTGGCCGCGCGTGCCGATGATGGCCCGCCTGGAGGAGTGCGCCGGCGTCACCCGGGCCGACTTCGCCACCCTGGAGTCGGCGCGGGAAGCCGGCAGGCGCCTCGGCTTGCCGATGGAAGAGGAGCACTCCATCGGTGGGATCATCGACAAGATCTTTGAGAAGGCGTGCGAGCCGGGCCTCATCCAGCCCACGTTCGTGGTGGACCACCCGCTGGAGCTTTCGCCGCTGGCAAAGAAGAAACCGGGCGACCCCTGGCTCACCCGGCGCTTTGAGGCGTTCCTGGGCGCCCAGGAGGTGGCCAACGCCTTCTCGGAGCTGAACGACCCGCTGGATCAGCGCGAGCGGTTTGAGGCGCAGCAGGCAATGGCCCGCGCGGGCGACCAGGAGGCCCACCCCTATGATGAGGATTTCCTGCGCGCCCTGGAGCATGGGATGCCGCCCACTGGCGGCCTCGGCATTGGCGTCGACCGTCTGGCGGCCCTGATCACCGATGTGCCTTCGCTGCGTGATGTGATCCTCTTCCCCCAGCTCCGCCCGGAGAAGTAGTTGAAGCGTTCACGCGCGCTGACCTTCGGCCGCTACGACTACGCCGCGTTCGCGGGCTTCTTCGCCTACGCGGCGGGGTCGGTGATCGTGCCGGTGGCGCTGGTGCTGCTGGCGCGCGAGCTGGGGTTCTCGCTGGAGAAGGGGGGCATGGCCGCCGGCGGCGCCTTGCACCTCGGCCGCACCGTGGCGATGGTGGTCGCCATGCTCCTCTGTGGCTTCGCCGCCGGCCGCTGGGGGAAGCGCCGGTCGTTCGGCGCCGCGGCGGTGATGATGGGGTTGGGGATACTCCTTTGCGCGCTGGCACCCGGCTACAGCCTGCTCTTTTTCGCCCTGATGGTGGCCGGCGTCGGCGAGGGGGTGATCGAGGGGCTGGCCACTCCCTTCGTGCAGGACCTCCACCTCGACGAGCCGGGGCGCTACCTCAACTTCGCCCACTCCTTCTGGTCAATCGGTGTCTTGGTAACCGTGCTGGTCTCCGGGGCGCTGATGTCACTGGGATTCTCCTGGCGCCTGATGGTGGCCGCGGTGTCGCTGTTGGGCTTTATCACCGCGGCGCTGCTGCTGCTGCCGGTGCGTCGGGGCAAGCCCTACCCGGAGCACCCCGAGCCGCTTCACTGGCGCACGGTGTGGGGCCAGGCGGTGGCGATCCTCCGCTTGCCGGTCTTTTGGCTCTTCTTCGCGGCGATGTTCGTGGCCGGCGGCGGCGAGTTCTGCCTCACCTTCTGGTGCGCCAGCTACATCCAACTGAACTTCGTGGACGCGGCCTGGGCGGGGGGCGTCGGCACGGCCTGCTTTGCCGGCGGCATGGTGGTAGGCCGCACCGGCACTGGCGTCCTGGTCCGCCAGGAGCAGCTTCGCGGCCTTCTCATCGGCTCGGCGCTGGGCGGCACCGTGATCACCCTCTTCTTCCCGCTGGTCACCAACCTGTGGGTGCTGTTCGGCTTCCTCTTCCTGGCCGGGATCGCCACCGCACCCTACTGGCCCAGCATCCAGAGCTATAGCGCCGACCGCCTCCCCCAGGTCGACACCACGATGCTGTTCATCCTCCTCTCCTGCGCGGGGGTGCCCGGCTGCGGCTTCTTCACCTGGCTGATGGGCTACCTCGGCAACCAGATTGGCGGCCTGCGCGCCGCCTTCTACCTGGTCCCGTTCTGCTACCTGGTGCTGGCCGCCCTGATCACCTTCAACGGACGGCGCGCCACCCGGAAGCCCGCGCCGCACTCCTGAGGCCCCCCTCCCCACCCGACTGGCCATTGACACGGTCACTTCCGCGCAGTATAATGCGCGCAATAATACAACAATCGTTGAAATGTTGAAAGGCAACAACGATGAGCATCACCCGGAGTGAGGGTTGCGCGGTCGCGCCGGCGCGGCCGGCGTGGCAGTACCTCGGGGCCGGAGCGGCGGCCGTGGGGGCCTGGTGGTTGCTTTACCAGCAGCTTGAGGTGCTGGCGGGCTATCTGACCTACGAACTCCTCGGACTGGGGCGCGAGACGCACCTGGGAAGCAGCGTGGCGTTCTTCCTCTTCGAGGTGCCGAAGGTGCTGATGCTCCTGGTGCTGGTCGTGTTTGGCATTGGCATCGTGCGCTCTCACTTCACGCCGGAGCGGACGCGGCGCCTCCTCGCCGGCCGGCGCGAGGCAACCGGCAACGTCCTGGCGGCGCTGTTGGGTGTCGTCACCCCCTTCTGCTCCTGCTCGGCGGTGCCCCTCTTCATCGGCTTTGTGGAAGCCGGAATCCCGCTGGGGGTCACCCTCTCCTTCCTGATTGCCGCGCCGATGGTCAATGAGGTGGCCCTGGTGCTTCTCTTCGGTCTGTTCGGGGCGCGGGTGGCCCTGCTCTACCTGGGCACCGGTCTCCTCATCGCTACCGTCGCCGGGTGGGTCATCGGCCGCCTGCACATGGAACGGCATGTGGAAGAGTGGGTCTATAGTGTGAGGATCGGCGAGGCGAGCGGCGAATCTGGATTCATGACGGGGGCCGAGCGGCTGCGGTATGCCGCTCAGGCAGCGCGCGCCATCGTCGGCAAGGTGTGGCCGTTCGTTGTGGCCGGCATCGCGGTGGGCGCCGGGATCCACGGCTACGCGCCCGAGGGGCTGTTGGCCTCCATCATGGGCAAAGGCGCATGGTGGTCGGTACCGGCGGCGGTGCTCCTTGGGGTGCCGATGTACTCCAACGCGGCCGGCATCGTGCCGGTGGTGCAGGCGCTAATCGAGAAGGGCGCGGCGCTTGGAACTGCGCTCGCGTTCATGATGGCGGTGATCGCCCTGTCACTCCCGGAGATGGTGATCCTGCGCCGCGTGCTGAAGGGGCGCCTGATCGCCACCTTCGCCGCGGTGGTGGCCACCGGCATCCTGCTGGTCGGCTGGCTGTTCAACCTCTTGTTGTAGGGGGCAGCCTCGCGGGGAGGCCCGGCTGCCTCCCGTGCGCCGCCACTGAGCTTGGAAAGGAAATGCGCTGGATGAAGGTTCAGATCCTCGGCACCGGGTGTGCCAAGTGCCGGCAGTTGTACGCCAACGCGGATCAGGCGATCAAGGCCGCGGGCCTCGACGCGGAGCTGGAGAAGGTAGAGAAGATCCAGGAGATCCTGGCGTTCGGGGTGATGGCCACGCCCGCCCTGGCCGTGGATGGCAAGGTGAAGTCCGCCGGCCGCCTCCTTTCTGCCGATGAGATCAAGCGCATCCTGGGTGCTGCCTGACCGGAGCAGCGACGCTGGCCGCGGTCTGGAGACCAGGAAGCCGTCTACGAGTAGCCGCGCCTGCCCCGCGCGGCGTGCCTGGCAACAGCAAGAGGACGCATGAGCACGAGCACGAGTCGCACCTACCGTGTGGTCGTTGTGGCGGCGCTGGCGGTTGCCGTCGTCGCCGTTCTGGGGGCGCGCCGGTCGCCGAGCACCCCCGAGGAAGCCCCGGAAGCCGGTCTGCCCCGACTCCTGGAGCTGGGCTCGACCGACTGCACCGCCTGCAAGCAGATGGAGCCGGTGCTGGCGTCGCTGCGGAAAGGCTATGCCGGCCGCCTGCAGGTGCAGTTCATCGATGTCTACCAGGACCCCAAGGCAGCCCAGGAGCACGGCATCCAACTCATCCCTACCCAGATCTTCTTTGATGCCGAGGGGAAGGAGTTCTTCCGCCATGAAGGGTTCTTCCCGGAGGCGGAGATCCTGGCGACGTTCCGCAAACAGGGGATCGATCTGCAGGCCCCGGCGGCGAAGGGCGGTCGCTAAGCGATGGAGAGCCTGCTTGCCACCCTGACGCGCGCCGTGGAGGGCGCGCCGGCCATTGCGCTGGGTGCCGCCCTGCTGTGGGGCGTGCTCAGCGTGGTGCTCAGCCCCTGTCACCTGGCCGGCATCCCGCTCATCGTCGCCTTCATCGGCGGCCAGCCGAACCTGACACTGCGGCGCGCCTTCTCCCTCTCCCTGGCGTTCGGAGTGGGGGTGCTCGTCACCATCGCCTTGCTGGGGGTGATCACCGCCTCGTTGGGGCGACTGGCGGGCGACATCGGCCCGGCCGGCACCTACCTGGTGGCCGCCCTCTTCTTCCTGGCCGGCTTGCACCTGCTCGACGTGATCCCGCTCCCCCTCCCCGCCGTGGTGCCCACGAAGATCCAGCAGCGGGGGCTACTGGCCGCCCTGGTCCTCGGCCTGGTCTTCGGCATCGCCCTCGGGCCGTGTACGTTCGCCTTCATGGCCCCGGTGCTGGGGGCCACCTTCCGCGCCGCGCACGTCGGCGTCGCCTACGGTACCGCGCTCCTGGTCGCCTATGGCATCGGCCACTGTGCCGTCATCGTAGCCGCCGGTGCCTCCACCGAGACCGTCCAGCGCTACCTGAACTGGAACAACGACTCCCGGGTGGCCAGCATCGCGCGCAAGGTGTGTGGCGTCCTCGTCCTCCTCGGCGGCCTGGCGATCCTGCACAGCCGCCACTAACGCTCCCCCGCGAGTAACGCGGCCTTACTCGTCGTCCTTCTCCAGCAGCGAGTAGAGCGTGGGCAGCACCACCAGCGTCAGCAGGGTGGAGGTGATCAGGCCGCCGATGACGACCGTGGCTAGCGGCTTCTGCACTTCGGCGCCGGTGCCGGTCGCCAGCGCCATCGGCACGAAGCCGAGGCTGGCCACCAGCGCCGTCATCAGCACCGGGCGCAGGCGCACCAGGGCGCCCTCCTTCACCGCCTCGTGAACGTGCTTCCCCTGCTCGCGGAGCTGGTTGATGTAAGAGACCATCACTACGTCGTCCAGCACCGCCACGCCAAAGAGCGCGATGAAACCGACGCCGGCGGAGATTGAGAACGGCATCCCGCGCAGCCAAAGCGCCAGGATGCCGCCGCTGACCGCCAGCGGCACCCCCGAAAAGACGCGCACCGTCTGGCGCAGCGACCCAAACGAGCTGAACAGCAGCGCCACAATCAGCAGCAGCGACAGCGGCACGATGACCATCAGGCGTCGGCGCGCGCTCTGCAGGTTCTCGAAGGTGCCGCCCCACTCGGTGTAGTAGCCGGGCGGCAGCTCCACCTGCTGCGCCACCGCCCGCTGCGCCTCCGCCACGAACGAGCCGATGTCGCGCCCGCGCACGTTCGCCTCGATGCTGATACGGCGGCGCCCATGCTCGCGGCTGATCTGCGCCGGCCCAAGCTCCATCCGGATGTCCGCCAGTTGCGACAGCGGCACGCGCTCGCCACCCGGGGCACTCACCAGGATGTTGCCGATCGCCTCCGGGTCGCGCCGGGCCTCCTCCGGGAAGCGGACCACCAGGTCGAAGCGCCGCTCCCCCTCCAGCACCTGGGTGGCCGCCTTGCCGCCGATGGCCGTCTCGATCACCTCTTGCACATCCGCCACGTTGATGCCGTGGCGCGCCATGGCGCCCCGATCCATCCGGATCTGAAGCTGCGGCAGCCCGGAGACCACCTCCACCCGCGTGTCACGGGCGCCAGGCAGCCGGGAGACGACCGCGGCCACCTCCTCCGCCTTGGCGTGCAGCACCTCTAGGTCATCACCAAACACCTTGATCGCCACGTCGGTGCGCGCCCCAGAAACCAGCTCGTTCACGCGGAGCTGGATCGGCTGGGAGAAGCCGAACCCCAGCCCGGGGATCTGCTCCAGGGCCTGGCTCATCTTCTCCACCAACTCCTCTTTGGTGCGCGCCGTGCGCCACTGCGAGCGCGGCTTCAGGGTGATGATCAGGTCGCTGATGTCGACGCCCATCGGGTCCGTGGCGATCTCCGCGCGGCCGGTCTTGGTGACCACCGTCTCCACCTCGGGGAAGCTCTTCAGCACCTTCTCTACCTGCAGGCCTTGCTGGATCGACTCTGGCAGCGAGACGCTGGGCAACCGCGAGACACTGATGGCGATGGCGCCTTCATCGAGCTGGGGAATGAACTCGCTGCCGAGGAAGGGGAACAGTGTTAGGCTCAGCGTCACGAAGCCGGCGACAGACCCAAGCGTGAGGCCGCGGTGCGCCAGAACCCAATCCAGCACCCGGGCATAGCGGCGCCGCAGCGGCCGGAGCAAGAAGCTCTCCCGGTCCACCGTGTCGCGCCGCAGGAAGAGCGAGGCCAGCACCGGCACCAGGGTGAGCGAGAGGATTAGCGAGCCGACCAGGGCCAACGCCACGGTGTAGGCCATCGGCCGGAACGTCTTCCCCTCGATTCCCTCCAGGGTCATGATCGGCAGGTAAACAGTGATGATCACCGCCATCGCCGTGACGATCGGCCGGCCGACCTCGCGCGCCGCCTGGCGAACCGTCGCGCGCACTTCCTCACGCGACAGGTCGCGCCCGGCGTCTTTCCGGCGCTCGGCGAGGCGGCGCACGCAGTTCTCCACCATCATCACCGAGCCGTCCACCACCATGCCGAAATCCAGGGCACCCAGGCTCATCAGGTTGGCGGAGATGCCGAAGCGCGCCATGCCGATGCCAGCGAACAGCATCGACAGCGGGATGGTGAGGGCGGTAATGAGGGCGGCGCGCACGTTGCCCAACAGCAGCAGCAGCACGATGATCACCAGCGCTCCACCAAGGAAGAGGTTGTCGCGAACGGTGTGGATCGTCTGGCGCACCAGGTCGGCCCGGTCGTAGAACGGCACCAGGCGCACCCCTTCGGGCAAGGTCTGCTGCACGGCGGCCAGCTTCGCCTTCACCGCGTCCACCACCGTACGGCTGTTGGCATCCTGAAGCATCAGCACGATGCCGGTGACCACCTCGCCCTCGCCGTTGCGGGTGACGGCGCCCTGGCGGAGCGCGCTGCCCTCCACCACCTCCGCTACCTCGCCGATCCGCACCGGTGTGCCGTCCTCCGCCCGCACGACGATGCTCTCGATGTCCTCCTTATTCTCGACGAGACCAAGCCCCCGCACCAGGTACTGCTGCGAGGCGTGCTCGATGAAGGCGCCACCCGCATTGGCGTTGTTGGCCGCCAGCGCCTCGAACACCTCGTGCAGCGTCAGGCCGTAGCCGACCAGCTTGCCCGGGTCGACCAGCACCTGGTACTCCTTCTCGAAGCCGCCAAAGCCGCTCACGTCGGCCACGCCGGGCACCGTGCGCAACTGTGGCTTCACCAGCCAATCCTGCACCTCGCGCAGCTCACGCAGGGTCGCCTCGGTGGTTGGCCCCCCCGCCCCCCCAACCTTGGGGGGAGTTGGATCGGTTGGCCCCCCTGGCCCCCCAAGGTTGGGGGG
>JAAZEB010000355.1 GCA_012512505.1 Armatimonadota bacterium | reverse complement strand
GCACCTTGAGGGCGTACCAGCCATCCCCATCCATCCCCGGGTAGCCCTGCTCTTCCCAGGGCGAGTGGATGGAGATCGGCTTCCAGTCAGCGAAGCTCGTCTGCGCGAACCACCGCTCCCCTTCCCCGGCGTCGTTCGGGTCCGGCCGGAAGAGCCACTGCTCCGGGAGCTGCAAGAGCCGGCGCCCGGCAAGCGCCGCCACCGGCGGCTGGTACTTCATGTCGAGGAGGTTGTAGGCCATGATGAGGATCGGGATGTTGTGCTGCTTCACCAGGCCATCCACCTCGCGCTTCAGGCGAGTGAGGTCGGCATAGAGCGCCGGCTCCTTCTCCACCCGTTTGGCCAGAAGGCACACCTCGGCGTACTTCAGCGAGAGGCGCAGGCGTGCCAGGCGCGTGCGCAGCGTCGCGTCGTCGCCGGCGAGGCGATCCGCCGCGTCCAGGTGGGCGTGGGCCTGCTTCACCACCGCGGGCGTGAACCGCTCCAGGTTGTTGAAAGAGACGTGCTCGCTGGGCGCCTGCGCCACGGCGCGCTCCAGGCCAAGGAAGTACGCCTTCACCGGCGCCGCCGCCGGGCCATACACCGCCTGGCAGAACTCGTCGATGTAGCGCTTCACGTCGGTCTTCACGTCCCACAGCAGGCGCGCGCGCAGGTTGAAGAGTAGCGGCGCGGAGAGGAAGGTGGCGTCCCACTCATCCGAGACGTAGCGCACGCCGCGCCGGTGAATCTCCGGGTAGAACTCGGCGTCGGAGAGGGCGAACGACTGCGGCGTCTCTTGCTGGTGGAAGTCCAGGTAGCCGTAAACGGCAATCGGCGCCAGCTTCGACCAGGCGGCCAGGCGCTCCATCCCCTTGCGGTTGATCTCACACTTGCGGTCGGTGGAGCGGTGCTTGAAGCAGCGATCCCACCAGGTCAGCTCGATCATCACGTTCTCGTGGGGGAAGTACTTGCGCGGCACCTCGCGGGTGGAGCCATAGGCGAAGGTGTGGATCCACTTGTCGGGGTGCTTCTGCGCCACGCGCTCGGCGATGCGGTTGATGAACCAGATCCAGCGGTCGGTCAGGTCGAAGACGCCCTCGCCGTTCTTACTCCAGTCGATCCCCGGGGCCGTATCGAGCGCCTTGCACTGCGCGCACTCGCACCAGTAGCTGGGCTCGTCCTCAGCGCACACGCCGAAGCGGCCCGCGGTCGGGTGGCTATCGAACCACTCGATGATGTGATCGGCGATGCGCCGGATCACCTCCTCGTTGGCAATGCACACCTGCGAGGGCCGGCCGCTGCTGTGGGTGGCGGTTCGCTCTCCCTTCACCAGGGTGTAGAACTCCGGATGCGTCGCGAAGAAGCGGTCGGGGGGCAGCACGGCATAGAGGGTATGCCCGGCAAACTCGTGGTACTCGCCGCCGCGGATCGAGCCATAGCGCCACATCTGCGGGTAACCAGCCCGCAGGCCGTTCATCCGGTTGCGCGCCGCCCAGTCCACCCACCGCTCGGTGTCGACGTGCTCGGGGGTCATTGCCGGCGGGTAGTGGTAGACCTGGATCGTCTTCCCGCCGCGCAGGATGAAGGAGGGTTTGTGAACGATCTTCCGGCGCGGCAGTGCCAGCTTCTGCCGGCGGGGAAGGCACTCGCCGCCCTCCCACGGCATGTACCAGCGACAGCCGAGGAGGTGGAAGAACTCGTGGACGGCGTAGAAGGTGCCCCGCGGCGTGTTCCCCAGGCAGGCAATCGCCTTGGGGCCGATGTCGAGCACGATCCCCTCCTCGCCCACCTTCGCCAGGTCGCGCGCGTAGCGGCGCACGTCGGCCGCCCGCCCGATGCAAAGGGACCGGCCGGGCCCTTCGGTCGCGGCGGAGTGCGCCACCACCGGCAGCTCCACCCCGGTTATCTCCTTCAGGATCCGGCGGGCTTCGATCGCCAGGTAGCCCTCGGCAGCATTCGCGTCGTCCGGCACCACGATCTGGGTGAGCGGCGCGCCGTTTGTTGGGATCGCGCCGCTGCCGAGAGCCGGCTTCGCCTCGACCAGCGTGAGCTCCACGTCGTCGAAGTAGGCGGTTCCAGTACCTTGGCACTGCAGGTAGAGGCCGTGCCGACCGGTGTTCTGCGGCGAGAACTCGGCCTCCACCCGCTTCCACTGCGGCTCGTGGCCAAAGCTGAGGGTGACCCCGCCGCCGGGCAGCCAGACCCGCCCATCCACCGGGCCGTCGCCGCGTACCCAGCAGGAGAGGCGGTAGCGGTTCCCGGCGATGAGAAACGGATCGGTAGTGTACCAGCGCGCGACCCCGGCCTCCGTGCCCTGGATGGCCACGCAGCGCCGACCGGAGTGCGCGTTTGGATCTACCAGGAACTCATAGCGACCAGAGCGAATGTCGGTATCCCAGCCAGCCGCCGAGTTTCCCGAGCCCACCTCGAAGGAGGGGTTCTCCAGGATGTTGGCCGAGGCCGTGCCGGCGCACCAGCAGAGGAGAGTGATCACGAGTGCTCGCATGGTCGATGCCTTTCCCGTGTCCCGCCGGTGGTTGCGCGGGTAAGGGGTAGTTCCGTGGCCAGGGCGCCCGCTCCTTCCCGCCCGGCAGGAGTCCGCCGCGCGCTGTCGGATAGGGACGCTGGCATTTTCGCGCCAATCCGGCGACGCCTGGTGCCGGTGCGGCAGCGCCGGCCGTTGCGTTCCAAACACGCTCGTTCTCCCATGGCGCCTGCCAGCGCCGGGGAAGGGAGTTCGCCATGCGCCCGTTCACATCCGTGGTCATGGTTGGGTGTGCGCTGTTACTGACCTCGGCCAGGGCCCACGGCGCGCCGGTCTCCCGATTCACTTTCGGCACGCCCGAGTCGGTGACGCACGCCGGCTTCACCAAGGTGACCGTGGCGGACGCCTTCGCCCCACAGCGCGGCTTTGGCTTCGAGCGCACCGAGGGGCTGCTGGCGTTCGACCGCGGCGGCGCGCGGATCGAGCGGCCGGCGGATGAGTACACTGCCAGCGCCTACGGCGCCTACCGCACCACCTCGGAACTCACCTGCGCCTTCGTCGAGGGAACCAGCGACAACGCCTTCCTGGTCGCCCTGCCGGATGGCAACTACACCGTGTGGCTCATCGCCAGTGACGCCGCGGAAGCGCCGCCCCTCTTCGAGGTGTGGGCCAACGGCACGAAGAAGCTGGACGTGCGCGTTGCGCGCCGGGCGTTCGTGTTCATGGAACCGTTTCAGGCGCGCGCCACGAACGGACAGTTCCGCATCGAGTTCCGCGGCCGGCACGGCTGGCTGCTCAACGCGCTGATCATCGGGCAAGACGGCCCCGAACTGGACCAGGCGGTGGCCGCGGCCGACCGTCACATCTTCTTCCTCTCCGATGAGGAGCTGCCGAACTGGACGGAGCGCCCAGCCACCTCCCCCAACCCACCGCTCAAGCTCACCGCGGCCGAGAAGCGCCAGGGTTACGTCACCTTCACGGCCGACTACACCGAGCGACTCGGGCCGGCCTACACCCCGCCCCGGGCGGCGGTCGGCCAGCCGCTGTCCACGTTCGCCACGCCCGGTGAGTTCGAGCCAGCCACCTTCGGCGTGCTCGCTGACAAGGAGCTGGGTGCCGTGGCGGTGAGCCTGTCCGACTTCATCGGGGAGCAGTCCGGGCAGCGCATCCCGCGCCGCCGCGTCCAGGTGGGCGTGGTCCGCTGTTGGCCGGTGCGGGTGACCGGCGAAGGCCCGAAGGGCGAATACGAGGTGCTGCCGGAGAAGATCGAGCCGGCCAGCGGGCGGGCCACCCGGGTGGCGGTGGGGCAGCGCAAGCAGTGGTGGCTGACGCTGCAGGTGCCGCCGAACACGCCGGCGGGGTATTACCGCGCCCGGATCACCGTGCGCCCGGAACAGGCGCCACCCACCCACCTGGAGTGGCGGCTGCGCGTGCTCCCGTTCCGCTTGACGCGCCCCAAGGACCGGCACTGGGGCACGTGGTGGGAGAGCTTCCCACCGGTTGGCGGGCTGCGCGGGCCGGAGCGGCGCGGGCGCAACACCCCCGCCGAGGTGGACCGCCTGGCCCGCGTGGACGTGGCTGACTATCGCAACCACGGCTTCGACCTGGTGATGCTGAACTACTACTTCGGCGTCAAGGAGAACCCCGACGGCAGCTTCACTTACGATCTGGGCTCGATGCCGCGCGACCTGGAGTATCTCAAAGCGCTCGGTTCCAGCGCGCCGGTGGTGATCTGCTGCGAGTATGCCTTCCGCAACCTCGAGTATGAGATGGCGGAGCCGGGGAAGGAGCACGTGCCCGGCACCTTCAGCCCGAAGGCACGCCGGGCTATTGTCGGCCTAGTGCGCCACATCCGCGATGAGGCCCAGCGCAACGGTTGGCCTAAGCTCTACTTCGCCCCGATTGATGAGCCGGGCAACAGCAAGACGGCCAACCGCATGACCTTTGCCGAGAACGTCCTGGATATGGTCCACGAAGCCGGCGGCCGGACCGCCACCACCCTCACCGCCGCCGACGCGCAGCGCCTGGGCGACCGCGTGGACGTGCGCATCTATGCCTATGGGCACTTCAACCGCGAGAAGGTGATCCGCGAGACGAAGGAAGGCCATCCCTTCTGGTACTACAACAACGGGATGTTCTACGGCCATTGTACGCAGACTTCGCGCAACATGGCCGGCTTCGAGTTCCTGCGCTCCGGCGCGACGGTGGCCACCGCCTGGGGCTTCGACAGCACCTACGGCAACCCCGAAAACGACTTCGACTCCGGCCACCGCGACTGGAACGTGCTGTTCCCCGGCGTCGACCGGCCCACGCCGACGATCTACTGGGAGATGTGTCGCGAGGGCGTAGACGACTGCCGCTACGTGGCCACGCTGCAGGAGGCAATCCGCCAGGCCCGGGCACGCGGGAAGCGCGCGGCGGCGCAGCGAGCCGAGAAAGTGCTGGCACCGCTGATTGATCCCAAGGCGCGCTCGGTGAACCACCCCCTCCAGTTCGGGCGCTACCGCTGGCGCATCGCCCGGGAGATCCTCGCGCTGCGCGGCGACCGTGAGGCAACGCTGCCGTTCACCGCCGTGCTCCGGCACACCGCCAGCCCGGAGAAGCTGGGCCCGAACCTGATCGCCGACCCGTCGTTTGAGGCGGGGCCGCAGGCCGATGGCTTCCCCACCGCCGGCTTCCAGATCAGCGACCCCTACTCGGAAGCGCAGGCAAAGCCGGTCAACGCCCTGGTGGTGACGGATGAGATCGCCCACTCCGGCCGCTACTCGCTCAAGTGGGATCTGAGCCAGGCGGAGGGCAAGGGCTTCGTTTACGGCAGAGATCGCTGGCTGATCGTCAACGTTCAGGTGCCCCCCGAACGGGCGCAGGCCCTGCGGGGCAAACGCGTGCGCGTCGGCTACTGGTTCCGTCTCGGCAGCGGCACCTGCCTGCCCTCGTTGACCCTCCGCCAGTTCGGCAAGGGCGAGTTCCTGGATGGCCTCCACTACGCCGGCGGCGTGGACGACCCGGCGGTCTGGAACCACTTCGTGACCGAGGGCCGTCTGCGCCCCGACTTCGAGACCCTGGACATCCACGTGCCGTGCCTGGTGCCGAGCGACGCCGAACTGGCGCGCAAATCTGTCTTCTACATCGACGACGTCACCCTGCAGGAGATTGAGGAGCCGCCGCTGTCGCTGACGACACCGCTCGATGAGTACTACCTGGGCGAGCCGATCGCCTGGCGGGCGGAGGCGACGCCTGACCCTGCCGCCACCGGCTCCGGGGCTGCCGCCTCGCTGCGGTTGGCGCTGTTCACGGGCGGCCGCGTGGTCGCCCGGCAAACGCGGGCGCTGCCGGCCGATTCGCTGACCGGCAGCTTTACCACCCGCGCGCTAAAGCCCGGGGTCTACACCCTGCAGGCCACCCTGCAGCGGCCGGGGAGCACCCCGCGCACGGCCCGGTGCGAGGTGCTCCTCACCCCCGATCCGTTCGGCGGCAAGCAGCCCTCGAAGCCGTAGCGGACAGCGGGGAACGAACCGTCCGGCTGTCGGGTGACCAGCCTGACGAGGGTGACCGGTGAACGGTGGGTTCGCGGCGGGCCACGCGGGAAGGATCCCTGATGGCAGCAATCCTGGCGCTTATCCTGCTGGTGACGGCCGCGTGCGGGCCCCTCTTCGCCCAGCGCTGGGAGGCGAGCGAAGACGGGTTCGTGCTGCGCCTGGGGCAGGAAAGGATCCGCTATCGCGCGCCGGGCAACCTCTGGGCCGGCCGGGCGGACGGGCCGGGCGTCGACGCGGCTCTTTTCCTCTGGCACGACGCCTGGATCTATGAACGGCTGGACGGCGGCACGGCAGAGAGCGGCCCGGAGGTGGACGAGCGCGGCTGGCTGCGGCAGCGCGGCACCTGGGTTACCCGCGAGGGAGCGCCCCCGATGCGCTACTCGCTGGCGCTGGAGCCGACGCCCACCGGCGCCGTGCTGCACTTGGAGACGGAGAAGACCGCCCCGCTGAAGCTCACCGCCGGCCTTTGGGCCACGCTGTCGCTCGATCGGCGGGCCTTCACCGCCGGGCAGCGCCTCTACGCTCGCCCGGTGGCCCACGGCCGGATCGGGCGGCCGGTCACCGGCGTCTGCGAGGCGCTGCTGGTGGAGTTGGCACCGGGCCAGGCGGTCTCCTTCGCCGGGGAGAACTTCGGCGAACTGCGCAGCCACGGCGGCGAGAACAGCCAGATCTTCGAGCTGAACCTGCGCCCGGGTGACTTTGCCGTCGGCGAGAAGGCAACCGCCACCCTGAAGATCGCCTTCGAGGCGATGCCGGCGCAGTTCCCCGGCACGATCCATCCCGGCCGGGAAAAGCTGGCCCTGGCGAAGGTGACCCCCTCGGCCCGGGTGGTGCCGCGTTACGAGAAGCTGGAGTTGGCGGTAGACCTGCGCGCCACCTTCGACAACCCGTTCGATCCGGACGACGTGGCCCTCGATGCCCAGGTCACCACCGCCTCTGGCCGGCGCTACACGCAGCCCGGCTTCTTCATGGTGCGGCACCGGCGCGTGGTGCGCGGCGGCGTAGAGTTGATGACCCCGGTGGACCACGGCGGCTGGTACGTGCGCCTGGCGGCCACGGAGCCGGGGCCCCTGCGGGTGCGCCTGGTGGCGCGCGACCGCACCGGCACCGTCAGCCGGAACGTCGGCCCGTTCCAGGTGCAGGCCAGCCGGGCCAAGGGCTTCCTGCGCCCGAGCCGGGTGGACCCGCGCTACCTCCAGTTCGACAGCGGTGCGCCGTTCGTGCCGGTCGGCCACAACGTGCCGATCTACCACACCACGGGCCAGACCGGGATAGACGCCATCCGCAAGATGGCCGCCAACGGCGAGAACTTCAACCGCTGGTGGCTCTCCAACGCCGGCCTCGGCCTGGAGTGGGAGGATCGCGTCGGCTGGTACCGGCAGGCGACCGCCGCCCGGCTGGATCTGCTGCTCGATCTAGCGGCACAGCTCGACTTCTACTACATGCTGTGCCTGGACACCCACCAGGATTTCCGCGAAGGCGGCTGGCAGGTGAACCCCTACCGGCGCGCCAACGGTGGGCCGTGCGACACGGTGGCCGACTGGTTTACTAACGAGGCGGCGCGAGCGCTCTACCGGAAGCGGCTGCGCTACACGGTGGCGCGCTGGGGCTACTCGCCCAACGTGCTGTGCTGGGAGTTCGGCAACGAGTTCGAGGGGTGGGCCGATACCCCCGAGGAGACCAAGATCACCTGGCATCGGGAGATGGCGGCCTACCTGGCGAAGCTCGACCCCTACCGCCACCTGATCACCAGCAGTTGGTGGAGCCACACCGGCCCCGAGGCGTGCTGGCGCATCCCCGAGATCGACCTCGTGCAAACGCACTGCTACACCAACAACGACGCCAACGTGGCGGAACAGGTGCGCCAGTTCTGCCTGCACCAGTGGCAGACGCACGCCAAGCCGCACCTCTTCGGCGAGTTTGGCATCCGCAGCCATGACACCACCGAGGATAAAGACCCGTCGGGGTGGAGCATCCACAACGCCAACTGGGCCGCCCTCTGCAGCGGCTGCGTCGGCATCCCGATGCCCTGGTGGCACGAGAACTACATCGACCCGCTGAACCTCTACTTCCACTTCACCGCCATCGCCCGCTTCGCCAAGGGGCTCCCCTTCGGCACCGAACGCTGGCAGCAGGTGCCCGTCGGCCCGCTGGAGTACGTGGAACCTCCCGCGCAACCGCTCGTGCGCGACGTGGTGCTCACCCCGGTGGCACGGTGGGGCAAGCCGGCGGCCAACGAGTTCGTGGTGCAGCCAGACGGCAGCATCAACGATCCGCAGGCGCTGCACGATCTGCTGCAGGGGATGGGCCACCAGGAACTGCGCAACCCGCCCACTTTCGTGGTGAACTACCCCCGGCCGGGCCGGTTCACGCTCACGGTGGGGCGGGTCTCCAACTCCGGGCTGCTGCGGATCTGGCTGGATGGCGCGCTGAAGCTGGAGCGCGCCTACCCCTGCGGCGAAGGGCACGGCAAGCAGTGGCAGTACCAGCCGCAGTGGGATCTGTGGGAGTCGGTCTACGACGAGGAGGTCTCCATCGAGGTGCCGGCCGGCCAGCACCGGATCACGGTGGACAACCTGGGGAAAGACTGGATGCGCATCGGGCGCTACGTCTTCACCGGCTGCCAGGTGATCGAGCGCCCTGACCTGCTGGTAGCCGCGCTGCGCGCGCCGTCAGTGGCCATCGTCTGGATCCAGAACCGGGAGAGCGACTGGTACAACCACCGGCCGGGGGGCACCAGCACGGGAGGGCCAACGCTGGTGCCGCCCGCGCGGGTCGCCTTGTCAGGCTTCCCCGATGGCGCCTACCAGGTGGAGTGGTGGGAAACCTGGCATGGCAGGCCAACCCACACCGAGCGCGTCACCGCCCAGGGCGGGCGGCTCATCCTCGTCACCGACGAGCTGACAACCGATGTTGCCGCCAAGATCCGCCCGGTGAAAGCGGAGGCGCGAACACGCCGCTAACGGAAGCGCCATGGTTGGCCGCCGACCAGGAGACCCACCGGGGCGGCCGCGCGCAAGCATTCGCGCCCCACGCCCGACCAGGCCGCGCGCGGCTCACTCCGCGAACAGCTCGGGGTTCCAGAACGCTTTCTGGAGGCGCAGCTTACCCAAACCTTCCACGAAGAGGGGGCTGCCGGAGAGCTCCAGGCGCACGGCGCGGCCCTCCGGCTTTACCGTGGTGGTGTTGCCCATCAGGTCGGTGACCTGCACGGCACCGGCGGCCGGCAGCTTCACCCGCACCGCCTCCACCCAGCGCTGCTGCCACGGCTCCAGCGGGAGGCGGCTGCGGTGGGCGTAGCGCTCCGGCGGCCAGCCCGACAGGTCTACCTCGTGCTTCTCCCGATAGCTCCACAGCACGTCCACCACTCGGTCTCCCCGGGCGAAGCGCACGCCGTAGAGGTCGCTGGCGCCCAGGTCCAGCCTGCCGAGAGCGCGGAAGCCTTCCAGCTTCTCGGTCATCACCCCGAAGGCGACGTAGGCCGGCTTGGGGCTGAGGTCAGTGTGGACGATGCCGAAGGAGTGCTCGATATCGGTGGGCTTGGGGCATTGGGCGTACCAGGTGCCATCCTGGAACTGATACCACTCGATCACCTTCACGCCCAGGGCCAGCGAGATGACATAGGTACGCACCAGGTAGTCGGCACTGGTGCGCACATCGAGGCCGAGCCGGGCCGGCCCCGTCGGGGAATAGGCCTCGGTGATCCAGACGTCTCGTTTGCCGTGCCGGCGGGCGGCGGCAAGGGCATCCACCACCTGGGGCGGGAAGAACCAGCCGCGCCAGCCGTTGAACATCTCCGGCGCCTTGGGGAAGCTGCCGGGATGAATGGAAAGGACGTCCACCAGCTCCAGGCCGCCGCACGCTTCCAACTCCCGCAGCCAATCGAGCTGCACGCCCCCCAGACCCATGGTGAAGACGCGCGCCTCCGGGAGCTCCTTGCGGATCACCTCGGTGCTCGGTCGCAGCAGGCGCTCGACGTAATCTTTCGCCGAGACGCTGGCGTTTAGCTCGTTGCCCAGCTCCAGGTGGTTGCTGAGACCGCGGAGGACACCCAGCGTCGCCCGGAGCGCCGTCTTCATGCCTTCCACTTCCTCGGGCTTGGGCAAGCCGGTGCCAAGCTGGGCGTGCAGGGCGATGCCATGCTCCTTCAGCAGTGAGAAGCGGCGCCGGATCGCCTGCTGCTCCTCCGAGGTCAGCTCCGCCTTCAGCGCAAAGCCGGTGCGCAGCCAGCGCACCCCGATGCGCTGTACGAGGGACAACACCTCCTCCAGGCGGGGTTGGTCGGGGTAGAGTTCCGGGTTGGCGATGAGGGCCGCCAGGCCAAAGGGAGACTCGAGGCGGGGCGGGCTGGCCGGACGCCGCGGCAACACGGCGAAGGTGGCCCGGCGGGTGTGGAGCGGAGCGAGCGTGGCTCCCGGCACCTCCCCGGCGGCGGGCAGCAAACGCGCGTCCAGGAAGAGCATGCCGCGCTTTGGGTAGGATACGCGCACCGGCACCGTGCGCCACTGTGGCTCGCGCAGTGGTTCCTCGCCGCTTGCCACCCGCTCGCCATAGTAGTCCCACACCTCCCAAACCAGCCGGCACGGCGCGCTGCCCTCCAGCGACCGGGCGCGCAGGGCAAACGTCACCGGCGTGCCCGGCTCGAAGAGGAAGCCGTGGGGCGTCTCAACGACCAGGGCGGCCGGGCGTCCGGAGGCCTCCGCCGCCAGCGCCTCGCCCGGCTCCCCGGCCTCGGGAAGCACGAAGATCGCCATCCGCCGCACCACCTCCGCCGGCGACTCGGCCGGCAGCCCGGCCCGGTGGTAGGATGCACGCTCCACGTTGCCGCCGTGGATCCAGTCGGCGTCATACCAATCGGTGGCCACCACCAGCTCCGGGGCGCCACTGCCCCAGCGGACGCGGCGGAACTGCCACTCGAAGTCCGGGTAAGGGGTATCGCCCACCACTTCCCACTCGTAGGCGCCGGTCGGTCGGCGCCAGAGGATCGGCGTGTCGGTGCTGGCGCTAGTCGGCGGCGCCGCGAAGTGACAGCGGAAGCCGGTCGTCCAGCCATGGAACTCCCGCTTGGGGCCGCGGTAGGTGATCCGCCAGGTGAGTAGCAGGTGCCGGGGGCGCTCTTCGATCCGCAGCGTCACCGCGGCATCCGCTGCCGCCGGCCCTTCCAGGGTGACGGAACGCGCCCCCTCCTCGTTGGTCGGCCCCACCCCCTTGGTGGCGAACGCCGGGGAGCCATCCGCCCAGGCCGCCTCAAAAGAGAGGCCGTTGAGCAAGGGCCGGTCGCCGTCGGGCGTCACAGCGGCGAGGCGCAGCCCCTCCGGGCCGGTGGCCAGGCGGTAGGTGGCCGGCGCGGCGGACGCGGCCGGCATGGCAGCAGCCGCCAGGAGCAGAACCGTTCCGATGAAGCAGCGAGTGGTCATGGTCAGTCACCTATCTGTGATCCTCCGGCCGCTGGCCGGCCAGGATGCCGGTGGCCCACCCCCTAGAGGGCGGCGCGCCTGGATCTGGGTTCGAGGGCCAACCCCCGGTTTCCCTGTTTCGCCCGTTCGGCAGCGAAGGGGGTCCCTTGTTCGGGCCGCCAGGACGAGCAGACGCCTGGCACATTGGGTGTTTGGCAGGGGCACGTCCTGGGTAAGGGAGATGGACTAGGTTAGCAGACGCGCCGTCGTGGTCCGGGGCAGAGGCAGCACGCCCGCAGAGGAGGAGTTCCATGGAAACGCCGTACACTGCCTCGGGCGAGGTCCACGTTCTGCCTTCACACGTGGAGATACCGGGGCTCGGGCTCATCCCGGTGAATGCGTTCCTGCTGCGCGGTAGTGAGCCGCTGCTGGTGGACACGGGGGTCTTCGCGGAACGCGAGGCGTTCTTCGCTACTCTGTGCAAGCTGATTGATCCCGCGGACTTGCGCTGGCTGTGGCTGACGCACGCCGACCCCGACCACATGGGGAGCGTTTACCAACTCCTGGAGGCGGCACCTGGGCTGCGGGTGATCACCACCTTCATCGGCGCCGGCAAGCTCACGCTTTACGGGGCACTGCCGATGGAGAGGCTTTATCTGCTGAATCCTGAGCAGTCGATTGACATTGGCGACCGCCGCCTGACCGCCATCAAGCCTCCCATCTACGACGCCCCGGAAACGATGGGTCTGCTCGATAGCAAGTCCGGGGCGCTGATCAGCGCCGGCTGCTTCGGCGCGGTGCTGTCTACCCTGGCCACTGATGCCCGGCAGATCCCCGAGGACGAGCTGGCCGAGCGCCAGATACTGTGGGCCACCGTCGATGCGCCCTGGCTGTCGGGAGTGGACCGGACCCACTTCGCCAACGCGCTCAACCGGATCCGCGCTCTGGCACCGACGCAGGTGCTGAGCAGCCACCTGCCGATAGCCCCGGGGATGCTGGAGCGGTTTCTGGACACGATCGCGCGGGTGCCGGACCAGACACCCTTCGTGGGGCCCGACCAAGCCGCGGTGCAGCAGATGCTGGCACAGGCCCCGCCGTAGGAGCCCTGAACCGGCTGGAGGATGGCCGCGATGCGCAGGAGGCACTCGCTGTGGTGGCTCGGGGTGGCGCTATGTCTCGGCGCCTCGCCGGCGCTCCCGGCACCCTACTACAACTACGCCGGTGCCATCCACATGCACACCACCTATTCCGATGGCAGCGGCAACTTCCAGGACCTGGCCACGGCCGCTCAGGCGGCGGGACTTGCTTACATCCTCACCTCGGATCACAACACCCTGCAGCCCCTGCGCGACGGGCACCAACGCTACTGGGGCCCGGTGCTCGTCCTGGTCGGCGTCGAGATCAGCACCGATGCCGGCCACTTCCTGGCGATGGACCTGCCGGCCGCGTTTGAGTGGGGCGCGCGCGACCCCCAGCAGGTGATCGACCGGGTGAACGCCGCCGGGGGCTTCGGCGTGCTGGCCCACCCCGTCTCCGAGCGCTGGCCCTGGACGGACTGGGGGGTGACGGGCTACGCCGGAATGGAGATCATCAACCTGGCCAGCCTCATGGACGCCGACCTGCGCGCCGCGGCCCAGATCCAATTGCCCGTGAGGACCCTCAGCAGGCTGGCCGATCTGGCCCAACGCTACCTACGAAACCCAGACCAGGTGATGGCCGAGTTCACCAACAACACGGTGGACGAGCACCGGGCCCAGTGGGATTCCCTCCTCGACCGGGGGCAGCAGGCGGTGGGCATCGCCAGCGTGGACGCGCACGCCCGCATTCCCGTGCCGGGCCGCGTCTTCTACGTTCCCACCTACCAGGAGGCGTTCGAGTCGGTGCACACCTACGCCGTCACCCTCAACCCGCTGCGGGGCAACGCGGAGCGGGACGGCCAGGAGATCCACCGTGCCTACCGGAATGGGCGGCTGTATCTGGTCTACCCCCGGGTGACCGCCGCCCCCGGGTTCCGGTTCACCGCCCAGGAAGGAACCCGGACCGCGACGATGGGGCAGCCGATCCGCCTGGAAGAGCGCGTGCGCCTGGTGGTGGACGCCCCCGGGCACTCGCACCCGCTGATCCGGCTCCTGCGCAACGGCACGGAGATAGCCAGCGCCGAGGACGAGCACCTCGAACACCAGGTCACCCGCCCCGGAGTCTACCGGGTGGAGGTCTATGCCAGCGAACAGACCGGCCGCCTGCTAGACATCCGCCGTGGCCTGCGGCTGCCGCGGGTGGAGGAGGTCCTGCGCTCGCGCCGCCGCGAGCTGCGGCCGTGGATCTTCTCCAACCCGATCTACGTGCGCGGCGCGGGCGAAGGAGCACTCCCGCCGAGGATGCTTTACCCGGTCGCCCGGGCCAGCGCCACCATCCATCGGCCCGGGCCAGACTACGCGGCGCTCGAAGCTGCCGGGTTCTGCTGCTGCACCGTCCGTTGAGGGGGCGAGAGAAGGCAGGGCATCGCGGTGGGCCACTTTTCTTGCCCTTGCCGGGGAGTCATCCGGCGGCAGGAGCATTGGCGCGAGCGGCTCAAGGGCCGTCAGTTAGCTGCTCGCCGGCCATCCGGTCCACGGCGGAGATCAGCACGACCAGGCTCGCCCCGGCGACAGCCAGGAGCAGGAGCACCCCGGCCAGCAGCGGGACCAGCGGCAGCCCCATCAGGGCAAAGAGCGCATACCAGGCATCGACGACGTGGCCATCCAGGCGGTTTTCCGAGCGTTCGCGCGCGCGCAGCGGATCCAGCGCGCGGGGCGGCGCGTCCTCTTCCTCGCCCGGCAGCAGAGTGGCCTCGGTGACGCGGTAGGGCCGGGCGGGGTCGAGCACCTCCCGGGCATAGCTAGCCTGCCAGCGCAGCGGCATGTAGCGGAAGCTCCAAAGCGAGTTGCCGCCCTCGGCCTGGGCCAGCAGGTCCACGCCATATTCCCAGCGCGCGTTGGTCACCAGCACCGAGGCACCCTGTACGGCGACGCTGGCCGCGACCAGCACCACCACTCCGGCCAGCAGCGGCCACCGCCGTGACCGCGGCGAGGGCAGCGCCGCCGCAGTGAGGATTGCCAGGAAGGGAAAGAGCGGCAGCAGCAGGCGGGGCCCCCATGACCCACCGGCCCACCAGCACGACCAGGCCGACATCGCCAGCAGCCAGAGCACGCCCAGCAGGGCGATGGCGCGCGCCGCGTGCGGCTGCCGGCGCGCCAGCGTGCGATAGCCCCACGGTGCCAGCACCAGAATCGGCGCGTAGAAGAGCAGACCGCAGCGCGGACTGACCAGCAGGCCGGCCAGGCCAACCCACGGCGGCGTGCTGAAGCTCTCGCCGTGGTAGCCGGTATCCAACGGCGAGCCGAAGCGCAGATAGTTGTAGAGCGCCAGAAGCGCGCCCACTACCACCAGCGGTACGAGCAGACCGGCCACGGCCCGCGGACGGCGTCCGGAGCCACCCAGGGCGCCCAGGGCCAAAACCGGCACCGCCAGCAGCGCCACCGGCCGGGTGGCTACCGCCAGGGCGGCGCACGCTCCCGCCACCCAGAGGTGCCGGGCAGCGCCGGTGGCGCGGTAGGACAGCGCGCGGGCAAACCCGGCCACGATCAGGAGCGCGGTGAGCGGCTCGCTGAAGAACGTCTTGCTGTAGTACCAGGCGATAGTCGCAAACGCGTAGAGGAGCGCCGCGGCGGCGGCCCGGCGCGGCGATAGCCCAAGGCGACACCCTACCCCAAACAGGAGCGCCGCCAGCCAGGCGGTGACCACCGGATTGAGCAAGGCCACGGCGGCGCGGGTGAGGTGCCGCTCCGGCACCGGCAGCACCCGTGCGGCCAGTTTTCCGGCGGCGTACAGCGGCACGGCAACCAGCGATTGCAGCGGGCCGTATTTGGAGTAGTAGCGCCCATCCACGCCGCGGGTGGCCCGGGGGTTCTCGATGGCGAAGGTGCCCCGCTCATAGAGGGCAGCGGCCGTGTCGAAGAGGATCACCGCGTCGATGGAGCCCAGGCGGGTGTTGTAGGTCAGCAGGAAGACGGCCAGGCAAAAGCCGAAGAGGCCCCTCTGCGCCCACCGCCCGGCCACGCCGGTATCTTGCCGCTGCTTCACTGTCTCCATGTCGTGTTGGGGTGGTAGTGCCCGTCAGGGGGCGGAAGGGGCATCACCACGCTCTACATTGGCGTTGGAGACGCCAACCTCCTGCCCCAAGCGCGGGGCCGCCCGGGGCTTCGCCGCCCGCGCCGCTGGGTGCCAGGGAGTAGCTCGCGGCGGCAGCGCGGGCGAGGGAAACTTCCTGAAGATTCTCCGGCGGGAGGAGGTTTGGCGAGTGCCCCACCGTGGGTATAACCAGAGTGACGAAATAGCCTCCCGGTTTGCGGGGTTCCGGGAAGCGTTTGGGCGGGGCACCTGCCAGGCCAGGCGCCCCGCTGGTTTTTTTGCTACTCCCCCGCTTCTTCTTCGGCCGTTTCCTCTTCGACGGCTTCCAGGCTCACCATCCGCCGTCGCCGTGACGGTCGCCTCCCGGGCGCAAATTGGTCCCAGGAAATGCGCTTCCGCTCGCGCAGGAACTCCTCCAGGCGGGCGAACGCGGCCAGCACCATGCCGATCACCCGGGGCCGCGTCGCCGGCTCCAGGCGCGCCTGGGCGGTCCACTCGCGCACTGCCTGGCGCACGCGCTCCTCGGTGCCGGGCAGCCAGCGGCCCTGCGAACGGTCGAAATGGCGGTCGCGGAACGCACGCAGCGCGCCGGATTCGAGAGCGCGTGGGTCCCACCCTCCGTAGGAGAGGAGGGAAACAGCAAGGGCGGCCAGCACCGCCTGCGAGCCGTTCGGGGCGGCGGCGAGCTTTTCAGTGAGGGCGCGCAACCCGAGGGCGCGGGTGATCGCCACCCAGGTGGAGACGGCACCCAGGTGCTCGTGGATCTCCGACACCGGGATCGTCTCCGGGCGCCGCCGCCGGTCGGCGGCGGGCACCAACAGCGCCGCGGCGCCAGTCTCCGGCTCCACGGCGGGCTGCAGGTGGGTGAGGGCCTGCATCAGGTCGCGCTGGCGCGCGTCGAGCACCGCTTCGAAGGGGCGCAGGCGGAGGGCGATCTGGCGGAGCTGCTCCAGGGCCACCCCACCCCGCTCCAGGATCTGACGCAGCGGCACCTGTGCCACGATCGCGGCGATCTGCTCCGGCTCCTCAGACACCCCGTGCAACCCGAGGCGCAGGTAGGCCTGCAGCCGGGCGGCCACCCGCGCGATGTCTTTCTCCGCCACCGAGCCGCCGGCGGCGATCACTTCGTCGCGGAAGGCCCGCTCCATCTCCTGTTCCAGCGTGCGCCGCCGCGCTGGCGGCAGCAGGCTGGCCACCTTGCGCAACAGCAGGTCGGTGGTCGCCGGCACCGGGATCGGCAGCAGCGGGTTGGCCGCGGGGGTCTCAGCCACCGGCGGCGCCTCGCCCGGCACCAGAGGCGGCAGCTCCGGGATCGTCGGCAGCAGCACCGGCTCCGCGGGCTGGGAGGGGTCGGTGGCGTCGAAGGGCCGGGCGCCCTCCACCATCTCCACGGCCAGCTCGATCACCTCGTGGTAGCGGTCGGCGTCGTACTGGCCAAGGCGGGTGAGCACGGCGCGGAGGGCGGGGTCGTCCACCGGGGGATACTCCTCGAAGCCGCCCGGTAGGAAGGCGCGGAGGCGGTAGAGCTTGCGGCGGAACTCCGGCACGGTGAGCAGCGCCTCGGCCACCTCCTCGGGCGGCAGCAGCAACACCAGCAGGTTGGCCCCCACGTCGGCAAAGGAGTTGGCAAGCGACATCCAGTAGTAGCGCTGTTTTGGGCCGCAGAACGCGAGAATCTCGGCGAAGTGCTCGGCCGACAGGTCGCCCAGGAGGCGGCGGTTGCGGCGCTCGCGGTTCTGGATGAGCGCCGCCACGGTAACGGGCGCCAGGTGGTCGACCACAGCGGCACGCTGCGGCTTCGCCAGGCTCCAGATGAGGCGGGTTTGGGCCTCGCTGTCCGGGGCGTGGGCGATGATCAAGGCGGCATCCGGCGGCGCCAGCCGGTTCATGATCTCGCGCACGGTGCCCTCATCGCGCAGCGTCGCCAGCGCCGCGGCCGCCTCTCGTGGGTCGGCTCCCGGGGCGATGGTCAACTCCTCCTTCACCGGTTTGTTGGGTTCCCCAGATGGCATCAGTTCCTCCCAAGCAGGTAACCAGAGAGTCTACCATCGCCGGCAAGGTCTGTCAAATCGGGTTCGGCGCCCGCTTGCCCTCCTCGTTGCCCGCCCGCCCCGGCAGGATTCGCGCGGGCGCCAGAGGAAGTGAGGAGCCGGCGAAGGGAGCGCTCGCATGGCATCCTACCAGAACCTCCTCGACGTGGAAGGCGGCGTGGTCCGCCGCGTGATTGCCGACCGGCAAAGCCTGCTGCGGCGCGAGACGGAGGACTTCCTCCGGGCCGAAAGCGAAGCCTATCCCACCCGCCAGGAGCAGTACTGGCAGCGCGACTACTCCTCGCCGGAGGCGCTGGTCGCCTCCGTGGCGCCCAACCGGCAGCGCTGGCTGGCGGCGGTAGGCGACTTCGGGCCGCCGGACCCCGGGGAGGCCGAAACCGAGCCGTTCTACGAGGACGCGCACGCCGTGGCCCGGTGGATCACCCTTCCCCTCTACGGCAACCTGCGCGCGCGAGGGGTACTAGCGCTGCCGAAAGGAGCCACGCGCCCGCTGCCGCTGGTGATCGCCCAGCACGGCATCGGCAGCTCGCCGGAACGGGTCTTCGGCCTCGACGACGATTCAGGCCTCTACCACGCCTACGGGCGGCGACTGGTCGAGGCGGGCTACGCGGTGCTCGCGCCGATGAACGTGACGGAGGCGGCGCCGCGGGCACGCTACACGCGGCTGTGTCTGATGCTCGGCAAGACGCTGTGGGGCCTGGAGATCGCCAAGATCCGCCGACTGCTCGACTACGCCAGCACCCTGCCGGAAGTGGACGCGGAGCGCGTGGCGATGTGGGGCATCTCTCTCGGCGGCGCCTACACGCTGTTCACCACTCCGCTGGAACCGCGCATCAAAGTGGCGATCCCCTGCGCCTGGTTCAACCACCGCGTGCGGAAGATGGTGGTCGATGATCCGCGCCACACCTGCTTCCTCTCCACCAACGAGGAGCACATCTTCATCCCCGGCTGGCTGCGGGAGTTCAGCGACAGCGACCTGGTCTCGCTGATCTGCCCGCGCCCGCTGCAGATTCAGTGTGGCAAGGCAGACGGCATCGCCTGGTGGCCGTGGGTGCTGGAGGAGTTCGCTGCGGCGCGCGCCCACTACCAGCGCCTCGGCCTGGCGGATCGGATCGAGCTGGACCTGCACGAGGGTGGCCACGAGATCCGCCTTCAGTCCGGCCTGCGCTTCCTCCAGCGGTGGCTCTGAGGAAAACGAGAATCCACGAAGGAACACGAAGTGGACCGGATCAAACCGCGTTCCTGCTTCCTCTTCGTGTCTCTTCGTGGATCACTCCTACATGCGGAGGAGCGCGGCGAAGTCGTCGGCGGTGAGGCCTTCGAGCGTATCGACCACGCGGTCGGCCTCGGTGAGCTTTTCCGCGGGGTGAGTGGTCGTCACCGCCAGGCAGCGCATTCCCGCGGCCTTGGCGGCCTGCACGCCCACCACGGCGTCTTCCACCACCACGCAGCACTCAGGCGGCAGGTGGAGCCGTTCCGCGGCCTTCAGGAACACCTCCGGGTGTGGTTTGCCGTGCGTCACGTCGTCGCCGCAAACAATGGCGTCAAAGCAGTCCTCAATGCCCACCGCCCGCAGGATCACCGCGATGTTCGACTGGGGGGTGGAAGAGCCAAGGGCCACCCGGAAGCCGGCGGCCCGCAGCGAGTTGAGCAGCGGCACCGCCCCGGGCAGCGCCTGCAGCCGCCCGGCGGCAAGCTGCCGGTAGACCGCTTCCTTGTGCTCGGAGAGCTCCTGCGCCTCTTCCTCCGACAGCGGCTCGGGAAAGAGCAAGGCAAAGATCTGCCGGTTCGGCATCCCGAACGTCTCCCAGAAGAGCTGCTCCGTCATCGTGAACCCACGCTCGGCGCCGACGATGCGCCAACTCTCCAGGTGCAGGGCCGACGAGTCGACCAGCACCCCATCCAGGTCGAAGATAACCCCTTGCCGTTGCAACCGTGCCTCCACTTCCGGGGGTGCAGTATAACACACCCAGCCACCAGAAGCAACCGGATGCCATCTGGGAACTCATGGTCAGCCCTGGCTGTTACCGGAGCAGGGAAACACGGTGAGGAGGCAAGGCACGCATGAGAGCCATCATCAGAGGAACCGTTCTGCTGGCAGCCGCGCTGCTGCTGGCTCCGGTGGCGGGCCGGGCAGCCACCTACGAGATCGACGCGGTCCACTCCACAGTGGGCTTCCGCATTCGCCACCTGGTGGGTCGGGTTAACGGCCAGTTCACCAAGTTCGCCGGCACCATTGTCTTCGACGCGGCGCAGCCGACACGCGCGCGCGTGAACGCCACCATCGAGGCCGCCAGCATCAACACCGCCAACGAGCGGCGTGATGATCACCTGCGCGGCGCCGACTTCTTCGATGTCGAGAAGTACCCCACCCTCACCTTCGTCAGCCGCAAGGTGACGCCCAAGGGCAAGGGCCGCTTCCAGATTCAGGGCGACCTGACGATGCGCGGGGTGAAGCGCCCGGTGGTGATGAACGCGGTATACAACGGCAGCGGTCAGGACCAGCAGGGCCGGCGGCGGATCGGCTTCACGGCTACCACCCGCTTGAACCGCAAGGACTACGCCATCTCCTGGAACCAAACGCTGGACCGGGGCGGGGCGGTCCTGGGCGACGAGGTAGAGATCACGTTGGAGATTGAGGCCGTCGAGCAGCGATAGGGCGCCCGGCCGGCACGGTTTGGCAAGCGTGCCGGCCGGGTATGACCGTACGGCGCCGCGCCGGGCTGGCGCCGCCTGGTCACGCTGTGAGACGCGCCTATGTACGAGCTATTCCGGCGCCACGAGGCGAACCCGCTGATCACCTTCCGTGAACTGCCGTACCCGGCCAACAGCGTGTTCAACCCGGGGGTGGCGGAGGTGGATGGGGAGGTGCTGCTGCTCCTGCGCGTGGAGGACCTGGAGGGGCGCTCGCACCTCACGGTGGCTCGCAGCCACGATGGGGCCACCAACTGGCGGATCGAGACCACCCCACTGCTCGCCCCCGGCGACCCGGCCCACCCCTACGAGGGGTTCGGCTGTGAGGACGCTCGCCTTACCTACCTCGACGAACTGGGCCTCTGGATCATCGCCTACACCGCCTACTCCTCCCTGGGCACCGGCGTCGCCCTGGCCACCACCCGCGACTTCCGCCGCGTGGACCGCATCGGCCTGGTGCTGCCGCCCAACAACAAGGATGCCGCCGTCTTCCCGCGCCGCGTCAACGGCAAGTGGCAGATGCTGCATCGGCCCGCCGCCGGCGGCCAGGAGCATATCTGGCTGACCGAGTCGGACGACCTCTACCATTGGGCGCGCCCCCTGTGCGTGCTGCAGGAGCGCGGCGGCCCCTGGTGGGATGGCACCCGCGTCGGCGCCGGCACCGTGCCTCTGGAAACGGAGGACGGCTGGCTGATCCTCTACCACGGCGTCAAGCAGTTCCCGGCCGGACCCACCTACCGGCTTGGCCTCGCCTTGCTCGACCGCGACCACCCGGAGCGCGTCCTGGCCCGGGTGCCGCACTGGGTGCTCGGCCCGCATGAGCTCTATGAGATGATGGGCGAGGTGCACAACGTCGTGTTCACCTGCGGCTGCCTGGTGCGCGAGGGCGACGTCCACGTCTACTACGGAGCCACCGACAGCAGCGTGTGCCTGGCAACCGCCCGGCTGGATGACCTGCTGGCGCTGTGCCGCCGCTATCGCCAGCAGTAGGAGGCCCCGCAAGCAGGCCACGGGGCCGGACCGCCGCCTCCGGGCGAGCTTGCCGGGGCTGGAGGCGCCCTGGCGGGTGCTGGCCGAGGGCGTGCCTCCCACCCGGGGGCACATCATGCCAGGAATCTCCCCGGTGATTAACGAATAATCTAGGGGGTGATGCCCACTGGGCTGAGTTCGTGCTAATGCCATGACGATTGAGTATATCATCATCGGTGCTGCAGTACTGCTCCTGGTGAGCGTCCTTGCCAGTAAGGCCTCTACCGCGCTAGGGATCCCGGCGCTGTTGCTCTTTCTGATGATCGGGATGTTGGCCGGCTCGGAGGGGCCAGGCGGCATCCCGTTCAATGATGCCACCCTCGCCCAGTCGCTGGGGGTAGTCGCGCTGGTCTACATCCTCTTTGCCGGCGGGGTGAGCACCGAGTGGGAGCGCGTGCGCTCGGTGACCGGGTACGCGCTGGCCCTGGCTACGCTTGGAGTGCTGCTGACGGCGTTCCTGATGGGTCTGTTCGCCGTCTACGTGCTGGGGTTGTCGACGGTCGAGGGGCTGCTGCTCGGCTCGATCGTCTCGTCCACCGATGCCGCCGCCGTCTTCGCGATCCTGCGCTCGCGCAACGTGCACCTGCGCGAGCGGCTGAAGTCGCTGCTAGAGTTCGAGTCGGGCAGCAACGACCCGATGGCGGTGTTCCTCACCGTCAGCATGATTCACCTGCTGACGGATCCCAGCGCCCCGGTGCTGGGGCTGGTGCCGAGCTTCGCGCAGCAGATGACCGCCGGCGCGGCCCTCGGCTACCTCGCCGGCCGGGGCATGGTGTTCGTCATCAACCGGGTGAACCTGGAGTATGATGGTCTCTACCCGGTGCTCTCGCTGACGATGACCCTGCTGACCTACGGGATCACCGCCGTTTTGGGTGGCAACGGCTTCCTGGCCGTCTACGTGGCCGGCCTAGTGCTGGGCAACAGCACCTTCATCCACAAGCACAGCCTGATCCAGTTCCACGACGGCGTGGCCTGGCTGATGCAGATCGCGATGTTCCTCACCCTCGGGCTGCTGGTCTACCCCTCCCACCTGATCCCGGTGGCGAAAAGCTCGCTCGCCGCCTCGCTCTTCCTGATGTTCGTGGCCCGGCCACTCAGCGTGTTCCTGACCCTCGCCCCCACGCGGCTGCCCCTTCCAGAGAAGATCATGGCCGCCTGGGTTGGGTTGCGTGGCGCCGTGCCGGTCATCCTGGCCACCTACCCACTGCTGGCCGGCGTTCCCCGCGCCGAGACGATCTTCAACGTGGTGTTCTTCGTCGTGTTCACCTCGGTGCTGCTGCAGGGGCCCTCGCTGCCCTGGGTGGCCCGCCGGCTCAAGGTGGATGTGCCTGAGCAGCCCGCACCCCGCCCGGCCCCCACCCTGCTGTCGCCGGGCAGCCTCTCGGCTTCCCTGACGGAGATCCCGGTGCCGCCAGACTCCCCGCTGGTTGGCAAGCCGGTCGTGGAGCTGGGGCTGCCCCGGGGCGCCTACATCGTGCTGGTCCAGCGCGGCGATGATATCCTGCTGCCCAGCGGCGCCACGGTGATCGCCCCCGACGATGTGCTGCTGATGGCCGGTGACCCGGACAGCCTCGAAGCCGTGCGTTTGCTGGTCCAGCCCGGCGCGGTAGCGTAGGAAGGTGGCCCGGCCAGGGAGGGGTTTTGGCGTCATAGCCCCCGGGTATAGTCTCCCCAGGGACCGCCTCTGCCGCCCGCCAGCGCGGGCGGTGGTGGCCCCCGCGGGGAGGAAGGGGATGCCGTGAGCCACTATCCATTGCTGTTTTCGCCGGGCCAGATCGGGCGCCTGACGACGAAGAACCGTGTGGTGATGGCGCCGATGGTGCGCAACTACGGCGACGATCAAGGCCGGGTCACCCCGCGCTATCTGGCGCACATGGCCCGCATCGCCCGCGGCGGCGTTGGCACGATGATCCTCGACGCCATGCACGTCACCCCCAATGGCCGGGGCTTCCTGCACCAGGTCGGCATTCATGGGGATCACGTGGTGCCGGGGCTGCGCGACGTGGTGGCCGCCGCGCACGCGCACGGGGTGAAGATCGGCCCTCAGCTCTACCACGCCGGACGCCAGACCAAATCCGCGGTGACCGGAGCGCCGGTGGTGGCCCCTTCCCCGATCCCGGACCCGGTGATGAACGAGCTGCCGCGGGCGCTGACCACGGGCGAGATCCAGGATTTGGTGGAGGCGTTCGCGCAGGCCGCCCGCCGCGCCAAGGAGGCCGGCTTCGATTTCGTGGAGATCCACGGCGCGCACGGCTACCTGATCACCCAGTTCCTCTCGCCGTTCACCAACCACCGCGACGACGAGTACGGCGGCTCGGATGAGAACCGCTTCCGTTTCCTGGCGCAGATCGTGGAGGCGGTACGCGGCGTGGTGGGCGCCGACTTCCCGGTGACGGTGCGCCTCTCCGGCGACGAGATGGTGCCGCAGGGCCTCACCCCGGACGACACGGTGCGGATCGCGCGGCGGCTGGAGGCGATGGGAGTGGCCGCACTGCACATCACCGCCGGGAACTACGCCTCCTACACCCGCGGCTACCTGATCCAGCCGATGGCGATCCCGGATGGGCCGCTGATCCCCTTTGCCCAGCGGGTGAAGGAGAACGTCGGCATCCCGGTGATCGCCGTGGGCAAGATCCGTTCGCCGGAGCTGGCCGAAGAGGTGCTGCAGACCGGCAAGGCCGACTTCGTGGCGAACGGGCGCATGTTCCTCGCCGACCCCGACTGGCCAGAGAAGGCCCGCGCCGGCCAGACGGAGACGATCAACCGCTGCATCGCCTGCAACCAGGGCTGCATCAGCCGCCTGTTCGAGGGCAAGGACGTGTGGTGTACGGTGAACCCCGAGACCTCGCGCGAGGAGCAGTTTGCCGCGGCGCCCCCCACGGCCAGCAAGATGGTGCTGGTGATCGGCGGTGGCCCGGGCGGCATGGCGGCCGCCAAGGTCGCGCGCGGGCGGGGGCACCGGGTAATCCTCTGCGAGGAGCGCGACCACCTCGGGGGCCAGCTCATCGCCGCCGCCGCGGCCCCGCATCGTCCCGGTTGGGAGGAGCTGCGCCGCTACCTGATGGGGGAGATGGACCGCCTGGGGGTGGAGGTGCGCCTGAACACGCGCGCCACCGCCGCCCTGGCCCAACAGCTTGGCGCCGAGGTTGCCATTGTCGCCATTGGCTCGGCGCCGATCCGCCCGGCAATCACCGGCATCGAGCACGCCAACGTGATCACCGCGCGCGACCTTCTGGAGGGGCGCGCCACGGCCACCGGGCGGGTGATCATCGCCGGCGGCGGCTGCGCTGGCGCCCAGACGGCGGAGTACCTCGCCGTGCGCGGCCACCCCGTCACCATCGTGGAGATGATGGGCTCCCTGGCCGTCGAAGCGCCGATGGCCGACCGGGAGCTGCTCCTCGGCCGGCTCCAGCAGCTCGGCGTCGTCTTCCGCGTGGACACCCGCATCATGAGCATGCAGGCCGGCGCGGTAACGGTGGAGCATCCCGGCGGGGTGGAAGACCTGCCCGCCGATACGGTGGTCCTTTGCCTGGGATCGACGCCGGTCGATGGGCTGGTCGACGAGCTGACGCGGGTGGTGCCGCGCGTCGTCTCCGTCGGCGACGTGGTGCAGCCACGGCAGGTGACCGAAGCAATGGTAGAGGGGGCGCTCGCCGGCCTCTCCTGCTAACCGGCACCAGGGGGTGGGCGCCCTCGGCGCTCAAGACGCCTCCCACACCGGCCCCGACGGGCAGAGGGGCCAACCTGCCGGATGCGCCACCCGGGCACCCGCCGGCGAGCGGGAGAGGCGAGAGCAATGCGGGTGCTGGCAGCGGTCGACGGATCGCGGGGCAGCCTGTTGGCAGCGGAGTACGGGGCGCTGCTGGCGGCCACGGTCGGGGGGCAGTTGCTGCTCACTCACGTGCTGGAGGGCCTGCCGTCGCCACGCACGCGCCTCCTCCCCGCCGACCTGTCACCGGAACGGCGGCAGGTGGCTGAGGATGTGCTGGCGCTGGCCCAAAGCCAGGTCAGTTGGTTCACCGGGCCGGTGGAGACCCGGATCCTTGCCGGGGAGCCGGCCGAGGTGATCCTCGCCGAAGCCGAGGCGGAGAGCTGTGACCTCCTCACGATGGGCAGCCGCGGCCTTGGCGGGGGCGCTCTGGTCCGGCTCCTGGTTGGCAGCGTGGCGCTGCGCGTGCTGGGTGGCGACCCACCGCCGGTGCTGCTGGCATCCGAGACCATCGCCGACCCGGCGCGCCGGCCGGAGCTGCGGTCGCTTTTGGTGCCGACGGATGGCTCGCGCGCCTCCTTTGCCGCCGCCGAGTTTGCCGCGACGGTGGCGCAGGCCGCCAACGTGCGCGTGCTGCTGCTGCACTGCGAGGAATCGCTGGTGCCCGAGGGGTTCGCCGCCCTTGCCCTCAGCGAGGAGGAGCGCGCGCGCCTCGCCGCCGGCCAGGAGAGCCTGGGTCGCCGCATCCTGCACACCACGCAGGCGCCATTTCTCCGCCGCCGCCTTGCCGTGGACCTGATGGAGACGCGGGGCACTCCCGCCGCCACGATCCTCACGGTGGCAAAGGAAACCAACGCCTCCCTGATCGTGATGGGAAGCTACGGCGCCGGCGAAAGCTGGCTGAAGCGACAGCGCCTGGGGAGCGTGGCAGAGGGGGTGCTCGCCGGGGCGCACTGCCCGGTGGTGGTTTGCAAGCGCCCTCTGCCCTGAGGCACGCCTTACGAGATCTCGATGCCGGCCTCGGTGGCGGTGGCATCGTCGTCCACGGCCAACACCCTCGGCTCCTTGGCGTAGAGCCGGGTCAGCACCGGCGGGGCGATCATGGTGGTGGCCACCGCCACGAACAGCACCACGGCAAAGAGCGCGTCGTTGAGCACCCCCAACCCCAGACCAAGCTGCGCCACGATGATCCCCACTTCGCCGCGCGGCACCATCCCCACCCCTATCTGCAGGGCGGGCAGCCGCCCGAGGCGCCACACCGGCAGCCCGCAGCCCACGATCTTCCCGAGGACCGCCAGCAGCAAGAGGGCCAGGCACATCAGCAGCGTGTCGCGGTTCGCCAGGCTGTGCAGGTTGAGCTGCATCCCGATGCTGGCCAGGAAGAACGGCACGAAGAACTCGGAGAGCCCCTCGAACCGGCGGTGCAGCCCGGTCTCGTCACTCGCCTCGGAGAGCGCCACCCCGGCGAGGAAGGCGCCCACGATCGCGGCCACGCCCAGGTAACCCGCCGTCACCGACAGCAGCAGGCAGAGGCCGATCGCCACCAGGTAGAGCGAGTGGCCGATGTGCAGCCGTTCGATGGCCGGCCGGGCACGGGCTATCATGCGACCGCCATAAAAAAGCATGAAGACCACGAAGCCGACCGCGGAGACGCCGGTGATCACGAGTTGGCGATAGTCGGCGCTACCATCGCGGGCGAAGCCGGACACCACCGCCAGCACCAACAGCCCGAGGATGTCGTCGATCACGGCGGCGCCCAGCACGATGCGCGCGGTGCGGGTGTGCAGGTAGCCCAGGCGCGCCAACACCCGCGCCGTAATGCCGACGCTGGTGGCCACCAGCGCCGCCCCCACGAAGAGCGCGGTGGCCTGCGTGCCGCCGGCGACGAACACGTCGAAGCTATAGCCGAAGATGAAGGGGAGAACGACCCCGCCCACCGCGACCAGGAGCGCATCCTTCCCCACCGCCATCAACTCGGAGGGCTTCGTCTCCAGCCCCACCAGGAACAGGAGAAAGATGACACCCAGCTCCGACATCGCGAAGGTG
>JAAZEB010000354.1 GCA_012512505.1 Armatimonadota bacterium | reverse complement strand
TCATGCTGAGCGCAGCGAAGCATCTCTGCCGCCTGCCAGGCACCTGCCAGGCCCCGGTGCTGTAGCCCACCGGCTGGCATTCTGCCATGCTGAGCGAAGCATCTCTGAGTGGCAAGCGTGTGGCGAACGCGCGGGAGAGATCCTTCGCTTCGCTCAGGATGACAGATCCTGGCCTTGGGAGGACAGTTCTGGCCTCAGGAGGACGGCCCTGGTGGCGTACTGGGAGACAGAGAGCAGCCGGGCGCTTTGTCATGCTGAGCGCAGCGAAGCATCTCTGCCGCCCGCTTGACACCTGCCAGGCCCCGGTGCTGTAGCCCATCGGCCGGCACTCTGTCGTGCTGAGCGAAGCATCTCTGCCGCCCGCTTGACACCTGCCAAGCCCCGGGGCTGCAGACCGCCGGCTGGGCGTTCTGTCATGCTGAGCGTAGCGAAGCATCTCTGAGTAGCTACCGCTTGGCGAGCACGCGGGAGAGATCCTTCGCTTCGCTCAGGATGACAGATTCACAGGTGGGTGTCCAAAACCCGCCTGGAGGGCTTCGCTCAGGATGACAGATTCACAAGTGGGTGCTCAGAACCCGCCTGGAGGGCTTCGCTCAGGGTGACAGATTCACAGATGGGTGCCTAGAACCCGCCTGTGGGGCTTTGCTCAGGAGGACAGATCCTGGCTCAGGAGGACAGATCCTGGCTTTGGGATGACAGATTTGCAGGTGGGCGCCTAGAACCCGCCTGGAGGGCAACGTAACACCTGACACCTAACACCTGACACCTAACACCTGACACCTAACACCTGACACCTGACACCTGACACCATGCAAGGATAACCTATGGGGAAGAAGGCAACCGTAAGGAAGGGGCTCCTCTCGGCGGTCGTGTCGCACGGGGTGCTGATCGGCATCGGGGTGCTGTTCCTGCTGCCGTTCTACTGGCTGGCGAGCACCGCGGTGAAGCCGGACGAGCAGATCTTCCGCATGCCTCCGGTGTGGGTGCCGCATCCGGTGCATTGGGAGAACTTCCCCAAGGCGTTGCGCACCATCCCGTTTGCCACCTACACCTGGAACACGCTGCGCATCTGCCTGATCACCGTGGTTGGCACCGTGCTCTCTTGTTCGCTGGTGGCCTACAGTCTGGCCAAGATCCGCTGGCGCGGGCGCGACCTGGTCTTCTACTCGCTTTTGGCGACGATGATCCTCCCCAGCCAGGTGACGATGGTGCCGACGTTTACCATCTTCAAGTGGCTCGGCTGGATCGGTACGATCAAGCCGCTCACCGTGCCGGCGTTCTTCGGTGGTGCCTTCTACATTTTCCTGCTGCGCCAGTTCTTCATGACGATTCCGAACGAGTTGTCGGATGCCGCCAAGATCGACGGCTGCTCGGAGCTGGCCATCTACTGGCGCATTGTGCTGCCGCTGTCGAAGCCGGCGCTGGCGACCGTGGGCCTGTTCACCTTCATCGGCGCCTGGAACGACTTCCTCGGCCCGCTGCTTTACCTGAACGACGAGCGCAGCTACACCCTGGCGATGGGCTTGCAGCGCTTCGTTAGCCAGCATGGCGCCGAGTGGGCGCTGCTGATGGCGGCCTCCACGGTGATGACGCTGCCGATCATTATCATCTTCTTCCTGGCCCAGCGCATCTTCATCCAGGGCGTCACCCTCACCGGCATTAAGGAGTAGCCCGGGGTTGGGTGGTTGCCTGTCGGATGCACCCGTTGAGCTCGTAGAGGAACAACCGTGGCCGTGCGCTGGCGGCCGCGGAGACCGTTAGGATGAGGTGAGGTATGTTGGATCGAATGGTGGGCCACTCTGGCCCGGGCGCGGCTCGTCGCCTTGACGCCGCGCCGTGCTCCGCGGGCAGGGCGCTGGTCGCCCTGTTGCTGCTACTGCTGGCGGCGCCGGTGCTGGCCGCGCCTGCCAGCGAGCCATCGCGCGCCCTGGCCTGGGAGCGGCTGGGCAGCCCCTGGCAGACCAGCCACTGTGAGGCGCAGGTGACCGCAGGGCGGCTGACTATCACCTACACGGTGGGTGAGGAGCCGGACGAGTGGCCCCACGCGCAGTGCGCCCTCCCCACGCCGCTTGATCTGAGCGGCTGGGCGCGCCTGGAGTTCGAGGTGATCGCGCGCACTCCTCGCGCCACGCTGCCACGTCGGTCGCTCAGCTTCCAGGTCGGCAGCGCCCACGGCTCCCAGTGGCAGCAGGATACCCTCCCGCAACCCCTGGTGCCCGGGGAGTGGGTGCGGGAGTCGGTGGATCTGCTGGAGTGCCCCCCGTTCGTGCTGACCACGGCGAACCGCCTCCAGTTCTTCCTCTGGAACCGTGACTTCCACAACGCCGGCTTCCAGGCGGGCGAGCAGGTGGTGTTCGAGCTGCGCAACGCGCGCTTGGCTGGCCGGCGGCCGTCCGCCAAGAGGTCCCTGTTCCCGCCACAGCCGCTGCAGCACGTGCTGGCCACCGGCAGTCGCGCCCAGGTGTGGACCGAGCCGGCGGACAACAAGGTGCTGCCCGAGGCGGGCTTGCCAAAGCAGCCGGCGAAGCAGCGTGGGGTGGTGCCCCTGGAGGCAGCCGGCAACGACTACGTCGACTTCCAGGTGGCGGTGCGGGCAAAGGCGGCGCTGCGCGGGGGGTCGGTTACCGTCACGCCGCCACGCGCGGGCGGCCGCGGGCTCACGCCGAAGTGCGTTCAGGTGCGGCCGGTTGGCCTGGTGAAGACGGAGAAGACCAGCGGGCACATCCGGGCCGGCTGGTGCCCCGATCCCCTGCTGCAGCCCGGGAAGGCCGACGTGCCGGCCGGCGAGACGCGCGCCTTCTGGGTGCGCCTCTACGTGCCGGCCAGCGTGCGCAAGGGCAGCTACGAGGGCGCGGTCACGGTGCGCTCTGGCGCCAGCGTCCTGGCCCGGGGCAAGGTGCGCCTGAGCGTGTATGGCTTCGCGCTACCGCGCGAGACGCACCTGCCAACCTCCTTCCAGTTCAGCGCCGATAAAGACTGGTCGGGCTTCGGGCGCTACTACCCCCAGGCCGACTTCGCCCTCTTCCGGCGCATCTGGGCCAGCATGGCGCAGCACCGGATCGCCCCGATGCACCTTGGACCCTCCGGCCCGCCGCGCCCGGCGGATGAACAGTCGCTGCGGGAGTTCGACCGCTATCTGGAGCTGGCCCGGCACCTCGGTTTCAACCACTTCCTCTCCTTCTACTGGGGTCCGCCGGTGGAAACCGAGGAAGAGCGCCAGTGGGTGCGGCGGATGACCGACTATTACATCGAGAAGGGAGTGCTGGATCGCACCTACGTCTACATGTGCCAGTTTGACGAGGCCAGCGCCGACCGCTGGCCGGAGGCGGCCCGCTATGCCAAGGCACTGAAGGAGGCCGACCCACGCCTGCGGCGGATGCTGACGGTGCCGCCGGCGCCGGAGCTGTACGGGGCGGTGGACGTGTGGTGTCCCCTGGTGCGGGACTACGACCCGAAGGTGGCCGCCGAGCGTCGCAAGCTCGGCGAGAAGGTGTGGTGGTATCAGGCCGTGGACCTGAAGCCCGGCCTGCTCATCGATGTGCCTGGCACCGAGCACCGCGCGCTGGTGTGGCTGTCGTGGACCCAGAAGGTGGATGGCCTGCTCTTCTGGTGCATCAACTTCTGGCGCCATGATCCCTGGGAGACGCCCCAGATGGGGCCCGGCACCGCGGGCAACGGTGATGGCTTCCTCCTCTACCCGCGCCGGCCGCAAGACCCGGCGGACCGCTTCTATGAGAGCGTGCGCTGGGAGGTGCTGCGCGACTCGATGGAGGACTACGAGTACTTCTGGCTGCTGCAGAGCCGTCTGAAGGCGGCCGAGCAGGGCGGCCGCGCCCGGCCTGCCGCGCTGGCGCAGGCGCGCGCTGCCCTGGCGGCGGTGGCGAAGGTGGCTCAGGACCGGCGCACCTACAGCCTGGCGCCGGAAGATTACGCCCACGTTCGCCGCCTCGTCGCCCGTGCCATCGAAGCCCTGCCCCCGGCTCGTTGAGCGGGAGGCACCGGGGCGTTGTCGGAGGGGGCCCCTCCTGGGGGCGGCCCCCTCCGGCTGTAGGCGAGCGGCGAGAGCGTTCGAGGAAGGGACATCCGGAGATGCGGTACCACGTTCTGGGGGCGGTCGTCGCGATCGCCATGGGGGTGAGCACGATGGAGAGCAAGGCAGAGCCGGTAGTCTGGACGGCGCCGGCGACAGTGAAAGTGTTCCGTGACACGCCTCCGGACAGCGAGCGGGCGCTGGCGCTGCAGGCGGCACGCAACGAGTACGAGTGTGGCCAGGTGATCCTCCGGGCCGGCGAGACCCCGCTGCGGGACGTGCGGGTGAAGGTCTCCAGCCTGAAGGGGCCGAATGGGCGCGCCATTGCCGCCAACCGCATTGAGTGCCGGCTGGTGGGCTACGTATTGGTGCAGCACGAGAACCGCTACTGGCCCGATCCGTTGCCGCCGCTGCGCCCCTTCACGGTGGCGGCGGGCGAGAACCAGCCGGTGTGGGTGAGCGTGCGTGTGCCAAAGAACGCCCCGGCTGGCCGCTATGATGGCAGCCTGACGCTGACACCGGAAGGGGGAAAGGCGCTGCGCGTGCCACTTTCGCTGGAGGTATGGGACTTCGCCGTGCCGGACAAACCCTCGTGTGAGACGGCGTTCGGCATCTCCCACGACTACGTCCTGGAGCAGGAGGGGCTGCAGGCCGGCACGCCGGAGGCGGAGGCGATGCTGCGCCGCTACTACTGGTACCTGGTGGAGCACCGCCTCAGCCCCTACTCGATCCCGGTAGACGTGCTCAGCGACGAGGCCGGGGAGTACCTGGACGACCCGCGGGTGACCTCCTTCATCCTCCCGTATAGCGATGACGCGGAGCAGATGCGCCGGCGGATGGAGCGGGCGCGGGAGCGGGGCTGGCTGGCGAAGGCCTACTACTATCCGTGGGACGAGCCGGTGAACCAGGAGCAGTACAACACGCTGAAGCGCCGGGTAGAGAAGATCCGCAGCGTTCACCCGGACGCGCGCATTGTCTCGCCCTTCTTCCGCAGCCCGGAGTTTAGCCAGGAGACGGCTTATGAGGCGCTCGACGGCGTGATCAACATCTGGTGCGCCGTCTCCAACTACTTCGACCCGGCGAAGCAGATGCTGAAGAAGATGCGCGGCGAAACGTCGTGGTGGTACGTCTGCTGTGGCCCCGGGGCGCCCTACGCCAACTTCCACCTGACGATGGATGCCATGGACCATCGCATCCTCCAGTGGCAGCAGAAGAAGTATGCCTGCGATGGCCTGCTCTACTGGTCGACCACCTACTGGAACTCCAAGGTGACAGCCGATCCCTGGGAGGACATGGCGACGGTCAAGGACATCGACCCGAAGCTCTACGGCGACGGCTCGCTGCTGTATCCGGGCAAGAAGGTGGGGCACAACGGCCCGGTCTCCTCGCTGCGCCTGGAGCTGATTCGTGAGGGTTTTGAGGATTACGAGTACCTCTGCCTGCTGGAGCGGGTTGCCGGCCGGGCGGCGGTGGAGCAGGCGATCGGCGAGCTGGTGACGGACATGACGCACTTCAGCAAGGATCCGGCGACGCTGGCGGCCACCCGCGCGCGGGTCGCGGCGGCGATCGTGGCGGCGCGCGCCCGCCAGCGCTGAGCCGGCACAGGGGTGGCATGACCGGCAAGGAGCGGATGCGCGCGCTGCTGGAGGGCGGCCGAGCGGCCGAGCCACCGGTGTCGCTGTACATCACCTGGCCCGAGTACGGCTGGCGCTTCGTTGGCGGCCCGGTGTGGGAGGTGATCCTGGGCGAACAAGACGGGATCGCGGCGATGGATCGAGTGCAGCGGCGCCACCGCACCGACACCGCCTTTGGCCCCAGCGATACCCTCGGCAGCGGCTGGCTGCGTGGCAAGCGGCTGGAGCGCCAGACGCGCCGTGAGGCGTTCTTCCGCTGCGACACCAGCGGCCGCCGCTGGCGCTTCGACCTGGATAGCCACGTGCTGGTGGAAGTGGACGCGCACGACCGCGTGATAGACCAGCCGGCCCACCCGGGCGATTCACGCCTCGCGGTTGAGCCGCCGCGGACGGTGACGGATGCCGAGGCCTGGTTTGCCCGACAGTTCGCGGGCGAACCAGGCCAGCCAGCGACCTCGCCGGCGGAGGACCGCGCCGTTGCCCACTGGGGGCGCGACTACTGGATGATCACCTGCTCCATCGCCCCGTTCGTGGCCGTGGCCTATACCTTCGGCTTCGAGCCCTCCCTGGTGCTGCTGGCGGAGCGCCCCCGCGTCTTCGCCCGCCTGGCGGAGCTTTTCCTGGAGCAGTTCTCCCGCCACTTCGCCTGGGCCGCCCGCGCTGGCTACGACGCCGGTCACATGGTCGACTCCTGGTCCTCCGCCGACATCATCTCGCCGGCTACCTACCGCGACTGGGTGGCGCCGCTGCACCGTGAGTGCGCCCGCATGATCCACTCTCACGGCCTGAAAAGCGACTTCTACTTGCCCGGCGACGTGATGCCCCTGCTGCCGTACCTGCGCGGCCAGGGGTGGGACATCCTGCGCATCGACGACCTGGCCCGCGGCAAGGAGCTGGACATCGGTCAGGCACGCCGCGTGCTGGGACCAGAGCAGTGCCTCTACGGCAACCTGAGCGCCTACGCGCTGCTGCGTGGCGACTGGGAGGAGATCGCTGCCCGCGCCCGCTACCAGCACGCGGCTGCCGGCCGCGACGGCCGCCTGGTCATCAGCAACGGCAGTGGCATTTGCGACCAGACCGACCCGGCGATTGTCGACCGCTGGCTGGACTATGCCGTAAGCCTCGGCGCCAGCGGCGGTTGAGTGCCGCGCGGCAAGCCGGCTACGACGAGCCGAGGGCCAGGAGGGCCACCGAGGCCAGGCCGGCTAGTGAGCCGGCCCAGCCCAGGCGGTCGAGGCGCTCGCGGTAGGCGAAGTGGCCCACCAGCAGCATCACCACGATGGGGGTGACCAGGGAGACCGGCAGCATCACCTCCGCGCCGACGTGGTGCATCGCCGCCAGCCCTACTGGCCCGAGGAGCGCGTTCACGCTGCCGATGCCCAGCCCGGCCGTCCGCTCGCGCCGGTGCCCGAAGCTCCCCCGCGCGCGCAGCATTCCCGGCAGCAGGATTAGCGCCGAGATGAAGAACCCGGTGGAGACAAACAGGAAGGAGTGCTCCACGTAGAGCACCCCCACGTGCGTCTGGGTGATAAAGGAGAGCCCGGAGAAGGCGCCGCCGGCCATCACCAGCTTCAGCCACCGCGGGTTGACGCCGGGCGTGCCCACCTCCTGGGAAGGACGCGCCTTTCCCAGGAGCAGCAGCGCCACGCAGGTGCCCGCCACGCCCAGCACGGCCGACGGGTGGAGCGGGTGCGGCTTCAGCCACAGCGCCCCGTAGAGCACGCCGCACACCATTGCCATGTTGTTGATGGTGACGGTGGGGCCCGCCGGACCGATCTTCAGGCAGTGCATGATCAGCATGCAGAAGCCAACCGCGTAGGCCACGCCAAACGCCAGCCCGGCGCCCCACACCGGCCACACCACCAGCGGTCGGCCTAGCAGGATGACGAGCGATAGCCCCAACACCCCGCCGGTGAGTGAGATCCAAAAGCCAAGGATGGTAGCCTGGCCATCCTTCTGCATCGCCCAGCGGCCCAGCGGCCACAGGGCCACGCCGCCGGCCACCGCCGCCGCCAGGTAAAGCCAACCGATCATCAAAGCCCTTCCCCGCTGCCCTCTCCCTCACCGCGTAGGCGAGGGGAAGCAGGTGAGTGACCGCACCTCTACCGCTCGCCAACCTCCAGCAGCTTCCCTTCGCCGGGTTCCAGGCGAATGCTGGCGCCGCTGCTATCGCCGACGCGGGCGCCGGTTGCCACATCCCGGACCTGGCGGACCTTTGGCGCGGCCGACAGGGTGAACTCCAGGTTGGCAGTGACTGCCGCGTGCGTGTCCTGGTTCACCACGCAGAGGTAGCGGCGGCCGTTCGCGTGTCGGAACGCCTGCACGTCCACGTTCGGCGTGCTCGCGGTGGCCACGTCGTTCTTCTCCCAGTGCAGCTTCAGCAGCGTCGGGGCTAGCTTGCGCACGGCGGCGTTCACCCGCTGTACCTCCGCGTGGCGGTGGTCCAGCGGCTCCAGGTCCATGTTGACGATGCCTTGCAGCCACTCCCCCTGGATCCCGGTAGTGGACTGGTAGATGAAGTAGACGATCCCCTTGGCGCCGTGGGCAATCGCCTCCCACACCATCAAGGAGACCTCGTTGGGCGTGGGGATAGCGCGCGGCTGCGGCTTGCCGAACCCGAAGCACTGGGGGATCACCCACACCGGCTTGCCGGCAGCCACCTCGCGGGCGTGGTCCACCGCGCTGATGTAGCCGTGCAGCACGTCGCCTTGCAGCCGCTGGGTGTAGACCGGGTAGATGTCCACCAGCAGGACGTGGTAACCCACCTGGCGGAAGAGGTCATCGTAGTTGCCCAGCAGGCAGCTAAAGCCGGGGCGCTCTGGGTCGAGCGCCTCAATGATCTTCTTGGCGATCTCGATCTTTTGGGCGTTCTCCGGGGTAGGGGTGGGCTCATCCACCAGGTAGTAGCCGAGGGTGGCCGGGTGTCTTTTGACGGTGCCGACCGCCTCGCGGAAGGCGGCCACGTAGTTCTCCCGGGCGAAGCGGGAGTGGTCCCACAAGAAGGCGTTTACCTCGTCCAGGTGGACGATGACGCGCAGGCCGTGGCGGGCCGCCGTATCCAGGAGGAGCTGGCGGTGGTCGCGCGGGGTCCAGTTGGCGACGATCGTGTTCACGCCAAGGCGCTTGAGGTCGGCCATGGTGCGCTCGAAGTAGGCGCGCACCTTCTCCTGGTCGTCGATGCGCCGGTTGATGTAGCTAGCGTCGTCCTCCCAGAAGTACCACACGCCGAGGGGGAAGCGCCGGTCCATGCGGTTGGCGGCCGGCTTCCACCTCAGCTCGCGCTCGACTGCCAGGGGCGTCGTCTGTTGGGTGACCGCGTCGCCGCGGGCGATGCTCAGGCGCACCTGGTACTCCCCGGTGCGGGCTTGGCCGCCATCGAAGGGTGTCCGGTAGACCCCCGGCTCCACCGCCTTGGGCCCGAGGATCGGCGCCACCACCCGGCCGGCATCGTCCACCAGCGCCAGCGTGGCGGTGCCTGGCTCGCCCACCGACCAGGTGAGCGTCACCGTGTCCAGCAGGTCGTCCTTCGCCGGGCAGACCACCCGCCAGTCGCAGCGGATAGCATCGGCCAGCTCGCCGCTGATGCGGAGGTTATCCACCAGCACCGGAGCGGCCACCGAGTAGGCGTCGAAGTAGCCGAGGCGCAGTGCCCGTGGGTCGATGCCCCGGGCGTGGGCATCACGCGCGACCACCTGCCCATCGATCTCCAGGGTGCGTCCCGCCGGTCCATAGGTGAAGGCCAGGTGCCGCCAGGTGCCGACAGACCACTCGACATCCTTCGCGATCAGCCACTTCCAGCCGCCCTCGAAGTAGCCGTAGCCCAGTTGGGCTGTCTCGCGATCCCAGTAGATCACGGTGGCGCCCGGCCAGGCGCTGCCGGCACCCACGTCGCTGAGGAGCATCCAGTGCTTGCCGTCGGTGCGCGGGGTGATCGGGGCGTGGGGGCAGAGGTCCAGCTCGATCCGGCCTTGCTCGCGGGGGAGATCGAGGCCGTCGTACAGCACGCTGGCGGTGCCCTCCAGCTTCACGGCCTGCCCGGTCTGCCCCGGGACGAGGCTGGCGCCGCCCTCCAGCTTGCCCCGGGGGGGCGCATCGTAGGTCTCATCAAGCACGCTCACCGACGCGGCGCTCGCGGCTACCGTCAGCGCGAGCAGCACGCCGACCAGGAGACTCCTCATCCGTCTGTATCCCTTTCCAGGTGTTACTTCTGACCAAGCCCGACGGGCAACGGCTCTGTGAAACCACGAAGGACACGAAGAGCACGAAGAAGGGCCGAAGCCGGTGCCCGGAGCGGTCGCCCGGTGTTCCTCGTGGCCCCCGTGGTTCTTCTGGCTGCCTACTGGACCGACCAGTCGCGGAAGCGCACCGGGCCGCCTTCGGTGCGGAAGCCGAGCACGCCTCGCCGGGTGTTGTTGCGGTCGCTCACGTAGACCGTCTCCGACTCCGCGAGGAGCGTGGTGCCGTCGGCGGCAAGCACACGCAGGCGCACGCGGTCGGTGAGCACGTGGCCCTCGACCACGTACTCCGTACCGGCTTGCCAGGGGAAGCGTTCCTGACGCCACAGCACCCGGCCCTCCAGCGACTCCAGCCGCACCTCCGGGCCAAGGATGCCGACAAACCCGGCATTGAGCGCGGGGTCGGCCTGGAAGAGGAGAGCAGCAGACCGCGTGCCCTCCCCGGGCTGCAGGCGGCAGCGCCAGACGCCCTGCGTGGCCTCCGTCTTGAGGTGCAGCGCCGTTGCCGGGTCGCGCCCGGTTTGCTCCAGGGTGCCGGCGTTGTCCAGCCGCCAGGTGCCGCCGGTGGTCCGCCAGTCGGCGCCGAGGATGGCAGTGGCTGGTGCCTCGCCGGCATCCGCCTGTGTCTCCGCAGAGAAGCCCCAGAACTCGGCACAGCCGAGCCAGGTCATGAAGGCGAGGGCGCCCGGCCGGCCCACCTCGGCCGGCTGCAGGTCGAAGGCCGGGCTGGCAGCGAGCTCCTTGCCGGCCGCATCCAGCAGGCGGATGGAGACCTTCCCTCCCTTGAGGGTGGCCTCGATCAGGTACTCCGTGTCGTAGTGCCAGGTGTCTTGCGGGCTCGACCAGAGCGCTTGGTCTGGCAGGCGATAGAGCATGAGGCCGCCGGCGCCGTGGTTGCCGCCCAGCCAGGCGTTGAAGCCGCGCTGTAGCTCCTCATCGACGGCGAAGAGCATCCCGGCGCCGCCGGCTCCCGGCTGCACCCGAACGCGGCACTGCCAGGTGCCCTCGGCCCCGCCCAGCTTTCGCGCGATGGCGGTGGTGCGCTCGACCGCTGCCGTCTGACGCAGCACCTTTCGTTCGGGGGTGTGCCACATCCAGCGGCCGGGGCCGACAACTGCCCAATCGGCATCCGGCCCGTGGCGCAGCCGCAGCTTGTTGGGGGCGTTGGCCACCACCGGCGACAGCGGTGTCCGGGCGTACTCCCAGCGGTAGAAGCGGGCGATCCGGTCGCGCGTGTGCAGCACCAGCAGGCCCGGCTTGGTACCGGCGCCCGGCCGGGCGATCCAGGGGCTTTGCGAGATGAGCTGCTTCCGATCCCACAGCAGCAACTGCACGCGCACGCGGTTTTTCTCCACCACCCCTTCGAGGAGATAGGGCGTGTAAGGCACCCACGGGGCGAGGGGATCCTCCCACAGCAGCTTGCCGGCGGCGTCGCGCAGGAAGAGGCCGCCGCCGGCCGGCCCGCCGCCCAGCGTGAGGAGCAGGCCCCGCTTGCGATCCGACCCGGCGGCGAACCACACGCCCGCCTCACCAGACCCGGGCGCGGGTTCCACCAGGCAGCGCCAGCAGCCGGTAGTGCCGCGAACACGCGGCAGCACCGCTGCCGCCGTTCCCTTGGCCGCGCGCTGCCACAGCAGCACCGGCTGCCGCCCCTGGGCACGCCAACTGCCGCCCGCCGTACGCCAGTCCCTCGCCGGCGCCGGCCGGGCGGGGGCCACCGCCACCAGCATCCAGAGGGCAGCCACCAGACCCCATCGTGAGCGATGCATCGGCGTTCCCCTCACTTCCGGTCGAAGCTTGGCACCGCGAGCTGTTCGCCGCCCTTGAGTGCCGACTGGTGGGCGACGATCCCGGGCACGGTGATCGCCAGCGACTCGTAGAGGTCGATCGCCGGCTCGCGGTCTTCCACCAGCGCCATGATGAACTCATGGGTGAGGAACGGGTGGGAGCGGCCGTGGCCGCTGTCGTAGCGCATCGCCTCGGGCACCATGTGCCAGTAGTCTGGCAGCTCGCTGACGCTCGTGCCGTCGGCCAGCAGCATCCGAAACGGCTGGCCGGCGAAGCCATCCATGAAGAGGGCGCCCTGGGTGCCGAACCACTGCGCGCGCTCGCCGTGGCCGTGCAGGTTCCAGCAGACGTTGCCCCGGAAGGCGTGGCCGCGGTCGGTGGTGAACATCGCCGTCTCGTTGGCGAACGGGTTGTTGTAGGCATTTTCCTTCAGCGCCGGGTCGTCATCGCCCCAGCCGACGCAGGAGACGCGGGTGAGGCGCTCGCCGGTGACCCCCACCAGGAAGGCAGTGGTGTGGGTGGGGTAGAGCATCGGCGGATAGGCGTAGCGCCAGGTGCGCTCGTTGCCGCGGAACCACAGCGCCTGGCGTTCGCCACCGGTCATTGGGTGATAATACTCCCCCTCGGAGTAGACCAACTCGCCGAACTTGCCATCCTGGAAGAGGCGCCGGGCGGTGATCGTCTCCCAGCGGTAGTAGCTGGTCTCCGCCATCATGTACTTCAGGCCGGTGCGTTCCTTGGTCTCTTTAAGCTGCTGGGCCTCTTCCAGCGTTGTGCAGGCCGGACAAGCGGAGATGACGTGCTTGCCGGCGTTCATCGCCAACAGCACATGACGGGCGTGATCCGGCGCCCCGGTGAAGACCGCCACCGCCTCCACTCGTGGGTCGAGGATCAGCTTCTCCAGCGACTCGTAGGCCTTCTGGCAGCCGTAGACGCGCATCAGGGTGTCCCGGCGGTCGGGGATGAGGTCGCTGACGGCTTCGACGACGCAGTTGGGGTGTTGGTGCCAGTGAAACGCCGCGCCGAAGCCGCCGCCCACCACGCCGATGCGGATCTTGCGGTCGGAGGTGGGCGTGAACGCCGGCCCCACGGCGAAGACCTCGTTCAGGAGATCCCCCCGCAGCGACGCGGCAACGGTTGCCAGCGCGCCGGCCTGCAGCAGCCCCCGGCGCGAGATCGGCATGGATCCATTTGCCATGAGCGTTGGTCCTTTCCGTGGATGCACAGCGGTGGCGCGGCCAGGGCGAGCGCGGCATCCCCAGAGCCCTGGCCCCAGACACCCATCACCGGTCACCCTCATACCGCCCGTACTCCTGGGCGGCCGCGTAGAACGCCTCGATGTGCTCCAGGGGCGTGCAAGGCGCCAGGTTGTTGGCGGCGATGAAGACGAACTTGCCCCCTTCCATCACGCCGCTCTCGCAGATGCGGCGCACCTCTGCCCGGATTGCCTCCGGCGGGCCGGACTGCAGGAGCATCACTGTCGGGCCGCCGTAGATCGCCACGTCCGGGCCCAGCTCCTTGCGCAGCGCCCCGAAGTCCACCGGAAAACCGGTGTCGAAGCCGGAGACGCCGAAGGCCTCGTGCAGGAAGCGGAAGTGGCGGGTGGCATCGCCGCAGAGGTGGATCCAGATCGGGCTGCCGTCGCTAAACTCCTCCCAGATGCGTCGGTGGTAGGGGTAGACGAACTCCTGGTAGGTCTTGGTGGAGATGAGGGCGATGGCATCATCGGCGAAGCCCCAGCCGGGCCGGCGGAATTGGCCCCGGTCGGGAGCGTTCGGGTCTCGCTCCCAGCGCCACTGCCGGATCGCCTTCATCCGCTTGATGAGACAGTCGGTGATGAAGGTCATCAGGTCGTGGTAGTAGGCTTCGTCGGTGAGCATGTCGGTGAGGATCTCGGCCGCTCCGCGCAGCTTGTAGGCGCAGTCGAGGGGGCCATCCATCCCTTCGCCGGGGATGGTGGTGGGGGGGTGAACCGGCAGCCCCTCGAATTCCATCCGTGGCGCCTGCTCGTGCATATACTCGAAGAACTCCATCGCCCGCCCGAGCAGGTTACCCCGCAGCGGGTCGGGGCACTCCATCTCGTAGAGCCGGTACTTATTCTCTTTGAGGATCTCCACCGTGTCGGGCACGGCGTTGCCGTCGAGGTGCAGCGGGCACCCGAACCAGCCGGCATCGTAGCAATTCTGGAAGTCGACGGTAAGCGACCAGCCGTCCGCTGGCGGGCCCATCTCGCGGTCGCACACCAGGTGGTAGCGCTGCCACCGCTGGTAGGCGAGTTGGCAGTCGATCTGCGCCTGCGGGTTGGTGAAGAAGTCGGCGAAGGTATGGCCGGTGTGGTTCAAGGCAGGGTTCTGGATCAGGTTGCGGATGCTGCCGGTGATCAGCACCGGCACCCGGTACGGTTTCCCCTCCGTGTAGGCCTGCCAGACGTGGGCGACCTCCTCGTTGTGCCGGGCGAAGTCCAGGGGGTTGCTCAGGTAGTAGGACACACCACACCTCCTGCTGAGATGGCTGGACAGGAGGCCGCCGCGCCGTTCAGGATCGCGGCGACCACGCGGCCGCGTGATCCTAGTTCCCCTTCTCGGGCGGCTATTCCCTCCCCCGGGGAACGGTGTTATAATGGGGATGGCGGTGTTGGCGGCAGGTGCCTATGAGCGAGCCCAGGCCAGACGTGGATAGCCCTTGGAAGGACGCGCTGGAGCGCTTCTTTCCGGCGTGCATGGCGCTCTACTTTGCGGAGGCCTACGCGCGGATCGACTGGGCGCGGGGCGTGGAGTTTCTTGACAAGGAGCTCCAGCGGATCGCGCCGCGGGGTGCCCTCGGCCGCCGCGTGGTCGACAAGCTCGCCAAGGTTTATCTGCTGGACGGCGGCGAGATCTGGGTTCTGGTGCATCTTGAGGTACAGGGGCAGCCAGACGCGGGATTCCCGGAGCGCATGTTCGTGTACAGCTACCGGCTCTTCGACCGCTACCATCGCCCGGTGGCGAGCTTCGGTATCCTGACGGATGCGGATCCCCGCTGGCGACCGGAGTGTTACCAGCAGGAGGTGCTGGGCTGCCGGATCACTATGCAGTTCCCGATCGTGAAGCTGCAGGACTTTCGCTGCCGCTGGGAGGAGCTGGCGGCGAGTGACAACCCGTTTGCCGCCTTGACCATGGCACACCTGCTGACCCAGGAAACAGCCCGGCAACCGGAGCAACGGCTGGCCGCGAAGCTGGATGCAGTGCGCCGGCTGCGCCGGATGGGACTAAGCCGTGAGGATCGCGAGGAGCTGTTCCGTCTGGTGGACTGGATAATGGTGCTGCCCGAGGCGCTGCAGATCGAGTTCGATGACACCCTGATGCAGGAGGATGAGACCGTGCCCTTCGTGACCAGCATTGAGCGACGAGCAACGGAGCGGGGCCGGCAAGAGGGCCAGGCGTTGATGCTCATCCGGCTCCTGGAGCAGAAGTTCGGGCCGCTTGAGGAGGCGCTGCGTTCCCGCGTTTTCGCCTCCGACGAGGAGACGCTGGTGCGGTGGCTCGGGCAGGCGCTGAAAGCGGATCGCCTGGAGGACGTGTTCGCGTAGACACGGCCCCGCGCCGCCGGCCGCCGGCTACTGCCCGCGGCCGCAGCACCGCTTGTACTTCTGGCCGCTGCCGCAGGGGCAGGGATCGTTGCGGCCCGCTGGCCGTGCGCCAGCCCCCGGCCGGCGGGCGACGGCAACCTCGGTGGCCGGGGGACCGGCACTGCCCTGGTCGGCCTGCCGCAGCACTGCCATGATGCCCGCGGCCGGCTGCCCCTGCTGGAGGGCGCGGGCCATCCACTCCATCGTCGGCCCGATGTGCGTGAAGAAGCGCTTCAGGCCGGCGCACAGGTAGTTGAGGCCCTCCTCGCCCTCGGGCGTTTGCAGGAAGCGGTTCTTGGGGCACTCGCCGTTGCAAAGGAAGAGCACTGGGCACTCGCGGCACTGCCGGGGGAGGGTGTCTCGCTTGTCGGTGCCGAAGCGGCGCTGGGGGTTGCTCTCGGCCAGCGCTACCAGCGGCTGCTCCATCAGGTTGCCCAGGCGGTACTCGGGGTAGACGTAGTGGTCGCAGGCGTAGAGATCGCCGTTGTGCTCCAGGGCCATCCCCCGACCACACGTCGGCTCGAAGACGCACAGGCCGGCGCCGTGGCCTAGCCAGACGCTCAACGCCACCTCGAACGTCTGCACGTAGATCCGCCCCACGTCGTGGCGCACCCACTCATCGTAGACCGCGCACAGAAACTCCCCGTACTCCGCCGGACGCACGCTTGCCTCGGAGACCTCCCGGCTGGAGGGAGGCTGCCCGGGGAGAGGCGGCTCCGCGGCCAGGCGCTCGACGATGGGGATGAACTGGAGGTGCCGGGCGCCCGTCTCGCGCAAGAAGCGGTAGACGGCCAGGGGCTGCTGGCCGTTGACACGGTTGACAGCGCAGAGGAGGTTGTACTCCACCCCGTGCTGCTGCAGCCGGCGCAGGCCGCGCATTACTGCGTCGAAAGTTGGCTCGCCGCGCCGGCCTCGGCGATAGTGGTCGTGCAGGCCGCGGGGGCCATCCAGGCTGAGGCCCACCAGAAACTGGTGCTCGCGCAGAAACGCGCACCACTCGTCGGTGAGGAGGGTGCCGTTCGTCTGCAGGGCGTTGATCAGGCGCTTGCCGGGCGGCAGGTAGCGCCGCTGCAGTTCCACGACACGGCGGAAGAAGGGGAGCCCCATCAGCGTCGGCTCGCCGCCTTGCCAGGCGAAGCTGATGGTGGGCACTTGCTGCGCCTCGATGTACTGTTTGATGAACGCCTCCAGCACCGCGTCGCTCATGCGGAAGCGGCGCGGGCTCGGGTAGAGGCGCTCCTTCTCCAGGTAGAAGCAGTAAGTGCAGTGCAGGTTGCAGGCCGGGCCGGCCGGCTTGGCCATCACATGGAAGGCGCGCGGCCGCGGGCGGGGCACGCCTCCCCGGAGGCGCTCCGGGTGCCCGTGCTCAGCCATTGAGGCGCTCCAGGCGCGGTCGATCCCACCCGAGCTGCGCCAGCACCGCCAGGTAGTCCGCGCCCGTCATCTCTTCGGGGCGCTTGCCGGCGAGGGTGACCACTACGCCCTCGATCACGTTGGTGCCGAAGGAGCGGCCGGAGAGGTTTGGCGTGGTGGTCACCAGCAGTGAAAGCCCGCGCGCGCGCATCAGGGCGATGTCCTTGTCGGTGACGGTGTTGGTCAGGATCGTCTTTCCCGCCAGCGCCTCCGGCTCCTCGGGCAGGCAGCGCCGGATGAACTTCCAGTCACCGGCAATCAGATCGGCCCAGGCGTACCAGCGGCGGAACCGCGGCTTTGCCTTCGCCTCGCTGGTGGGGTAGAGCGCCTTGAACGGCACGCAGCGGACGATAAGCGGCAGCAGCAGCGGCGCCAGGATGCTCAGCCAGCGCCAGGAGAGCGGCACGGGCAGATCCAGGGCGAACATGAGGTCGCCAACCACCAGCTCGCGGGCGTGCTCTTTCAGGGCCTGGGCCATGCCCCAGCGGTCGGTCGCCGAGACCATCAGCACGCGGCTGTGGGCCAGGTCAATCTCTCCCTCTTTCTGGAGCTGGTGGATGATGTGTGGTTCCAGGCTCAGTTTCAGGCCCACGCCATCCACCACCGGCTTGTGGGTGACGGTGGCAGCCATGCGGCGCGCCACGGTGAACTCATGCTTCCGCTCCTCGCAGAGCAGGTAGCGGTTGATGCCCCCAAGGCCGATTGCGCGCACCTCCGGGTCGGCATCCAGCTCTCGCAGGAGGCGGAAGTAACTCTCGTAGGAGCCGCCAACCCCCCGGCGCTCGATGCGCAGGGGGCGCCCGAGCAGTTCTACCTCGACGGCGAAGTCACGGGAGGGCGATCCAAGCGAGACGCTGACTATCTTCTCCATCAAGGTGTCCTATTGCTACAGCGACCGTCCGGCGGGAGAGTCCAACGCCTGAGCAAGCTGCCGGGCCAGCGCCGCGGCGCGGTGGTGGTACTCCGGATCCCCGAAGTACCAGATATGGACCAGCATCGTGTGCAAGTGATAGACCAGCCGCCGGAGCGGGTAGCCTGGATCGAGCGCGCGCTGCCGCAGGTAGACCTCCCAAAAACGCGGCCCCACGGTGTTGAAGACCTCCAGGTAGGCCAGTTCGCACTCCACGTCTTGATACTCGGTGCCTGGATCAATGAAGGCGCGCAGCGCCACCCCGCCCGGGGCATCTGGATCGACCAGGATGTTGCCCGCCCACAGGTCACCATGGACCAGCGTGGCCGGCCGGCCGCGCTCCGCCAGGATCGCCTCCAGGCGCTCGCTCACCCAGCGGGAGACCGCGATAGTCTGCGGGTCGGTGCGCCCGTCGCACTCCGTCACCATATCATCGAAGCGCGGACGGAAGCGGTCCACCCAGTGGCCGAAGAGCTCCGAACCGTCGACGGTTCCGTAGAGGGAGCGGGTGTGGGTGTGCAGCTCCGAGACGGCGTCGGCAATCTGCTCGTCCAGGCGGTCGCGCTCGCCCGCCGGGAGCCGGAGCGAGCCCAGCGAGACGCCGCGCACCCACTCCAGGCCCAGGACGTGCCGGTCTGGCAGGCCGTTCCCGCCGGACGGCAGCAGGAAGTAGGTGTCGGGCACCGGGAAGCGGGTGTGTTGGCGAAGGTAGGCCAGGTTCTGGCACTCACGCGCCAACGGCTCTGCCGAGGCGGCCACCTTCAACACCGCGCGGCCGGGGGGCCGGTTGAGGGTGACATACCACACGCTGGAGACAGCGGCGCCGGCGGCCGGCGCGATTGTCAGCGCCACGGCCGGGCTGCCGAGACCGGCGGTGAGGACGCGCGACGCCTCCTGGCAGGTCATCGGGGCCTCGGTGAGGGGAGGGCCTGCCCACGCGGCCACTGGCGCCAGGCTCGCTCACGCGCCGCGCCTCCCCGGTGTGTTTCTACTCTCATCGTCTCCTTGCCGCCGGGGTAACGTTCCCTCCCAAAGCGGGATCTTCCTGCCGCGTCGGGCGAAATGCTTCCCAGGCGCCGCGCCCGGCAAGCCGCGAATGAACATCCCTGAGTGGCAATGACGGGCAGTGGCGGCTGTTTGGCCGGCCCGCTGGTGGGGTTGCGGGTTTGCTTCGGGGCCACGGCCGAGGCGGCCCCGGGCGGTGTAGTGCCGTCGCCTCTGCCGGCGCCACACCGCCGGGCCGCCCGTGCGGTGATGCGTCGCTAGCCGGTGGATCCGGCATCAATCGAAGGTGTTGTTGTGGACGTGCCGGATGATCTCGTTGCGCAGCATCTCGATGTGGCGCAGGTCGTCCTGCTTGATCTCCTCCCAGATCTTCTGGCACTCTTCACAAGCGCCCTCGGCATCCTCGTGGTAAACCTCGTAGCGGACCGCGCCGTCGAGCTTCTCACTGAGCACCTGGATCAGGTCGTGGTTGTGGTTGCGCATCGGCTCTTCGGTCACGATCTCTTCCATGACCTCTACCGCGTCTACTGTCATCGGTTCCCTCCTTGGGTGACGGCGCCGCCTGGCCGCCAACCCCGACCGCTCATTCCCACCGGCCGTCTCTGCCAAACCACGCCCTGAGATCGTGGCGCCGCGCGGCAGTCCAGCATCGCGCCAGACGCCTGCTGGCTGCAGCCAGGGGGCCCTTGGGCAAGGCCGTCTTTCCCGGCTACTCGCGGCCGGCCGGAGATCGGGAGGGGGCCGTCGAATGGGGAGCCGACCGGCCCCTGGCATTCGTCAGCGGACCTCCCGCTGCTGCCCCGGGCAGAAGGGGCGCCCGGTGCCCGAACGGAGGGGAACGATGAGAGTGCAGACCGTGCTGTTCCTGATGGTGCTCGCCACGGTGACGGCGGCGCGGCCGGCGGTGGCGGCTCCAGAGCGCGTGATCCGGCTTCCCTTCACCGGGGGCGACGACTGGCGCTCCTTTGCCGACGAGCCGTGGTGGGCGGTGGTGGACCTGCGGGAGATGCTCAGCCTCTTCCACCCGTTCAGCCTCTCGCGCACCGGCGCCGCGGCGGGTGCCTCCCGAGAGGTGACCCTCCCGGCTGATTGGCGCGCGCCCTACACCCTCCGCTTCTACTGCGCCGACGACTACTTCGCCGACGCCGAGAAGCACCGGCCGGGCCAGCTCGGCACCGAGAGCTTCTTCGCCCACCGCTTCAAGCAAGTGCTGGTCGGTGAGAGCGTGGTCTGGGAGCGCGACGTGGTGGACGAGAACACCCATGGCTCGCCTACCCTTTTTGCCGTAGACCTGACGCCGCACGTCACGCCCGGCAAGCCGTTCCGGCTCACCCTCCGCGTGTTCGACAAGGTCAGCACCGAGGTGCGCCACCCCCAGGATGTCTGGTTCATCGGCGGCACCTGGTATGCCGCCGGCGACGGCAAGACGGAGCAGCCGCCCCGCTTCCACACCACGGTCTGGTTTGCCGACGCGGTGGTGGGCGAGCAGGACGCAGTGGCGGCGGCGCCCATGGGAAAGCGCCCGCATGAGGCCGTGGTGGCGGCGCGCCATCGGGCCCGCTGGCCGCTGCCGCCTCCCGGCGAGCGCCTGCCGCTGCCGGCCGCGCTGGAGTTGGTGGCGCCAGCGGCGATCCCTGCCTCGGGCTTTCCGCTGACCTGCGGCATTCCGGTGCCCCCCGGCGTGCTGCGCGACGTGACGGCGGTGCGCCTGCAGGATGCCGCCGGGCGGGATCTGCCCCTCCAGACGACGCGCACCGGGGTCTGGCCCGACGGCAGCGCCCGCTGGATTCGACTCACGACGCTGCTGCCCGGGGGCACCCGCCCCGGCGACCGCTTCCGCCTGCACCTGAACGCGGGAAGTGCCCCGCGCCCCCGGGCGCCCCTGACGCTGCGTCGCGGTGGCCAGCGCCTCACTCTGGACACGGGCGCCCTGCGCCTGGTAATGGGAGGTGACCCGCACTGCCTGCTGGATCGCGTACACCTGGCGGGACGGCAAGACGCCGTGCTATCGGGGTTGACGGTGCGCATGGCGATCCAGGAGGAGGGGACCGAGGTGCCGGTGCGCGCCAGGACAGAGCGCCTCCTGGTGAGTGAGCGGGGCCGGGTTGCCGCCACCATCGAGGCGTCTGGCCCGCTGGAAGGGGGCGGCCGGCGCCTCGGGCGGTTCGTGTTCCGCGTCACCGCTTTTGCCGGCTTGCCCACGCTGCAAACCCAGTTCCGGGTGTTCAACGAAGTGAAGCCGGAGCCGTTCCAGGGCACTGCCGCGGATCCGCCGCTGGAGGTGACCGACCTGGCGCTGGTGGGCACCCTGGCGAAGGACCCGGTGGCGTGGGTGCCGGCCGAGGGGCGGGTGCGCGCGTTTGCTGGCGGCAATGCCCGTCTCTTCCAAGAGC
>JAAZEB010000353.1 GCA_012512505.1 Armatimonadota bacterium | reverse complement strand
TTGCTGCGGCGCTCCGCTACTCTCCCGGGGTTGGCCCCTATCCCCCCAAGGCTGGGGGAAGCCGCTCGGGCTACTCCCGTTCGCTTGCAGAGGGGAGTTCGCAGTCGTGGCGAAGTATCGTGCCCTTTCGCTGTGTGTGACAGTGCTCCTGGGTGCCGGACCAACACTGGCCGGCGCTGAGGCGCCGCACCCGCGCATCTGGGTGACCGGCGCCGACGTGCCGCGGCTGCGGGCGCTGGCCGGGCAACCTGCCTCGCCGGTGGGCGAAGGGCTGGCCGAGGTCCGACGGCAGGCCGATGCCTTCCTGGCCCAAGAGCGCCTGCGCTATACCACCAGCATGCCAGGTCTGCAGGGCGGTCCGGCCAAGGAGTGGTCCTACACCCTCTCCGACGAGGCGCCGCCCCGGCACGATGACTACGGTCACTACCCGTGTTGGACTGAGCTCTCGCGGGAGATCGAGACCCAGATCGTCACCCTCAGCTTCGCCTACCTGGCAACGGGAGAGGCGCGCTACTTCGAGCGGGCGCGGCAGATGGTGCAGCACCTCTGCCGCTGGCCGATTCCCTGGACCGACCCCAGCTACGGGAACAGCGGCGCCTGCCTCGACACGGCGCACCTCGGCGGCGCCGTGGCCCTGTTCTACGACTGGTGCCACGAGGCGCTCTCCGAGGACGAGCGAGCCCAGCTCCGCGAGGCCCTGGCTCAGAAAGCCTGCGTCGGCCTGCGGCAAGCGATCCCGGCCTATGGCGTTCGCTACTGGCCGAACGGCTTTGCCGTGCTGGCCGCGGCGCTGGGGCTGAGCGCCGTCGCCCTGCAAGGCGAGCACCCGGACGCGGCCGGCTGGCTGAAGGAGGCGCTGGCCTACACCCGCGAGTTCTTCGATACCCAGGGCAAAGACGGCGGCTGCATGGAGGGGCCGGGCTATGGCACCTACGGCGCCGATGCCCTGGCGCGCTTTCTCCTGGCGCTGGAAACCGCCGGGGGCGAGAACCCGGTGGCCCGGCATCCGTTCCTGGAGACACTGCCGCGCTACTGCATCAGCCAGATGTGCCCTGGCGACCGGCGGCACACCGGCTTCGGCGACGGCTGGTTCTCCCAGCCGTTCCCCCTCTGCATGACCTTCCTGGCGCTGCGGGGCAACCGCGATGCCGCCTGGTACCTGCAGGAGATCGGTTACACCCGCCCGCGAACGGTGGAGCAGATCGCCCTCCTTGGCCTGCGCCCGGAGCGGTTTGCCGACCCTCGGCCGCCGGCCTGGTGCCCCTCCCAGGCATTCCTCGACATCGGCTACGCCGCCCTGCGCGATGGTTTCAACCAGAAGGCCGCCTTCCTGGCGTTCAAGTGCGGGCCACCCACCCGCGAGATAGGCCACAACCATTACGACCACAACAGCTTCCAGATCTACTACAACGGCACCTGGATCGCCACCGACCCCGGCTACACCGGCTACTTCGACCCGCCGGACAACAAGTACGGCCGCTGCACCTTCGGCCACAACACGATCACCCTGAACGTGGACGACGATTACCTGGCCAACATGAACTTCCCCCTGCTCGGGCATGACCAGGTGCGCCTGAGCAGCGGCCGCATCGTTGCCTTCCGCTCCACCCCGCGCTACGACTACGTGAAGGGGGCGGCCGGCAGCACCTACAACGCGCCCGCCGAGGGCGCCTCCGCCTGCTTCCACTTCTGGCGCGCCGGCCAGGCGAATGGCTTCAACCAGGCGGATGGCCCGCGCCCCCAGGGCCTGCGCTGGAAGCGCTACGAGTTCACCGCCGTGGCGCCCGCGGAGGCCGCGGAGTTCTGCCTGGCGCTGCAGTGCGCCCTGCCCGAGGGGAGCGTGTGGTACGATGACGCCGAGGTGCTGGTGGACGGCCGGCGGCTCAAGCTGCCAAACCCGGGGTTCGAGGAGGGGCTGACGCATTGGATGCCGCGCGTGGTCCCCGGCGAAACCGGCACCCACGCGGTAGATCAGACAACGGCACACTCCGGAAAGCAAAGCGCCCGCATCGACGCCCCCGGCGGCTACTACTACTGGCTCCCCGCTGGCAAGCGCCTCCCGATTCGCCCCGGGCAGCGGATCACCGCGCGCTTCTGGGCCCGCGTCACCCCCGCCACGCCGCAGATGGAGCGCGCCGACCGCCACATCCTCTTCATCAAGCCGCACGTTTTCGTGGTGCGCGACGAACTGGCTGCCCCCCGGCCGCACTCTTACGGCTTCGTGCTGCACACCCGCGGCTCGGTGACGGTGCCCGGCAGCAACCAGGCCGTACTGGCCGCGCCCGGCGCCGCCCGCCTGGAGACCCACCTCTACTCGCCCGCCGGCGTGCAGTTGCGCTCGGGCGTATTCCCGGGCGCCGAGCAGCGCGGGCCGTACCTGCTCGGCACTACCCCAAAGGTGAAGGCAACCACCTTCACCTCGGTGCTGGTCGCCCGCGAGGCTGCCTTCCGCATCAGCAATGGCGGCTTCGAGGATGGGCTGGCCGGCTGGGTGATCCGCACCAGCGAGAACGCCAAGAAAAACCACGTGATCGATGAGGCCGTGCCCCACTCCAGACGCCGCTGCGGCCGCATCGACAGCCCCGGCGGCTACTACTACACCCCGCGCTTCACCGTGGAACCTGGCAACCGCGTCACCGTCCGCTTCTGGGCGAAGCTGGAGGGCAAGCCGAGCCGGTGGTCCACCATCTACTGGTGGCACCAGGGCCGCCTGGACGGCAACGCCACCGGCCAGGCGGAAGGCCCCGAGGTGGCCGGCAACGAGTGGAAGCAGTACGAGTACTCGGCAACCGTGCCGGCCGGGGTGGAGCAGGCGTGCGTGGCGTTCAACTACTTTGGCGAGGGCCGGGCGTGGTACGACGACGTGGCGATGACGCTGGAGCCGGCCAGGCCAGAGATGGCGCCGGGCGAAGTGATCGCGCCGGGCGGCGGCGAGCGCGGGGTGCAGGTGGTCGTGGATGACCTGCGGCACCTGGTCATCTTCCCGCGCGGCTCGCGGCAGCCGGAAGTGACCCTTGGTGGGCACCGGGTACGCTGCCGCGACGAGGTTGCCTGCGTCTCCCTCGATGCCCAGGGCCGGCCGGTCGCCGCCTGGTCGGCCAACGGCGCGCCAGTGTTTTTGGATGGGAAGCGGGTGCCGCTGGACCCACCGGCCCGGGGCAAGCGGGCAGTTGGGAAGGAGGCGCGGTGAGGCGGCGGGAATTCCTGAAGGCAAGCGCCGTGGTCGCCGGGGTGGGTTTCCTGGGCAGACGCGGCTGCACGCCTGCCGCCGAGGCCGCGCCCGTCCAGGCGCCGCCGCTCGGCCAGGAGGGAACAACGATGACGATCCGCGACTACCTCTCGCGTGAGGCACGCCGCATCACCGACCGCGCGCTCTCGCAGTATCCAGACGCGGCTACCTGGAGCCGGCGGGTGCCGGAAGAGCGCCGCCGCTTCCTGGAGATGATGGGGCTGGATCACCTACCCCCCTACCCCGAACGGCCGCCGCTCAACGTCCGGGTAACCGGCGTGGTCGAGCGCCCGGGCTATCGCATCGAGAAGCTGGCCTACGAGAGCCTGCCTGGCCTTTACGTGGCCGCCAACCTCTACCTGCCGCAGGGCGAGCACGCTCCCCGGCCGCCCCTGGCCGGCGTCCTCTACGCCTGCGGCCATGCCGCCACGCAGAAGGTCCACTATCAGGCCCACCCGCGCCGCTTCACCGAGTTGGGCTTCGCCTGCCTGGTGATCGAGACGGTGCAGCTTGGCGAGGTGCCCGGCTACCACCATGGCTGCTACCGGGAGGGCTGGTTCCACTGGTACAGCCGCGGCTACACCCCCGCCGGCGTTGAGCTGCTGAACGGCATCCGCGGCCTTGACCTGCTGGCGCAGCGCCCCGAGGTAGACCCGGAGCGCCTGGGCGCCACCGGCATCTCCGGCGGCGGCGCCGCTACCTGGTGGGTGGCCGCCGCTGACGAGCGGGTGAAGGTGGCCGCACCGGTATGCGGCACCGCCACCCTGGCCTCGCATATTTACGACCGCACCATCGACGGGCACTGCGACTGCATGTGGTGGATCAATACCTACCGCTGGGACCTGGCGGACGTGGCCGGCCTGGTGGCGCCCCGGCCGCTCCTCATCGCCTCGGCGGACCGCGACGGCATCTTCACCATCGCCGCCATCCGCGAGGTACACGCCCAGGCGCAGCGCCTCTATGGGCTGCTGGGAGTGCCCGGCAACCTCCGCCTGGTGGAGACGCCCGGCCCACACTCCTACCACGAGCGCTCACGCACCGCCATCTTCTCCTGGTTCGCCAAACACCTCCAGGGTCGCGAGGTGCCCCCCGAGGAGATCGGCGACATCGACCTCGCGCCCGAGCGGCAGGAGTCGGCCGACACGCTGCGCGTCTTTGTCGATGGGCCGCCGGCGGACGACCGCGCGCCACGGATCCAGGACGAACTGATCCCTCTTCCACAGCCGCCGCGGATCGTGGAGCTGACCGGGCTGGAGAAGGAGCGCCAGCGCGTGCTCACGGCGCTGCGCGAGCGCACGTTCGGCGCCTTCCCGAGCACTCCCCCACCCCTCGCCACGCAGGTGGAGTTCGAGGACGCCGAGGGGAACGCGTACAACTGCCGCTTTGCCTTCACCGCCGAGGAGGGGTGGCGCCTGCATGGTACCCTGGCGGTGCCGAACGCCGCCGCGCGCCCGGCGCCGGTGGTAGTGGCGCTGCGGTCGCCGGGCGAGGAGCGCCGGGCCACGGAGGCATTCATCGGCCCGGTGCGCGCCCCCTGGGCCCGGGCGATCGTCGACGTGCGCGGCACCGGCGACACCGCCTGGGGTGAGGAACTGCAGTGGCACCTGCGCCGCGCCGCCGCCTGGACCGGCAGGACGCTGGCCAGCATGCGCGTCTTCGACACCCTCCGCGCCCTGGAAGCCGTGCGCGACCTGCCCCACGTAGATGGCCGGCGCGTAGCCCTGGCGGCCCGAGGCGAGATGGCGGCGGTAGCGCTTTACGCGGCGCTGCTGGACGGGGGCGTGTCGGTCGTTCTCTTGCAAGATCCGCCGGCCACCCAAAACGCGCCCAGCCAGCCGGATGGCCGCGGCCCGGCGATTGAGATGCTGAACTGCCTGCGCATCACCGACCTGCCGCAGGTAGCCGGCCTGCTCTATCCCGCGCAGTTGGTGATGGTGGGCGAGTGCCCGCCCACCTACCAGTGGGCCGAGGCGCTCTACCGCACCCTGGGAGCGCCCGACCGCTTCCGGCGCCTGCCCAGCCTGGCCGCGTGGGCCGAGGAGCAGGGGTAACCGCGTCGCACCCAGGGCTCTGGTCGGGGCGGCCCTCCGCGGCCGCCCCCTCGGCCAAATAGGCTGTGGTCCCAAGGCGGACCCACGTTGCCTCCTCGTGGTGCCGCCGCAATACCCACCGTTTCCCCGTGGGCGAACCATCCATGGAGTTCTCTCACGAGCTTGCCAGGAATGACTGTGGCGACCACCCAGGAGCGCAATCAGGCTTTGCCCTGCTGGAGTGAGCCAGCCACCAGGCAGCGAATAGTGTAGCAAGCCCATGCCGATGGTCAGCAGCATGCAAGATACCGCCAGATCCGCCGCCAAGGCGCGAGGACGCGATGAGGCGCCAGGTCCAGGAGAGGAAGGAGAGGCCGCGTCTGGGTGCGAAGAGTGAAGACCACGGCTCTCGATGGCCTGGGGATCGCCGAGAGCAAGCGGACCTCGCGCTTCGGATGTGGAATCATGGAGGTAGGCAACGAAGGCAAGCAGGGCCCGGGTGTTAGGTGCCAGGTGTCAGGTGCCAGGTGTCAGGTGTCAGGGGGCGCTGGTGCGGGGCGCCGTAAACGGCCACCCGTCCAGGGCTGCCCGCCGGGGGCCTGCTTCCATGCTTCCATGCCAGGGAGGGACTGAGGGGTGAGTGTAGTAGATCCCAGCATTTTCAAGGCCTACGATATTCGCGGCGTGGTGCCGGAGCAGTTGGATGAGGAGATCGCCTACCGGATCGGGCGGGCGTTCGTGCGGGTGGTGAACCCCGGCCGCCAGGGGAACCAGGTGGTCGTGGGCCGCGACATGCGCGTTTCCGGGCCGATGCTGTTCGCGGCGGTGGCGCGCGGCATCAACGACGAGGGCGTGGATGTGATCGACATCGGCATGTCGGCCACCGACATGTACTACTACGCCTGCGCCACCACCGGGGCGCCCGGGATGATGATCACCGCCTCGCACAACCCGAAGGAGTACAACGGCTTCAAGATGGTGCGCGAGATGCCTTACCTGCTCAGCGGCGACGAGGGGATCCAGGAGATCCGCCGCCTGGTGGAGGCCAACCGGTTCGGGCCGGCCGCGGCGGCCCGCGGCACCGTGCGCACCATGGACGTTCGTGAGGGCTTCGTCACCAAGGTGCTCTCGCTCATCGATGTGGACCGCATCGAGCCGCTGAAGGTGGTGATCGACGCCGGCAACGGCATGGGCGGGGTGATGGCCGATGCCGTCTACGAGCGGCTGCCGGTGCAGCTCGTGCGCCTCTACTTCGAGCCGGACGGCACCTTCCCCAATCACGGGGGCGACCCGCTCCTTCCTGAGAACCGCGCCGAACTGGAGAAGCGCGTCGTGGCCGAGAACGCCCACTGCGGCTTCGCTTTCGATGGCGACGCCGACCGCTTCTTCTCCGTTAATGACCGCGGCGCGTTCGTGCCGGGCGACTTCATGACGGCGCTGCTGGCGCGCGAGTTCCTGCGCGACCACCCCGGCGCCCGGGTGATCTACGACCTGCGCGCCTCGCACGCGGTGCCCGATACCATCCGCGCCGCCGGCGGCGTGCCGCTGATGAACCGCGTCGGCCACGCCTTCATCAAGAAACGGATGAAAGATGAAGATGCCGTCTTTGCCGGCGAGGTGACCGGCCACTATTACTTCCGCGACTTCTTCTGCGCCGACTCCGGCATCATCCCCTCACTGAAAGTGATGGAGATGCTCTCGCGGCACCACTGCAAGCTCTCGGACTTGCTGAAGCCGCTGGAGGAGCACTACTTCATCTCCGGGGAGATCAACGTGCCGGTGGCCCAGGCCGCGGAGAAGCTGGCCCGCCTCGAGGAGCGCTACAAAGACGCGCAACTCCTGCACCTCGACGGGCTCTCGGTGGAGTACCCCGACTGGCACTTCAACGTGCGGCCCAGCAACACCGAGCCGCTGCTGCGCCTGAACCTGGAGGCCAAAGATCCAGAGCTAATGGCCCGCAAGCGCGACGAGGTGATGGAGATCATTCGCTCGTAGCGAGTGGAGAGCGTCTCTGACGCCGACACATGCCGCCACGCTGCCGGCGTCAGAGGCGCTGGCAGCGTGGCGTTCGCGCGGCTAGAGGCCGGTGAGCATCGCGAAGAGGAGCCCCATCGGCGGCCCGATGAGGTAGCCGGTCGCCCGGGTGAGCACCAACACCAGCAGCAGCAACATGCCGTACCGCTCCAGGACGGTGGCGACCTTGATTGCCTGCTCGCTGGGCAGGAGGCCGACGAGGATCTTCGAGCCATCGAGGGGCGGCACCGGGATCAGGTTGAACAGCGCCAGGCCGAGGTTGATGGCGATGAGCTGCACGACCAGCCGCTGGTAGCCGACATCAATGCCGGTGATCACGCCCAGCCGGAACCCGATCACGCCGAGCACGGCCGCCAGCAGCAGGTTGGAGGCCGGCCCGGCCGCGGAGACGAGCACCATCCCCCAACGCGGGCTGCGGAAGTTGAATGGGTTCACCGGCACCGGCCGGCCCCAGCCGAACAACCCGCTAAATAGCAGCATGAAGGTGCCCACCGGATCGAGGTGCTTCAGCGGGTCGAGCGTCACGCGGCCCTGGGCCTCAGCGGTGGGATCGCCCGCCCAACGTGCCGTCCAGGCGTGCGCGAACTCGTGGACCGGGATCGCGATCAACAGCGCCAGGGCCAGCAGCGCCCATTCCTGCGCCGGCCGATTGAAGAGATGGTCAAACATGCCGGGTACCGATTCCCCTTTCACATCTGCATGAGCCGCCGGCGCGCGTACTCCAGTTCGTCCTCTGCCGTGATCAACTCGCCATCCAGGCGCCGATCCAGGATCTCGCGCAAAACCACCCCGACGACCGGCCCGCGGGCAAACCCCATGGCGATCAACTGGTCGCCACTCAGTCGGGGCCGCACGTGGCGCAACTCCCTTAGGTACAACGCCACCCGGTCGCGGGCTAGTTCCGAGCCAGAGAGGATCACCGCTAGCAGCAGCGCCTCCACCGGCAGGTCGCGGCAGGCCCAATAGACCTCACTGGCGCGCACGCCGCGCCGGCCGCGACCCCGCCACGGCTGGGCGAGCACGGCACACAGGCGGGGCAGCGCGTAGAGCGCGGCGCGCAGAATCTCCTGGTGCCGGGCACGCAGGCGCAGGCGCGTCTCCGCGAACTGCAGCGCCGCATCGTGGCCCAGTGGCTCCACCAGCACGCCAAAGGGGAGCAGCCACGGCTCCACTCGCTGTTTCAGCCCCAATCCATTATACCATGACAACACCGAATCGACTCGCTGCAGGCGCTCGCGCACCAGGGCGGTGAGCTGCAGGCCGGGCCAGAGGGCAGGCAGGATCCCCAGCTCCTGCCACCGCTCGATGGCGCGCAGCGCCTCGCTCTCGCGCAGGGTGAGCAGCACCTCCTTGCGCAGCCGCGCCGGCGAGAGGCCCTGGATAGCCCCGTGCGCTACCGCGTCGCGCGCCAGCCGCTCGGTGCCCGGCGAGAAGTGGAACTGGTAGCGCGCCTCGAAGCGCACCCCCCGGAAAAGGCGCGTTGGGTCCTCGACGAACGAAAGAGAGTGCAGCACGCGCACGCGCTGCAGGCGCAGGTCGCGGCGGCCCCGGAACGGATCCACCAGGCGGCCGAAGGCAGGAGCGTTGAGCTGCACGGCCATCGCGTTGATGGTGAAATCGCGCCGGGCCAGGTCATCGCGCAACGAGGAGTGCTCCACCACCGGCAGTGCCGCCGGGTGCTCGTACAGCTCGGTGCGGGCGCTGGCCACGTCGATCCGCACGCCGTCCGGGAGTGTCAGCGCCGCCGTGCCGAAGCGGTGGTGCAGCGACACGTCGGCGTGCAGTTCGTCGGTCAGGCGCCGGGCGAAGGCAATGCCGTCGCCCTCTACCACCAGATCCACATCGAGGTTGGCGACACCGAGCAGCAGGTCGCGCACGAAGCCGCCGACAGTGAAGACGTAGAGGTGCAGCGCATCGCCGACGGCGCCGGCCTGGGCCAGCAGCCGCTGGACACGCTCGGGAAGGCGCTCGTTCAGCAGGTCGGCGACGTTGGCGGGGTGCGCCTCCCGGGGGGCTGGCCCGGCGGTTGGGCGCGGCGGTAGGAACGTCGGCGCCGCCTGATGCAGAGCACGGAGGACATCGGTGCGGGTGATGATGCCAACCAGCCGGCCCTCGTGCATCACCGGAATGCGGCCGACGCGCTCCTCGATCATCAGGTGCTCGATCTCGTGCAGCGGCGCATCGGGGGAGACCGGCCGCACGTCGCGCGACATGAACGCGCGCACCGGCGCGTGGCTGAGGCGGTGGTGGATTGCCCGGTCCACGTCGCGCCGGCTGATCACGCCAACCGGCTGGCCCTCCTCCACCACCAGCAGGCCGCCGATCCCGTAGCGCGCCAATAGCCGGCCGGCAGTCTCCAGTGTCGCGTCGGGGGGAATGGTGCGTACCGGCCAGGACATCAGGTCGCGCGCGGTGGCGCGGGGGCACACCACCTGCGCCAGGATCTCCAGCAGCCGGGCGCGCACGGCGTCGACATCGCCGCCTTTGATGGTGGCGGAGGCGGCGCGCTCGTGCCCCCCTCCCCCGAACGCTTCCAGCACGCGCGCCACATCTACTCCGGCAGAGCGTGCCCGTCCGACAACGAGGAGGTTCTCCTCCATCCGCACCAGCACGAAGAGGGCATCAGCGCCCTCCATGTCGGCCAGCCGGTGCGCCAGCAGCGCCACCTCATCGACGTAGCCGGGCGCCTCCGCGGCGGTGATAGCGATGCGGGCGCCGTGGACCTCGTGGTAGCGAGTGCGCGCCAGGAGGTCGTTCAGCAGCGCGCGCTGCTCCGGCGTCAGGCCGCGGATGAGGAAGGTGGAGACAACATCGAGGTTGGCGCCCTGTCGGAGGAGCCAGGCCACGGCCTCCGCGTCCTCGGGGGTCGTGCTCGCGAAGGTGAGGCACCCGGTATCCTCGTAGATCCCCAGCAGGAAGAGCGTCGCCTCGAAGGGGGTGACCGGCAGCTCCCGCGCCCGAATCAGCTCCATTAGCAGCGTGGTGGTGGCGCCGTAGGGCCGGACCACCGCCTGCTCCGGCTGCAGGTCGCCCCCGCCCCCGTGGTGGTCGTAGACGAGGATCCGTACCCCTGGGCGCTGCGCCACCTTGCTCAACTCGCCGAGGCGCGACGACGACTGGGTCTCCACGACGACCAGCGTCGTGATTGCGTCCAGGTCCAGGTCGCGCAGCGTCTCCAGGTTCAGCAGCTCCTGGTGCAGGCTGAGGAAGTCGGCGACATTGCGGTCGGCCCCGCCGGAGAGAACCAAATGGGCGCCGGGATGCAGCTTGCTGGCCGCGACGAGCGAAGCCAGCGCATCGAAATCGGCGCCCACGTGCGTGGTGACGACCTCCATCGCCGCGCCGGCTCTCCCCCGGGCCTACCGAGGCCGCGCGAAGCGCCGGGGCAGGACGTCCTTACTCACCAGGTCGTCCAGCGTCTGCCGCTCAACGATCACCTCGGCCTGGCCGTCGTGAACCAGGACCACCGCCGGGTGCGGGAAGCGGTTGTAGTTGCTTGCCATGGCGTAGTTGTAGGCCCCAGTGGATTGCACCGCCAGCAGGTCGCCCGGCGCCGGGTCGGGCACGGTCACGTCGGGGAAGAGCGTATCGGTCTCGCAGTGCTTGCCGGCGACGGTAACCAGGCGTTCGGCCGGGCGGTTCGCCTTGTTGGCGAGGAGCACCTCATAGCGCGCGTCATAGAGTGCCGGGCGCGGGTTATCGGAGAGACCCCCGTCCACCGTGACGTAGGTGCGCACGCCGGGGATCTCCTTCACGGCGCCAACGGTGTAGAGCGTGGTGCCAGCTTCGCCCACGATAGAGCGGCCGGGCTCCTGCTGCAGCTTCGGCGCGGGCAGGTTGTGCGCCTGCAGGCACGCCTTGAGCGTGCCGATGACCATGTCCGCGTACTCGCTGATGGAGGGCGGCTCGTGGTGGGAGAGGTAGCGGATGCCCAGGCCGCCGCCGATGTTCATCTCCTCGGCGATGTAGCCGATGTCGTCACGGAACTGGGCTAGCAGGTCCACGCCGATTTCAATCGCCTGCCGGTGCGCCTCCAGGTCGAGCAACTGGGAGCCGACGTGGAAGTGGGTGCCACGAACACGCAGGAAGGGATGGGCCACGGCGCGCTCGATCACCCGCGCCGCCTGGCCGTTCTGCACTTCCAGGCCAAACTTGGTGTCCACCTGCCCGGTGCGGATCCGCTCGTGGGTGTGGGGATCGATGCCGGGGGTGATCCGGAACAGCACGTCCACCGGCCGCCCGGCGCGCTCGGCCAAGGCGATCAGCATCTCCAGCTCGTACTCGTTGTCAACGATGATCCGGTGGACGCCGGCGCTGATGGCCATCTCCAACTCGAGGCGCGACTTGTTGTTGCCATGCAGGAAGAGGCGCTCTGGCGGAAAGCCGGCGCGCAGCGCCGTGTGCAGCTCGCCGGCGGAGGCCACATCGAGGCACATCCCCTCCTCTTCCAGCAGGGCGCACATCGCCGTGCAAAGGAACGCTTTGCCGGCGTAGCTGACCTCGTTGTTGGGATAGCGCTCGGCGAAAGCGCGCTTGTAGGCGCGGCAGTTGGCGCGGATCAGCGCTTCGTCCATCACGTAGAGTGGCGTGCCGAACTCGCGGGCCAGGGCAACGGCGTCGCAACCGCCGATCTCCAGGTGACCCTCCTCGTTGACTCGTTGAGTACCCAGTAACACCTGCGGACAACCTCCTCCGGCCGGCAGGGTGCCCGGCCGCGCCAATAACCGACCGACGGGGAGACAGCCGGTCGGCCCCTCAACCCGCCGTGCCGGTGCCCCAGCGGCTCACCCGGACCTGCGAACGGCCTCTCAGAACGGCCGTAGTCTAACATAAAGGAGGGGTCGAGTCAAGGCGGCGCTGGCAGGCTGGCAGGCCGGCCGCAGGAGAGCGCTCCGGGGGAGCAGAACCGTTCCGTGGCGCCGGGGCTG
>JAAZEB010000352.1 GCA_012512505.1 Armatimonadota bacterium | reverse complement strand
GGCGAGGTGGACTGCCACCGCGTCGAGCACCTCCACCACGGTGGCGACCGGCAGCGGTGCCAGCTCCGCCGCCTGCGCTTGCCGCAGGTCGTCGATCACCTGAAGGAGGTGCTCACGCACGGGCCTGCCACTCCTCGACGGTCAGCGAGCAGCCGCGCAGCTCCGCCCCGGGCGCCCGGCCCAACAGCTCGAAGCCCTCTTCGAGGCGGCGGCCCAGGTCCTCGGTCGCCACGGCGAGCACCGAGTTCAGGTTCGCCAGGTCGTAATGGACGAGGATCCCGGTCTCGCCGGGGGGCACTTCGCGGCCGGTGCGGGGATCGATCACGCGGGTGCGGCTCCAGGGCGGCCCCACCTTGCGCGGCGTGTCCGGCTGGCCCTGGAAATGGTCTATCAGCGTGGCATCATAGAACTGCGAGCAGAGCTCGCACATGCCGTACTCGGCCAGGCAGTGGGTTGCCGGCAGGCCCAGGCGCTCGCGGAAAAGGGCGTACAGCTCCTCGCGGGAGACGGCGCGGCTGCGCCCCTTGAAGCCGCCAGTCTCCAACAGGCGCGAGCCGGGCGGCAGGGAAAGGTGCCCGCCTCCGGCATCAAAGAAAAGCACCCAGGCGAAGGCAGTGCCAAAGAGGATGACCGGTTCGGTCAGGGCGCGGAGGGCGGCCTGCAGGGCCGGCACGTCTGGGCCGGCGTCGCTCCAGAAGAAGCGGTGGTCGCGGCCGGGGTCCGCCGCCATGAGCGAGCCCAGCATGTAGGAGAGTGACGACTCGGGGGCGGCCTCGGGCGGTGGCATCAGCCCCCAGATCGGCAGACGGGCGCCATCGGGGAGCACGAAGCGCCGGAACCCCTCGCGCAGCGACTGATCGTAGAGGCGGAGGGCAGCGACGGAGAGGTAGTGCCGGCTGGCAGCCCGGCCGGTGGTGCCGGAGGAGCGGAAGAGGCGCGCGGCGTTGGCCGGTGGGGTGCATGAAAGCGGGAAGCGCTTGAAGGCGGCGGCGGGCGCGGGGGGGATCGCGCTCCAGTGCCCCACCGTCTCCGGGGTGACCCCCTGGCTTTGGCAGAAGCGCCGGTACGGCTCGTTGCGCGCGTACTGGTAGCCGAACAGGCGCCGTGCCAGCGCGTCAAACGAGGCGTCCTCCGCGTTGCCCCGGGCGATGAACGCCGCCAGGGCGGTGGCGACCGCCTCCTCGTCCGCCGTTGCCGGCTCGCTTGTCCGCAGCAGCTCCGACACACCCTCCTCCTGATCCAGGCCGCGGCGCGCCCACCACCGCGGCCGCCTGCCAGTGGGTTGATTCTACCACACCGCCCTGGGTGTGGGCAAATGCTTCGCCCCTACCACCGCCCGGGAAGCCGCATTGCTGCGGCGCTCCGTTACTCTCCCAGGAGATGGTCGGAGTGCCCGAGCCATCGGGCTTCCACTGTTAGGAAGCCGCGTTGCTGCGGCGCTCCGTTACTCTCCTAGGAGATGGCCGGCGGGATGCCGGCGATCCGACCGGTTGGTGTTGAGAGACGCCTCCTGGGGCGGGGGTGGGCTGGGGAGGAGAGACAGTCAGCGCACCTGCACGAGGTAGACGGCGTCGCGGTCGGCGAGGCGCAGCTCGAGGAGGGTGCGTCCGGGGAAGAGGCCACGGATGAGCACGCGATCCGTCTCCCGGGAGAGGACGCGGGCGATCCGGGGGTCTTGCAAGGTGGCCTCGCGGCAGTCGCGGGCGAGGAGGGTGGCGGTCTGCCCGACGGGGATCTCCAGGCGGCCGGCGGCACTGCCGACGAAGTCGGGTGGGGGGAGGACGGCAGAGCTGGGCGGCGCGGTGGGCGGGGGTTCCGGAGGGTAGTAGGGCAGGGGGCGGGCCGGAGGAATCGGCGCTGGGGCCCGGCGCACCGGCTCGTCCCAGTCGCCGCGCGGACGCACGGTGTTGGTCGGGCGCTCCCCTGGGGCCGCGCGCGTGGGTGGCACCGGCTCGTCATCAGGACGGGTGGCGCGGTAATCAGCGGGCGGCCGGCCGGTGGCCGGCGCGCCCGGCGGGGGCACCCCGATGGTCGGCGCGGACGGTGGAGGGGGCGCCGCGCCCCGGAGCTGGCCGGCCACGCGCGTTGCCGCCAGCGCCAGGGCCAGCAGCAGCGTGCCGCTAGTGGCAGCGGTGCGCAGCGTGGGGCGGCAGCTCCCCGACAATCGTGGTGGGCGCGCGGGCATCAGATGACGGTTTCCGCGTTGGTCACCACGCCGCGCAGGCCGTGCCCCACCTGCTCGCGCAGGGCGCGCAGCTCCGCGACGATTCCCTCCATGGTCCCGTCATCGGCAATCACCAGGATCAGCGTGTTCTGCCCCTCGGAGGCATACTCGCCCCCGGCCAGGGTGTCCATCCGGGCACCGGTGACCCCCTCGATCTTGGAGTAGCGGGTGACCGCCATGCCCCGCTCGAAGATTGGGGTGACCAGGTTCTCCAGTGACGCGTCGTAGATGAGGGTCAGAAGCTTCATGCGAACATCTGCCTCCCGCTCCATTCTAGCAGACGGGCGGCAGGCGGTCAAGCGCGGCCAGCGCGCCGTGTCACTGCTCAGTGAAAAGTTCCATGGTTGTTGCTCAGTGACTTTTTCCATACCCTATGGGTATGGAGAGCATCACCTTGAGCAAGGAACAACAGCGCAGGCTGGAGATTATCCACCGCGTGC
>JAAZEB010000351.1 GCA_012512505.1 Armatimonadota bacterium | reverse complement strand
GGTGCAATCGGCGCGGCTGGACTCGCTGGGCCTGCAGGTCGAGGCCACCTACCGCAGCCTGGGAAACGCCCTGGAGATCGCCGGCAGCGTGGCCGACTTGCGGGGGAGCGACCGCGCGGTCACCGTTGCCTTCGCGCTGCCGGTGGCGGCAAAGCCGTGGCGCTGGTGGGAGAGCATCAGCGCCGCGCGCGTGCCCTCACAGGAGATGGCGCAGGTGCCGTTCCTGGAGGTGGCGCACACCCGCTATCCGCTCAGCGCGCTCTCGCTGCCCGGCACAGCCGGCCTCAGCCTGGCCATTCGCATGGATGAGCCGGCCACCTATCGCCTCGCCTACAACCCAAAGCAGCGGCTCTACTACGTGGCGTTCGACTTCGGCCCGGTGCCGGGCGAGACGGTGGAGGGCCGGGCGCTGTCGGCAGCCTCCTTCCGGGTGGTCCTCTACCGGCACGACCCCGCGTGGGGCTTCCGCTCGGCACTGCGGCGCTACTACGACCTGTTCCCCGACTTCTTCCTCAAGCGCGCACGCCAGGATGGCGGCTGGGGCGTGTGGCGCAGCGCCGAACTGCCGGACCCGGCTTACCTGGAGGCCGGCTTCGCCTATAGCTGGGGGCCTTCCGAGAGCGTCTACGGGTGGAACTCCGAGCATGGCATTCTGAACCTGCTCTATATCGAGCCTGAGTATTATCAGATGAGCCTGGGCGACATGGCGAGCGCCTCCAACGAGCGCGCCCTGGAGCGACTGCGCAAGCTGGCGGCCGGCGATGACGCCGAGTGGGCGCTGTTCGAGAACCTGCACTACACGCGCGCGCACTCGGTGCATTCGTGGCCGTCGGCCCGGGAGCGCACCGGCCTCAGCCTGCGCGAGTTCTTCCAGCGCCTCTCCCTGGCTGCCGAGCGCTCCGCCTTTCACGACGCCAACGGTCAGGTGAACGCCAGCGTCGCCAGCCGGCCCGGCTGGATCGGCGATAGCACCCTGGGCGCCATGTTCGCCTGTAACCTCGACCCCGACATCCCCGAGGGCAAAGGCTGGTTCAACACCCACCTTTCGCTGCGGCCGATGCTGGAGGACCTCCAGGCGCGCACCGGCGGCCGGGTGGATGGCCTGGCGCTCGATTGCTTCCTGTTCCTGGGGCCGAACTTCCGCCGCGACCACTTCCGCTACGCCAACCACCCGCTCACCTTCGTCCGCACGCCGAACGGCCTGCAACCGGCCCTTCTTGGCATCTGAGGCTCGCTGGAGTGGCTGCGCGACCTACGCCGCCAACCGTTCTGGGGAGACCGCCTGTTCATGGCGAACCTGGGCGACGGCAGCAGCGGCTTCAGCACCCTCACCTTCGGCGCGCCCCACCTCGACATCTTTGGCGTGGAGCATGGCTGGGTGCCTGATCCAGACTTCCTGCGGGCGATGGCCTACCGCAAGCCGATCACCGATCTCCCCTACTCGCCCCGCGCGCCCTGGGTGGTCGGCTACTACCTGCTGCATTGCATCTTCCCCGGCGAAGGCCACGACCGGGAAATGATGCGCCGCTATGTGCCACTCCTCCGGGAGCTCTCGGCGGCCGGCTGGGAGCCGGTGACCGGCGCCCGCGCCGACTCGCCGCAGGTGCGCCTGGAGCGGTACGGGTCTGGCTCGCGGGTCTACCTGGTGGCCCACAACAAGGCGGAACAGCCGGTGCGCACCCGCATCGCGCTGGATGCCGCGACCCTGAGACTGCCCTCCGCCAGCGCCTTCCTCCTTCCCGACGGAAAGGCCGTCCCCTTCGACGGGCGCACGCTGACGCTGCGCCTGGAGGCGAAGCAGACCGTGGTGGTGCGCCTGGCCCGCACTGGCGCGAACCGAGAGAGGAGCCAGTCAACCCCAATGCCGGAGCTTGCAGTCTGGACAGCACACAGCACAGAGACGATCCTCACGACGCAGGAGAGCGGCGCCGGCACGGCGGTGGTGCTCGCGGCCGCTCGCGGCGAGCAGGAAAGCGCGCAGATCGTGCTGCGCTCGACGGTGGACCTGGAGGGCGTGCGCGCGGCGGTCAGCCCCCTGGTGGGCCCCCGAGGCGCGCGCCTGGAGGGCGAGTGCCTCTCCCTCAGACGTGTGGGATACCTCGATGGGCGGCCCGACGTGCTGGCGCCGCTGCGGCCGCTCGCGCTCCAGGCCGGCAAGGCGCAGCCCCTCTGGCTCACGGTAACGGTGCCGCGGCAGGCACGCCCCGGCCGCTACCAGGGCGAAATAACTGTCTCCGTGCCGGGGCACGGCACCGCCGCGCGCGTGCCGGTCAGCCTCACGGTGTGGCGCTTTACCCTGCCCGAGCGGCCCTCGCTGCCGGCCGTCTTTGGCATTGCCGACCCGATGTTTGTCCAGCGCTACGGCTTGAAGGAGGGCACCCCGGAGTGGCAGCAGGCGCTCCACGCCTGGTACCAGCTCCTGATCCGCTACCGGCTCAGCCCCTACTTCTGCCGCTTCCAGCAGCCGGAGCCGAACCACTACTCTTACCCGGCGCCCTGGCCGATTGGCGACCCCCGCACTGACGCCCTCCTGGCCGACCCGCGGCTGGCCGCCTTCGCCATCCCCTACCCGCTGGGCGGCGACCGCGAGCAGCTCCGCCGGACGCTGGAGCACCTGCGGGCAAAGCGTCTGCTGGACCGGGGCTACTTCTACCTGTGGGACGAACCGGGCCTCACCGAGCAGTACGCGAAGATCCACGCCTGGGCGAAGGAGATCCAAACGATCGCCCCCGAGGCGCGGATCCTGACCACCTACTACTGCGGCCCCCAGGATGGCCCGCGTAAGGGCGAGTTGGACGCGGTTCCCGAGCTGCTGCGCGGCGCCACCCAGATCTTCTGCATGAGCGCGTGGGCAACGGCCGGCAAAGAGGATTACGGCGCGCGCCTGCGCGAGACGCTGCGGCCAGGCGAGGAGTGGTGGCTCTACGTCTGCTGCGGCCCGGGGGAGCCTCACCCCAACCTCTTCCTCTCGATGAGCGGCGTGCAGCACCGGGCGGTGATGTGGCGCGTCTGGAAGGAGGGCGCCACCGGCTTCCTCTATTGGGCGGTGAACGCCTATGCCTCCAACGCGCGCCCGGACGACCCGATCACCTTCATCGAAGGCTTGCCCGCCGGCGACGGCGTGCTGGTCTACCCCGGCGAGGCGTTCGGCGAGACCGGCCCACTAGCCTCTATCCGCCTGGAACGCTGGCGCGATGGCATGGAGGACCTGGAGTACCTGCGGGCGCTGGAACACCGCTTCGGTCGCGACGAAGCGCAGGCACTCTTGCACCGCGTCTACCAGGGCCCGCCCGCCTACACGAGCGACCCACAAGCGATTGAGGACTGGCGCCGGGCGATGGCCGAGCGTCTGGATGGTTAGCCCCGTGAAAGAGACGAATGCCAGTGAAGACCAGCACAGCGGGCACCGCCCTGGCAGCGGTGCTTCTTCTTAGCGCGGTGCCGGGGCTTGCGGCGCCAGTGCGCACCACCGCCGGCGCGCTCACCCTCGGCTTTGACGACGCCGGCCGCGTCACCCAGGTGCGGATCGGGAAGCGTTCGGCGCTCCTGGCCCGCGCGGTGGCCGGCTCCGGGTTCGCTCTCAAGGAACTCGGCCGGACGCCGGAGTTTGTGCCGTTGCGCGGCCAGGTGACCCGCCAGGGAAAGGCGCTCCACTTCGCCGCCCAGCACGACGGTCTGACCCTGGCGGCGACGATGCGCCCGGTGCCGGACGGCTGGGAGATCGCCGGCAAGCTGCGGCGCACCGGCCCGGAGCGCTGCCTTAGCCTGCGCTTTGGACTGCCGGTGAACCTCGAGGGCTGGCGGCTGTGGCAAGATATGGCCCGCTCCCGGCGGCTGCGCCTGGAGGCGGATGCCACCAACGCCGTGGAGACCGGCCTGGGCGATGGCTTCCTGGATCCCCTGCCGTTCACCGCCGTCTCCAGCGACGCGGTGGCCCTCGCCTACGCCACGCGCCTGGACGAGCCGCGCTTCGGCCATGTAGCCTACCGGGCGCGCAGCGGCCTGTTTGGCATCACCCTCGATGTCGCCCTGGTGGATGGGCAGCGCTTCTTCGCCCAGGAGGTGCCGTTCCGCTTCTACCTGCTGGCGCCGGCGGGGCCCTGGGGCGTGCGTGCCGTGGTGCAGCGCTACTTCACCCTCTTCCCGGAATGGGGCCAGGCGCCCGACATGCCGCCCGGCGGCTGGATGGCCTGGGGGGATATCCTCCGGCACGATCCGCCCAGCAGCGACTTCGGCCTGGTCTACCATGAAGTAGGGAACATCGAAAGCACCTGGAAGACGAACCACCTCCTCGGCCTGGTGAACCTCCCCTACATCGAGCCGAGCATGTACCAGCAGTACCACGGCGACCAGGAGCGCGCGCCAACCCCCGCCGAGGCCTACGCCCGCCTGCGCCACAACGCGCAGAGCCTGGAGACCGCCATCATTCCCACCGGCCGCGACCGGTCGTTCCAGGAGTGGACGCACACCCTCTCCAAGGCGATCCTAAAGACGCCGGTGATGGCCGAGGATGGAGAGCCAGTGGCGCCGGTGGCGGGTAGCTGGCCCTGGATCGGCGACCGCAACTTCGGCGCGCAGTTCCCGCTTTGCCTGCTGCCCGGCATCCCCGGCGGGGTGGGTGAGGCCCGCCTCGACGAGTGCCGCAAGCTGCTGGCCGCCCACCCGGCCGACGGCATGTACCTCGACTGCTATGGCGCCCACGGGGGCGTGCCCGACTTCAACCGCGATAGCGTGAATGCCTCAGCCATTCCCCCTACCTTCGGCCCGGGTGGGAAGCCCGCCATCGCCGTCTGGTCATCCCTTTTCCAGTGGACCGAGAAGCTGCGCGCGGAGCTGGGGCCGGATCGTGCTTGCATCCTGCCGAACATCCAGACATTCAACCACCCCAACCCCTGGCACGTCATCCCGGTCCTCGGCAATGAGGATGACAAGGACGTCACCGACCGACTCCTGCCGCAGCTCCGCATGGTGGGCTACCACAAAGTGGTCACGCAGCTCCTTTACGGCACCTACGACGACGCCTTCTTGAAGCGGCACCTGCTGTACGCGGTCTTCCCGGGAGGCATCGGGGCGAAGGAGTCGGCGCCGGCCGGCATGCGCGCGAGCTACCGCAAGCTGGTGCCTTGCCTGCGCGTGCTGCATCGCCTCGGCTGGCAGCCGGTGACGCAAGCGCGCAGCCTGCAGCGCAACGTGCGCATCGAGCGCTATGGGCAGGCGCCCGGCCCGGTCCTGCTGGTGGTAGTGAACCTGGGCGAGCGGCGCGTGGTGGAGGTGCAGGTTCCCCTCGCGGCGGTGCCCGGCGGACCCCAGGCCTGGTGCCGCGATCCCCTGGCAGAGACGCCACCGCGCTGGCGTCGCCAGGGCCGCACGCTGGTCCTCTCCGTGGCGCTGGCCTCCGGCGAGACGGCGCTCCTCGCGCTAGGCGATGCGAAAGCGCAAGCAGCGCTGGACCGCCTCTTCGCCGCCGACCGGATGGACGACCTGAAGCTCTGCTTCCGCGAGCATGCAGTGCGCCAGGGCACGCCACACCCGCTGGTGGCCCAGGCGGAGGCACTCCCGGCCAAAGCGCCGGCCGAGACGATCACCCGCCTGCGCGCCTTAGCCGATGGCTTGTCGGGTGAGGATCCGCTCACCCAGCGGATGCGCGAGTTGGCCGACTTGGCGGCACAGCACCTTGCCGCCTCGCTTCGGCCGCGGCCGCCCCGGCCGGGGCCAGTGGTAGTGCCGGACGACGCACCCTACCCCCTCCTCCCGCTGCCCTGGACCGAGGAGTTCGACGGTACCGCGCCCTCGCCCCTCTGGGAGGTGAACGCCGGTCAGGGCCGCGTGGAGGTGGCTGACGGCAAGGTGTGCCTGGAGCTGAAGGAGAGCACCGGGGTGGGCCTGGTCACCCGGGGGTTGATCGACTTCGGCGCGCGCCCGGTGGTGCTGGAAGCGCGCTTCACCCACCACGGCACGCCCCACGAGTGGTACGTCGGCACGTTCCTCAACCTGATCCCGCCGGTGGCGATGGGAGATTACCTCAGCGTGCGCACCGACCAGGGGAGCAGCCTGCGCATGGAGAACGGCGACACCGCGGCGTCTGGCTTCCGCAAGGTGCTGTTCGACTACCAGCCGATCGCGCCCAACGTGCCGCACCAATTGCGGCTTTACCTCGACGCCGAGCGCTACCGCCTGGAGATCGATGGGAAGCTCTACGGAGAGGGGCTGCACAACCTCCAGTTCACCTGCGGGCGCCTCTCTCTGTCGATAGGCAGCGGCCACCAGGGCCACGGCGATGTTTGGGCGATCGACTCGGTGCAGGTTCGCCCCGCCGCGCCACTATGAGGAGAGGCGTCGCGGCGGATCGTCGCCGGCACGCGCGCCCGTAGGGCGATTAGGAGAGTCTCCAGATCGCAGCAGGGCCAGCGCGCGGTCCACCTCGTGGAGGGTGAAACCCTGGCGGAGTAGCCGCGCCACGGGGAGCGGCCCCTGGTAGCCCGTGTCGTCGCCGATCCAAAGGCCCTGCTTCGGCAGCGGCATCGCGCTCCAGGGCCAATGATCCACCGGCGAGTCCGCCAGGCGCAGCTCCTTCCCGGTGGGGCTCACCGCCAATAGCGGTGCCTCCCGCCCCAAAACGGCATAGTAGACGGCGCCCTGGTGGTGTGCCACCTGGACACAGCAGCCGGCGCGCAGCAGGCGCAGCGCCTGGCACACTTCCTGGCGTTCGCGCGGTCGGACCCCCGCGCCGCCCTTTTTGATCTGCCGCAGGCGCGCGCGGAGCCAGGCCGCCGTGGTGGGGCTGAAACACTCCGCGGGCGGTAGCGATGCATAGACCCCCAGCGGCAGCAGTCGGTCAGCACTCATCGCGACCTCCCGGTCTGTTCCTGCCGGCGCCCGCACCCGCCGCGCCGGCAACTACCATACCAGGCCTGCTTCTACTATCGGCAAACACCACGCCGGACCTATAGCGGTCAATGGTCCTATGCGGATCGCCCTTGCCAGGAGGAGGAGATTGACACACAAGCGCTCCAGGATCGCGAGCGCGTTGTGGCAACCGTGGTCGGATCGCCGGCGTCTCGCCGGCAACCGTAGGAGGCGTCCGATGCTGGGGAGATGTTACTCTTCCAGGAGGGATGGCCGGAGTGCCCGAGCCATCGGGCTTCACACTGCGGGATGCCGCATCGCTGCGGCACTCCGTTACTCTCCCAGGAGGACCGTGGTCGTCTCGCCGGTGTCCCGCCGGCACGCCCTGGCCATTGGCGGCCCTCGCGCCTCAAACAGGAGCCGGCGGGACGCCGGCAACCGTGTGTTGGGCGTAGGAGGGGTCTCCGACCCGATACCTATCAGCGTCGGGGACCCACCCTACGGCACGGCTCACTCAACGCTTACGCGGGCGCTACCACTCGGTATCGTAGTAGCGGAGGGTGCCGCCGCCGGTGACGGTCTTGATCGCCTGCGCTGGCATGAACTTCACGTGCCCGTCGGCGAATCCGAGGACCGCCCCGCCGTTATGCACCGTCCACCGGTTCGCCGCCTCGGTCCAGCCGCCGTTGCAGCAGATCGATGCGTCGGAGCCGCCGCGGTCGGCCATTGCCACCCGGGTGAGGAACGCGCGCCCGGGCCAAGGAACCGACCAGTAACCACCAATCCAGTTGCAGCGACTGTCGGCGATCACCAGGGTCTCCGCGGGATGCTGCAACTGCGCATCGGGGCAGCCACCAGACCAGTTGAAGAGGAGCTCGTTGATGCCGTAGTTCGTGCCCGGCGTGCTGGCGTTATACCATGGCGAGCCAGGCGTCTGCACGACGCCCGGCATCATGCACCCGTCGCCATTGCTGGGGCACACGAAGACCTGCTTGTTCTTCACGTAGGGGAAGATGCCGTTCGGCCAGAAGGACGCTCCCGGGGTTGGCGTCGCCACCGCCTCGGCATGGGTGGTGAAGGGCCAGCGCTCGTCGTAGTCTTGCTTGTACATCTGGAACCCGTTCATCAACTGCTTCACGTTGTTCTGGCAGGTGGACTTGCGGGCGTTCTCCCGGGCACGAGCGAACACCGGGAAGAGGATCGCAGCCAGGATGGCGATAATTGCTATCACCACCAGCAGCTCGATCAAAGTGAACCCGTTCCGCTTCATTTCAAGACGCCTCCCATCTTCCGGCTGGTGGTGAGAGCGGGAAGGAACTGACGGTTACCGGCGGTCAGTCGCGGGGCCGGCCCTCTCCAGCCAGATGACGACATACGGGCGCCCCCTGCACACGCCCAGCATGCGCCTACTCCCGGATCATTATAGCCAGCCGCCATCTGCCTGTCAACGCAAGCGAGGCAGCTTCCCGGCGGTAGGAACCGCCGCCCGGCCCAGCGAACGGAACCCCAGAGCGGAGCCGTTGCCCGCCCGCCCCGGCGGCGGCGCCATCCTTTCCCTCCATCGCGGCCACCGGGAGTGAGGCCGCACGCTCGCGGGCACGACCCACGCACACCGGAGGAGCGATGATGTGGTCACCCATGCTGACGATCGTTCTGGTGCTCTCCTGTCTGCTTGTCGGGGCCTGCGGCAGCCAGGCCCAGCCGCTGCCAGAGTTCGACTTCACCCAGCCGGGAGTGGTGGGCGAGTGGCACGCCACGCACGATGTCGCGGCGCTGGCCGAAAGCCCCGAGGGGATGGTGATTTCGATCACCGGCGGAGACCCCTACATCACCGGGCCGGCGCGAGACTACCCCGCCGGCCAGCCGCTGTGGCTGCAGGTGCGCCTGAAGGCCGACCAAAGCGGCACGGGGCAGATCTTCTACTTCGCCAACGGCGCCTCGGAGGAGAACTCGGTGCGCTTCCCGGTGCCGGCCGGCCGCTGGCATGAGGTGCGCCTGCCACTGCCACCGCTGGGGCCCGGCTACCGCTTGCGCCTCGACCCGCCCGGCATTGAGGGCCGGTGCGTCGTCGCCGCGCTCTCCTTCGCGCCGCGCGTCCTCTATCAGGCGCCACGGTGGCCCAAGCCCCAGGCCCCCACCCTCGGGAGGGGAGCACTGCGCCTGAGCGCCAGGGACCTGGAGCTGCGCCACCAACCGGACCGACTGGGCGCCTTCGCCCTCACCGTGAAGGGCACGCGCATGGCCGTGGGCTGGAGCCGGCCCCAGATCGGCTACCTGGAGCAGGCCCGGCCGCGCTGGCTAGACCTGCGCGCCGCCCGGGCGACGGTTCGCCAGTCAGCCGGCGCGATCGTTGCCCAGGCGAGCATCCGCGATGGCGATGGCGCCACCTGGCGGATCACCCAGCGGTTCAGCCCGGCGCGGCTGCCAGGCGCCCTCGACGTTGAAACGCGGGTGGAGGTCGACCGCCAGCGCTCCGTCCTCTTCCTGCCGATGGTCGTTCTCTTCCCGGGCGTTGGCTCGTTTGGCGCCAAGCGCGAGCAAGGCGTCTTCGCCGGCCTGGAGTACCTGGACGCGCCAGACACCAGCAGCTCGGAAGCAGACATCATCGGCCCCGGCTCCAAGCGCCAGGTGCCGGACTCGCTGAAGATCACATTTCCCCTGATGGCCATGCAGGCGCAGGGCCGCTACGTCGGCCTCACCTGGGAGATGGACGAGCAGTTCAGCGCCCTCTACGACACGCCCGACCGCCTCTTTGGCTCCGGCGGGCACGTGATGGGCATCCTCTACCCCGGCTCGGACGGCACCAACCGTGAGGAAGGGCAACTCCTGCCCTACGACGGCGGGGAGATGACGCCCGGCCAGCCGATAACGCTGCGCGCGACAATCCTCGGCGGCGAAGGCGAGAGCATCGTGCCGGCGGTGCAGCAGTACGTGGCGCTGCGCGGGCTGCTGCCGGTGCCGCCCACCGGCCTCGACAAGCAAGCCTACGTCCGGCTGGCCGGCGGCGGCTGGATCGACTCGCAGATCCGCGAGGGGGATCACTACCGCCATGCGTTCTGGCCCGGCATCACCTCGTTTCCGCCTGGCCCGGCGGCCGACGCGCCGCTGTTCATGGAGTGGCTGGCGCAGCAGAGTGTCGATGCCACCCTGGCAGAGCGCCTGCGCCGCGCCGCCACCGAGGCACGCTCGCAGGTGACCCCGCGCGACTACGACGCGGCCGGCGTCTCCCACGTGCGCTATCCAGCCCAGGCGTTGGCCTGGGGCGGCGTCGCCGACAACCTGGCCCGGGTGCGCGAGGGGGGGCACAACACCCTCCGGCAGTTCGAGCCGGACGGCACCCTTCTCTACCGCAAGCGGCCAGACGCTCCCGACTTCGGCAGCACCCACTTCGCCCCCGATGCCAACGGTCTGACCAGCCAGGCAGTCGTCAGCGTGCTTCAAGCCGCGGTCTACTGCGGTGACGCCGCGCTGATCCAGGAGGGCCTGCGGTTGCTGCGCGCCCTGGATAAGTTCCGCAACACCGTGCCCCGTGGGGCGCAAACCTGGGAGTGCCCCCTGCACACCCCGGACATCCTCGCCTCCGCCAACCTGGTGCGCGCCTACACCCTCGGCTACGAACTGACCGGCGACCGCCACTTCCTGGAGCAGGCGCGCTACTGGGCGTGGACCGGCCTCCCCTTCGTCTACCTGGTGAACCCCACCGGCCAGGCCATCGGCCCCTACGCCACGATCGCCGTCTTTGGGGCAACCCACTGGAAGGCGCCAAACTGGATGGGGATGCCGGTGCAATGGTGCGGCCTGGTCTATGCCGACGCCCTCTACCGCCTGGCGCGCTACGACGAATCGGCCAACTGGAAGCAGGTGGCCGATGGGATCACCGCCTCCGGCATCCAGCAGAGCTGGGACGCCACCGACACGGCGCTGCAGGGGCTGCTGCCCGACTCGGTGAACCTGCGCCCGCAGACGCGCAACCCGGTCGCCATCAACCCCGGCACGGTGCAGGCGAACGCCATCCGCCTCTATGGCGGCCCGGAGATCTACGACTACCACATCTCCCGACCGAACGACGTGGTAGTCCACGCCCCCGGCGCGCTGGCGGAGGTGCAGGAGACGCCGGGGAACCTGTCGTTCCGCGTGCGGGGTTGGACCGACCAGCCCTACCACGTGCTGGTGGTTGGCCTGAAGGGCGCGCCCACCGTGCGCCTCGACGGCAAGGAGACACCCCTGACCGAGCCGCACCAGTTCCTGGCGGCCGAGGGCCAGCTCATCCTGCGCGTCGAGGGCAGCCCGACGATAGCCCTGACGCTGGCAGGCAGGTAGGCCGTGAGGCCGGCGGAGGCAGGGGGAAGGCGATGATCCCAGCCGAGCGGATGCTGCAGGAAGAGGTCATCGGGGCGTGCCGACAATCGCTGGCCTGGGGCGCGGAACGGCGCCGAGGGATTGAGACGCCGGAGCAGTTCCGCGCCTGGCAGGCGGCCACGCTGAAAACGATCCGAGGGGCATTCCCGCCGGTGGTCTTCGAGCGCGACCGGCCGCTGAACGCCCGTGTCGTCTCCCGGCACGACTGCGGCAGCTTCCGCATCGAGAACGTCCTTTTCGAGTCGCTCCCTGGCTGGGAGGTGAACGCCAGCCTCTATCTGCCGAAGGCGCCGGGCGTCTACCCGGCGGTCGTCTGCCCCACCGGGCACAGCAACAAGCTGGGGGCCAGCTATCAGCAGCCGGCGCAGGTCTTTGCCCGCAATGGCTACCTCGCCCTCTCCTTCGACCCGCCCGGGTGCGCCGGCGAGATGGCGCCCCTCAACGACCACTTCACCAACGGCCTCATCGGCTACCTCACCGGGTTCTGGTCGCAGAGCCACTTCGTGGTCGACGCCATCCGCTGCCTCGACTACCTGGAGACCCGGCCGGACGTGGATCGCGACGCCGGCCTGAGCATCACCGGCGTCTCCGGCGGTGGCCTCACCAGCCTCTTCACGGCGCTCCTGGACGACCGGGTCGCCTTCATCGGGCCGGTGTGCTGCCTGGCGGAGCACGAGTCGATCCACCTCACCGGCCTCTACACGAGCTGCCCGGAGCAGTTTGGGCCTGGCTACATCAAGGCGGGCCTGGACTACGTGGACTACATCGCCGCCCTGGCTCCGCGCCCCTGCCTGATCGCGGCGGGGAAGGAAGACGAGGTCTTCGATATCCGCTCCACCACCCGGCTTTTCCGGGAGGCAGCGCGGCTCTACGCGGCGGCCGGCCACCCGGGGCGCTGCGGCCTCTTTGTGGACGAAGCCAGCGGACACGCCTACACCGTGGCGATGGCCAATGAGATGGTGCGCTGGCTGAACCGGCACATCCGGCGAACCGAGGCGCCACCCCAACCCCTCACCGAGACGCAGGTGCCGCTGGTGGAGGCGGAGAAGCTCCTCTGCCACCCGAGCAACCGGGCCAACATGCACACGATCAACCGCGAGGAGGCCGCTCGCTTGAGCGCGCGGCGTGCCGCGGCCGCCAGCGACCGTGCTCGCGTCAAAGCGGCCGCCCGTCAACTCCTGGGGCTGCCAGAGCAGGTGCCGCCGCCGAAGGTGCGTCTGCGCGCCCAGCCGCGCACGAGCTGGAACGCCCTGGTGGAGGAGATCGGCATCGAACCAGCGCCGGGCGTGTGCCTCCCCGGGCTAATGGTCTCGCACGTGCGCGACCAGGCACCGCGCCCGGGGCTTCTCTGGATCGATGAGGAGGGCAAGTGGGTGGCCCTCCGGCACGAGGGCTTCCTTTGCCGCCCGCTGCGCCTCTACGAGCCGGACTGCACCCCTGACCAGCCACGCCTGCTCAGCCTAGACGTGTCCGGCCTGGGGCGCCTCGTGCCTGAGCCAGTCGCCTACGACCTCGCCAGTTGGAACGACAGCGAGCGGATCCTGACTTACCTCTCCATCGCCAACGCTCGGCCAGTGATGGGTCTCCGCGTGCGCGACGCCCTCTGCGGCCTGGAGTACCTGCGCTCCCGCCCCGACGTGGATCGCGAGCGGCTGATGGTGGGCGGGCGCGGGATCGGGGCGATCGTGGCACTGCACGCGGCACTGCTCGATGAGTCGGTGCGCCGGGTGGTCTGCCTGGAGATGCTCTCGCACTACGGCGCCCTCGCCGCGCAGTTCCCGTTCGCCTGGCGGCAGAGCGTGGTCATCCCGGGCATCTTGAAGCACTACGACCTGCCGGAGGTGCTGCCGCTGCTGGAGGGCACGCGCGTGGTCCTTGTGAACCCGCTCGATGCCCAGAGAACGCCCCTTCCCCAAGAGACCGCCAACGCGCTCTACGCGGCCGGCATCGCGAAGACAACGGTAGTGCGCTGCGGCGTCGATGGCGGGGCGGCGGTGAACGAGGCGCTCACCGCCGCCTGGTAAGGGGTGCCGGTCACTCCCCTGGAGGCCCCTCCCGCTGCGGCGCGGTGGCAAGGCCAGGGGCCGGGTGGCTGCCCGAGGTCGGCCGCCTTACCGCGCCGTCTCGTTCACCGCCCGGTAGCGGACGATCAGGCTGCTCCCCGGCCGCGACAGGCGCAGTTCCAGGCCCTCGGTCTGGAGTGCCTTGCCGCTCACCCGGCGCATTCGCTTCCGCCGGGCGTCGTCCACGATCTCCAACACGTAAGTGGCCTCCGGATCCAGGCCGCGCAGGGAGACGATCAACCCGAACAGATCACACTCCGGGCGGCGGAACGCCAGCACCAGACCGGCGTTCAGATCCGCGCGATGAAGCTGGTAGGCCATGAACTGGTCGGGCGTGGTGGTGCAGGGCGTCAGGGGGTAGAAGTCGCCATACCAGTAGGGCTGGTTCGCCTTCGCCTCGGCGATCGTCGCCTTGGCCAGTGGCAGCGGGAAGTCCTCGTCGAGGTAGGCCCACTGGCAGATCGCGCCGGCGGTGGCGGCACTGCGGAAATCGTACGGCTCGGGCGTCCAGCCGCAGGCGGTATGCAGCGGGAGGTAGAGGCCCAGACCATAGCTCTGTGCCTGGTTCCAGTCCGGGTGCCCGGGCGAGCAGCTCGTATCACTGCGCCACAGCGGCACCGAGCGGGTGATCGTCTCCAGGTCAATCCGTCGGCCGCCGCTGGCGCAGTTGTCGATCACCAGCCCCGGATGCCGCGCCAGCAGCTCATCCCAGAGGGCGTAGTGCCCCTCAACGTAGCGGATCTCGGTGATTCCCTGGCGGTCCTCGGCGTCGTTTGCCCGCCAGAACGGGAGCGGGTCGATGTTGAAGTCGTTGCGGTAGACATCGACGCCATACTCGCGAATGCGCTGGGAGAGAAGCTCGGTGAGCCAGCGACGAGCGTCGGGATCGGAGAGCTTGAAGAGGCCGCCCTCTTCGCCGCCGAAGACGAACTCCGGGTGCTCGCGGGCGATCTGAGAGCCGGGGTGAACGCGCTCCGGCTCGAACCACAGGACGAACTTCAGGCCCAGGCGGTGGCAGGCGTCGCTCACCGGCTTCAGGCCACGCGGGAACTCCGCCGGCTTGTGGAACCAGTTGCCGGCGCCGTTGGGGAAGCCACCCACAAACCAGGCCGCGTCCAGCCAGTGGTGGTCGCAGCCGATGGCGTGGGCGAACTCCGCGGCGCGGATCTGGCCGGCCTCGGTGGCCCAGTCGGCCCGCGTCCAGCTATAGCGGTCAAAGCACTGGGAGACGACCGGCAGGCGCAGCGGGCGGCCGTTCTGCTGCGGCACGTAATGGAAGAGGATCAGGCGCCGGAAGCGGTTGTGTGCCGTCTGGCGCTCGCCCCGCCAGGGCATCAGGAGGACGCGCGGGGTGCGAATGCGCTCGCCCGGGCGGAGGCGCAGGTGCGTTCGCTCCATGCCAGCGCACAGGCGCGTGGGGCCGGTGGCGCTCCGTTCCAGGGAAGCGGCCCACTGGCCTGACCAGCCGATGCCGGTGATCACGCCTCCGTCGGCGTACTGCAGGTTGAAGAAAGGAAAGGCGCTGATGGAGGAGGGCCGGCCGCCGGTGGGGGCCATGGCGACGCGCTGGCCGGCTTCCAGGCTGGTGACCTGGGGCAGGAAGGTGCTCTCGCCGCAGGCATCGCCGGACAGGTGGTGCAGCACCGCCGCGCGCTTGCTGTTCCCGGTGCGCAGCAGCACGTCCAGCGCCTGGATCTGCTCCAGGATCGGCGTGTCGGCCTCGCCGCCGTTCTCGAAGGAGAGCACCCACTCCACCGCCGGGTAGCGCCGGAACGCCTTCGCGGTGGCGATCACCCGCAGGCGCGTCCGCGGGTCGGTCCAGGTGGCGCGGTACTCCACCCAGTCGTCCGCCTCGTGGGTCTCCACCGCGTGCTCCCAACCGCTCAGAAGCTCGGCGGATGGGGTGCCCGCGTAGAGGAAAGAGAAGGGCGGGTCAGTCTGCAGGAGGAAGAAGCGGCTCTGGCCCTCGTCCAGCCAGAGGGTGCGCCCATCGGCCATCACCAGACGGGCGTCAGCCCAGTCGGCCTGGTCATGCGCCGGCCCGTCGGGCGTGGTATCCACCTTCAGCACCAGCTCCCGGGTATCTGCCGGGAGGTCGATGCTCACCGGCACCGGCGCCATGCCGCCGGTGAGTGTCTCGGTGCGGAACACCTCGCGGCCCTCGAGTTCCACGCTAAACTGCACGCTGCCGCGCGTGCCGCCAGTGTCGTCGTTGTTGTCGATGCCGACGAACGCCTCGAAGCGCCGGGCGCCCGGGGGCACAGTGACGGCGATCTCGCTGTTGGCGTGGGTGCCCAGGCCGTGCTCAAAGGTGCGCGCGCCGATGCGGATCGGCGTCTCCATGCACGAGCGCCCGAAGTTGAGGACGTTATGGTCCTGACGGCGCACCTGCAGCGGCACGCGTCCTGCCGGCCTGACCCTAGCGAAGGTAGCGGCTGCCCAGTCGAGGGCTTCCTGCACCTCCGCCGGGCTCGCCATCACGGCATCCTCCGGCGCGGCGGCCGGGATTTCGCTCTCCATCATGCTCCAACCTCCTACCTGCGCGGCCAGCAGCGCGATGCCGCCCAGGACTGCTGCCCTCATCATGGTGCTCTTGGGCCTCCCTGTCCTCCTGGTGTTCGCTGCCCTGGCGCGGCCTCCTTCGGGCAGGATGCTGGCACCGCCACCGGGAACCGGAGGGGGGCGCTGTCGGCGCTCGGAGGGAGGGCCATTGCATGCTGCCAACGATTGATCTGTGTGGGCTTTCAGTAACGCGCTTGATCCTGGGCGGCAACCCGTTCAGCGGCTTCAGCCACCAAAGCCACGAGCGTGACGAGGAGATGCTGAACTACTACACCGTCGAACGGCTGAAGGAAACGCTTCGGCGCGCCGAAGCCGCCGGCCTGAACACGACGATCATGCGCTCGGACCTGCACGTGCATCGGCTGCTGCGGGAGTACTACAACGAGGGCGGAACTCTGCAGTGGATCGCTCAGGTGGGTGCCGATAGCGGCCAGCAGAGCGTGTCGCAGGCGATTGACGCGGCGGTCGCGGCCGGGGCCAAGGCGATCTACATCCATGGCGGGCACGTCGATCAGGCCTACGCCGAGCAGGACGCGGGACCGCTCACCGAGTGGCTGGAGCGGATCCGTCGCCACCACCTCCCGGCCGGCGTAGCGGGCCATGCCCCGGAGGCGCACCTCTGGGTGCATTCCCTGGGCATCGCCGACTTCCACGCCGTCTGCTTCTACAACTGCGGCAGCCTGCACCGCGGCGGCGGCGACCGCTTTGACCGGGCAGACCCGCCCCGCGCCGTGGCGGCGATCCAGCAGATCACCGTCCCCTGCATCGCCTACAAGATCCTGGGCGCCGGCCGCGTGCCCGCCCGCGAGGCCTTCGAGTACGCGTTCGCCAACATCAAGCGCACCGACGCGGTGAACGTCGGCATCTATCGCGGGGATAACGACCGCATGGTCGAGGAGGATGCAGCCCTCACCGCCGAGATCCTCGCGCGCCCGGTGTAGGCACCCTCACCACAGAAACGGGGCGCTCCGCCGGCGCGACATCACCCGCCCTTGCGGGAGCGCCCCTTGCCCGCTGGGGTTCGGGGTTTGGCGGTGGCGGCGCGCTGCTGCTTCGCCGGGAGGGGGTCCGGCCCGGAAGGCACGTCGGACGCCGGGGCCGCGGCAAGTGGCGGCGCGTCCGAGGCTGGCGCGCGCTTCGCCCGGCGCTTCGCCGCGGGGGTCGGCGGCGCGCTTGCCGCCCTCTTGCGGCCGACCGCCGATGCCGTGGTGGCACCCTCCGCCGGCGCAGTGGCGCGGCGCGGTCGCCGGGTGGTGGCGGCGGCCGCCCTGGCCGGCTTCTTCTCCGAGGTTGACGGCGGCACGGGATCTGGCGCGGGCGCTTCCGCGGCGGGGTTGGGGGGCTGCCGCGCCGCTTCCCCGGTGATCGCCAGGGTGCGGGCCACGGCGCTCCAACGCTCGCAGGGGAAGAGGATCTGCCACGCGAAGGTGCGCCCGCGCGGCGTGGTGTAGACCGCCATCGCGTCGCCCAGCGTGCGGCCCTCCACCAGGTCGGAGTGGATGAGGCTGAGGGCCTGGCGCCGATCCTCGACGTAGGCAATCCCGTGCTCGGCGCTCAGCCGCCAGATGGCATTCATCAACTGGTCTCCCTCAATCGTCTAGAAAGGCATTCCCATTATAGCACACGGGCGTTTGCCGGTCAAGGCGGGTGACGACGCAGCATCCCGGGCAACTGGTCGGAGTGCCCGAGCAATCGGGCTTCGGGGGGCCGGGAAGCCGCATGGCTGCGGCGCGCCGCTGCTCTCCCCCCGGCGATCATCGGAGTGCCCGAGCCATCGGGCTTCAGCGGTTGGGTAGCCGCATGGCCGAGGGCAAGGCGGCTCAGACGCGCGTGGCGGCGTGGCCGGGGAGATCCGGAGAGAGGGAGAGACGGCTGCCGGTCTGGGAGAAGCCGCCGCTGGCGCAGGTGTCTCCGGTTAGCAGGTGGCCGTCCAGGTCGAGGAAATCGAACCCGCCAAGGCCGGCGGCCAGGTGCGCGGCCACGCTGATCCCCAGGCGCGACTCGAGCATACACCCGAGCATCAGGCGCAGGCCGGCGGCGCGGCAGAGGCCAGCGATGGCCAGCGCCCCGAGAACGCCAGACTTCATCAGCTTCAGGTTCACCACGTCGGCAGCACCGGCCTGGGCCACCCGGTAGGCGTCCTCGGGGTGGATCACGCTTTCATCGGCGGCCACCGGCACCGAGACGCGCTCGCGCACGAAGCGCATCCCGGCCAGGTCTTCACGCGGTACCGGCTGCTCGTAGAGCGCCACCGTCACCCCGGCATCGAGGACGCGCCGCAGGAAGGCAACGGCGCCCTCGGGGGTGAAGCCCTGGTTGCCGTCCAGGCGAATCGGCACGCCGGGGGCCGCCCGGGCCACCGCCAGGGTGCGCTCGAAGTCGTGGTTGCCGGCGCCGACCTTCACCTTCAGATCGGTGAAGCCCTGGGCCACCGCCTGGCGGGCCACCTCTTCCGCCTCAGCCGGCGCCACAATCGGCACGGTCACGTCGGTGCGCAGTTCGGCCGTCGCTCCCCCCAGGAAGTGGAACAGCGGCACGCCCAGGTGCCGGCAGTAGGCATCCAGAAGGGCGCTCTCCAGACCAGCACGCGCCGCGGGAGCCTCCGGGTAGGCCCGCCGGAACGCCTCGGAGAGGGCGCGGTAGCGGGCCACGTCCTGCCCCACCAGCGCTCCGGCGAACGCCTCCAGGCGCCGGAGGGTGTCGGCCTGGTCCTCCCCGGTTACGTGCGGCGCGGGCGCCACTTCGCCGGTGCCTTGAGCTCCCCCCGCCAACTCCAGGGTGAGCAGGACGTTGTGCGCCGCCGTCCGCCGAGCGGCCGCCGTCTCGAACGGACGCGGCAGCGCGATGTTGAACGGCTCGACCGTGGCGCGGGTGATCTGCGTGGGCCGCATCTACACCTCAACCGTCCCGGCGCCCTCCTCGGCGCTGCAGACGTAGATCTCAGGGGGCCGGCCAACCGCCCGCTCGTAGGCGCTCGCCACCTCAGCCTGGAAGCGCGCCACCGCCTCAGCCCGCACCAGGCTCACGGTGCAGCCGCCAAAGCCGGCTCCCGTCATGCGCGAGCCAAGCACTCCCGGCACGGCGTGGGCCGCCTCCACCAGCAGGTCTAGCTCGCGGCAGCTCACCGCGTAGTCGTCGCGCAGGCTCTGGTGCGACTCGTCCATCAGCCGGCCGAACGCCGCCACGTCGCCGACCCGAAGCGCCGCCACGCTGCGCAGGCAGCGGTCGTTCTCGCTCACCACATGGCGAGCCCGGCGCAGCGTCTCCCCTTCCAGCACGTCGGCGTGCTCGGCAAGCTGTTCCGGCGTTACGTCGCGCAAGGCGCGGATACCAGGCAGCCGCCCCGAGAGCAGCGCCACCGCCCGCTCGCATTCGGAGCGGCGGCGGTTGTACTCGGAGTCGACCAGGCCGCGCTCCACCTTGCTGTCGGCCACCACGATGCGCACGTCGTCGCCGCCCACCGGCACCGCCTGATAGTCGAGCGAGCGGCAGTCGATCAGCAGCGCGTGCCCCTTGCGCCCGAGACGGGAGATGAACTGGTCCATGATGCCGCAGTTGAGGCCGACGAACTGGTTCTCCGACTTCTGGGCCAGCAGCGCCGCCTGCACCGGCTCGACCTGAAAGCCGCCGGCCACCTCGAAGGCGAGGAGCGCGGCCACCTCCATCGCCGCGGAGGAGCTGAGGCCCGCGCCTAGGGGCACGTCTCCCTCGATGACGGCGTTCATGCCGCGCAGCGGGTAGCCGGCCCCCTGCAGCGCCCAGGCAATGCCGCGCACGTAGTTGCTCCAGCGCTGCTCCGCGTCGTGCTGGATGTCGTCCAGCGAGAACTCGGCCTGCGCGTTGAAGTTGAGCGAGCGGAGGACCACCCGGCGGTCGTCACGCGGAGCCACGGCGTAGCGCACCTCGCGGTCAATCGCCACCGGGAAGACGAAGCCCTCGTTGTAGTCGGTGTGCTCGCCAATCAGGTTCACCCGCCCCGGCGCCCGCACCAGGGTGCATTCGCCGCCGAACACTCGCGCGAACTCCGCGCGCACTGCCTGCATCCGCCCACTCATCGCAACCGCCTCCAAACAAAGGGAATGAAAAGGAACGGGACATTGTTCGGGATGCCGGGGGCCAACTCCTGCCGCCGATCGCGCGGGAGCGCGGCATCCCGTCGGCCTCAGGTTCCACGCCGGCGACGCCAGCCCCTCCCGGCAATGGTCGGCGCTGATTGGGGCAGCAGGAGCCGGCCGGCGCCCGGGGAACAGGAGGAGCACTGCTCCGCGGCCAGGCGGACCAGCGTGAGGCCGGCCGCTACGAATGACAAAGGAGGGCGTGGTGAGGTCCTTCTGGAGCATCCGCAGGCGGTGGGGCCAGCCCCGGCCGCGGCGACTGCCGATCCTGGGGGTGAACGGCGCCGGCAAGACCTGCCTGGCGTGGGGGATCGGACGCTACCTCTCTGACAGCGGCTATGGCCAGCCAAGCGTTGAGACCGCCCGCTACTTCTACGAGATCGACCCGTTCATGCTGCGCAACGCCCCGATCCCGGCCAGCGTGCAGAAGCAGCCGCTGGTGCTGCAGGTAAACACCGTGGTGCTGAACCGGGGCGGGCTGCAGCGCGAGCTGCCGGTGCGCCTGGTGATCTCCAGCCACGACACCCCCGGCGGTGAACTGGTGGAGGTGACCAACGTCCTCCAGACCCCCACGCCCGACGGCCCACTAGCCCACCCGATCGTGAGGCAGTTCTTCTCCCTGGTGGTCAACGCTGATGGGCTGCTGGTGGTGGTAGACCTGGCGCGGCGCCTGCGCACGCGGGAGGAGTTCGCGGCGCTCTCGCCAACGGAGCGCGAGGACCACCTGCGCGCTGCCCTCGCCGAGCAGGTGGCCCCCCTCTGTCGCGGCATCGAGACCGCCATCCAGATGAACACCAGCATGCGCGGCAAGCCGATCTTCTTCATCTTTACCAAGGCGGACATTCACTGTCTGCCGGTGGCGCAGGTGCGCAGCCTGATCCACACCGCCTACTCCATCTTGTTCAACCGCCTGCGCCACCAGGGGATCGAGTGTCACGAGCACTGCGTTGCCTACGCCGGCAGCACCCGCGATGCCGATGGCTCCCTCTCCTACCGCATCGAGGGCGTGGAGGAGCTGCTGGCCGATCTGGCGCTTTGCTTCGCGGAGGAACGCTGATGGCCGCCAGTCACGAGGATCCGGGCGTGCGCCTGGTGTGCCTGGACTTCCAGGCGAAGCCGGCCAGCGAGTCTCCCCTCTCGGCAGCGGAGACGCTTGCCGTCACCACGGAGGCGTTCCCGCGCAGCCTGCCGCTGGACCTCCGCGCCGGCGCCGTCTACCGCGCGCTGAAGCTCTTCCCCGCTGGCGACTGTGTTGGCATCTCCCACGTCTTCGACGGCGGCGCCGTGGACGAGTGGGGGCGACCGGTGCTCTCGGCGCGGGTCGCGCTGCTCCGCCCGTGTCCGGAGAACGGCTGGGGCCGGGAGGTAGCGGCCGTCGGCGTTGCCCTGGCCCGCCTGGAGGGCGAGCGCGCCAGCGCCCAGGCAGCGGCGGCATCCCTGGCGGAGGCGATTGCCCGGGAGGGGATCCTCGCTTCGCGCGACCGCTGGCAGTCGGTCGTGGCCCGTTTCGGCGTGCCGTTCGTGGCGCGGCTGGCGCACGGGTGCGCACTTGGCGGCGATATCTGCATCCTCAGCACCGATACCCCGGAAGCCCGCCAACTCCTCACCCTGATCTACGCCCTGCTGCCGCCGGGCTGCCTCGGGCAAACGCGCGCCTGCACCGCCTGCACCACGGCCGACGCGGTGGGACGCGAGGAGATCGTCTTCTTGCCCGCGCCACCGGCTGCCGGGCGGCGCGGTCTCCTGGCCCGGCTCCGCGGCCGGCCCGGCCCGGGGGACCGCCTGGTGATCAATCCCGCCACCCGGATGGCGCCGGAGAGGCGCGAGGGGCGCGTTGGACCCGAAGCGTTTGCCACCGCGCTCGCCGAGCTGCTGGAAGCCCCTCCCTGGCCGGGCTGCTCCTTCCCGGAAACGCACCGGCTGGTGCTGGAGTGCCTGGAGGCGCTCTGGCACGGGCGCACCCGGGCCTTGCTGCGCGCGTCCAAGCAACAGCAGCCGCCAGAACTGCAGCAGCGCGTTCAGGAGTTGGTGAAGAAAGCGACCTCACGCTGAGGCGGCGGGAGGGCAAAGAGATAGCCCCCCTAGCCCCCCGATTTCGGGGGGAACAGTGGTTGGCCCCCCTAGCCCCCCGAAACCGGGGGGAACCGGTTCTGCAGCGAGTGGGTGCCCCCCAGGCTGGGGGGCGAGATGGAGGGCCCCCCTATCCCCCGATTTCGGGGGGAACTGATTCTGCAGTGCGTGGAGCCCCCCCCAGTATTGGGGGGGAAGGGGGGGCGAGATGGAGAGCCCCCTATCCCCCCGATTTCGGGGGAACTGATTCTGCGGCGAGTGGAGCCCCCCCAGTATTGGGGGGGAAGGGGGGGGCCAACACCCCCCTGCATTGGGGGGCCTGCGAGGGGAAGGAGAGCCGGTGGGCACGCCTGGGAGCATCGACCCGGTGTTGGCGCTCCTGCACTACTTGGAGGGCTACCGGCGCTCGTGGCGCTGCTGGCTGATTGGCGGGCCAGCAGCGGTGGATGACCTGAGCATCTGCGCCACCGAGCGGCTGGTTGGCGTCCACATCCGGGCCGACCTGCAGATGGAGACGGTCCAGCGCCGGTGGCGGCACGCCATAGGAGGGGCCGCCTGGCGCATCCGCTGGTACGATGCCCCCGATCCCCATCCGCCGCCGGAGGGCAGTTTCGTCGATGGCGAGGAGGCGTTCCCGCTGCGGGAAACGCGCGTGGTTGGCCAATGCGAGCTCTGCCACGGCGCTGGCCGGCGGCGCTGCGGCGGTTGCGGCGGCACCGGCCGCTCCCCGCAGGGATCCCTCCCCTGCAGTGGTTGTGGCGGCAGGGGAGAGGTGCCCTGCTACTGTGGCGAGCGCGTCATCCCCGAGGACCTAGTGAGCTACGAGGAGGTGGTCTATACCTACCGGCACGAGCGGCACAAGTTCGAGGCGTTCTCCGAGGGGGCCGAGGCCGCAAGCATCCAGAGCATCCTGAAACGCGCCTGGCGCTCTGAGACCGAGCACCTGGCAGTGGTGGCAGAGACCGTCGATGAACTGGCGGCAAGGCTGGAGGCAGTGCCCGGCCTGGGCGCGGCGGTGCGGCGCCGGGTGCAAGAGGTATGCGGCAGCCTCCGCCGGCGTGCCCAGGCGGGAAGTGGCGGCCCCGCCGCGTCGGGCCAGTCGCGCCTCCGGCACCAGTGGATCGAGGCGCGGGTTGCTCGTGCAGTCTTGATCACCCTGCGGCAGGGCCCCCTGCGCCGGCAGTTCTGGGCTACCGGGGAGGCACGGCGGCATCAGTCGCACCTGTCGGGGCCCGACATATCGCGCGCCTGGGCAATACTGCCGGCCTGGAGTATGTGGCTTGCCAGTACCTGGAGGGAGGACACCCAACCCCTCCAGATGCTCCTGACATGGGCTTTCTTCAGCCTCTGTATCCTGCCGTGTCTGTTCGTGCCATCCGCGACGGGCGGGGTGCCACTGCGAGCGGTACTGCGGGGGGTGCCAGCCTGGTTCCGTTACTTGCAAGCGAGCCGGCGGGCCGTGGCGCCGGCCGAGGTGGCGGTCGCCAGCCCGAGGCCAGCGGAGTCGGGCCGCTTGTACGCTCTCTTCGGTCACCTTGCCGCGCACGCGCAGCTTGCCGACCCTAGCCAGGGCGGCACGGTGCTGGATGACCTGGCCTACGATCTGTGGCAGCGGCTGCACCAACCGGCGGCGACACCCGGCCAGTCGAGCACTTACCGGGTGGAACTCGGGGCGGCGGTGCCAGGGCCGCGGCGGCTGCGGCTGCTTCACCTGGTGGGCACGCCAGGGGCGGCGCCGGAGGATTTGTGCCGGGCGGCGTTGCGCCGGGCCGCGCAGGTATGGCTGGTGCTGCCCGCTGGTCTGCCGGCGGCGGAGGCAGACCGCTGGACGGCCAATATGGCGGACGCCATTGGCGAGGCAGCCATCACCCTGCTCTGCTGTGGCAACGCCCCGGGCCTGGAGATGCTTCCGGCCACGCGCGCGCGCCTGGCCGGCCGGCGGCACCGGGTCTGGCGGATGGATCTGGACGCGCTGTGCGCGCGTTACGCGGCGGGGCAGCTCTCCGCGGAGGAGGCAGCGGCCTGGGTGCGCGAGTTGATGGCCGAGGCGTCGCCCTCGGCACCACTACCGGCCGCGACGCCAGCCGATCAGACTACCCCGGCGCCGCTAGACCCGCTCCGCGAACAGTCACGGTAGGAATGCCCGCGGTGGAGGGCGGAACCGGCGGCCGCAGCCGAGAGTCTTTGCTCCTACGAGGGTTGGCAGCGCACGCCGTGGCACCCTTGAGAAACCCCGCGGCGGTGCCGATAATCACAACACCGCGCCCGCGGAGCGCCCCCGGAGCCTCCCGCCGCCCAGCCGGGGGAGTCGGGGGCAGGCGCAACCGGTTCGGTTGCCGGCCCGCGCCGACCGCCGCTCCCCGGCGCCTATGGGTATACGACAGGTCGGAGACCCCTCCTGCGCCCGCCACCCCCGGTGCCGCAGGCGTCGGCACCACGACACACCAATGGAAGGCAGGATCGTACCGCATGACAACCGGTAGCAGCAGTGGCAATGGCAACAGCAACGGCCATTTGACCGACGACTATATTCTCCTGGAGTCGGCGCTGCAGGCGGCCGACTTCACGACCACGGATACCTGGCGCGTTTTCCGCATCATGAGCGAGTTCGTCCAGGCGTTCGAGACGATGTCGAAGGTGGGAGTTGCCGCCTGCATCTTTGGATCGGCCCGTCTTAAGCGCGACCACCGCTACTACCGCGCCGCCGAGATCACGGCGGAGATCCTGGCGCGGCAGGGGCTGGCAATCATTTCCGGCGGCGGGCCGGGCATCATGGAGGCGGCCAACCGCGGGGCACAGGAGGGCGGCGGACTTTCAGTCGGCTGCAACATCGAGCTGCCGTTCGAGCAGGAGGGGAACGCCTATCAGGATCTCGCCCTGCAGTTCCACTACTTCTTCTGCCGCAAGATGGTCTTCATGAAGTACGCCACCGCGTTCGTGATTTTCCCCGGTGGCTTCGGCACCATGGACGAGCTCTTCGAGGCGGCCACCCTGGTGCAGTGCCGCAAGGTGCGCAGCTTCCCGATCGTCCTCTTCGGCCGCGACTACTGGGGTGGCCTCCTCGACTGGATGCGCACCACCATGCTGGAAGCCGAGGGGTGCATCAGCCCCGGAGACCTGGACCTCCTGCGCGTGACCGACGACGAGGAGGAGGCCGCCCGCTTCGTGATGGAGGGCATTCACGCCCTGCAGCAACGCAAGGAACGCCTCGGCGTCGATGCCGGCCACAAGCTGATCAAGCCGCTGCGCAAGGACCGCTTCCCCAACGTGTGACCGCCGGGCACCCCTCCCCCAAAGAGCGAGGGATGCCCGGCGTGCTGGCGCCGCGCAGTGCCGCCGCGTCGGCCACCCCACTCAGCCACGGAAACGGAACGAGTAGAGATCCGCGTCCTGGAGGCGGAAGCGCAGGCGCACGCGCCGGCCAGCCAGGGAACTCACGTCGGCGCCATCGCGCCAGCGCACCACCCGCTCCAGCTCATCGCCGTAGATCGCCGGGCACTCCGCCAGCGAGAAGCCAGGGAGCGGCTTCCCCTTCTCGTCCTGAAGCTCCACCCGCACGCTGCCCGCCGCGGAGGTGGCGAAGTTGAGCACCAACTCCTTGCCGGCAAAAAGGAGCGGCCGCGTCAGCGCTTCCCCTCCGGCGTAGCCGGCGTGGAGGGAGACAAAGCCGTCGGTGCGCAGCACGCCCCGCCGCAGCCGGCAGGTGGGATGACGGTAATGCTCCACCCAGTAGAGCGAGATCTCGCCCGGCCCCGTGGGCACCACCCCATAGGCGATGCCGATGTTGCGTTCGGTCCAGTTCTCCGGGTCGGGCCCGGGCCGGATGAACGCCTCGAGGAAGGTGCGGTCGAAACGGCGCCCGTCGCGGCTGGTGAGGAAGAGGCCGTCGGAGAGCCCCGGATGCCCGTGCTCGGGGTTCCAGGTGCGCTCGGGCACAAAGCGTTTGGGGAAGCAGAGGAGGATCTCCGGCGCCCGGAAGTAGGGGGTGGTGGCGTTGGTGTAGAAGTGCTCCGGCCGGCTATCGCCCAGGTCGATCCACTCCGGCTCCGTCCAGTTGAGGAAATCGGTCGAGGTGGCGGTGAGCACGGCGCGCACGTCGTCGCGGAAGCCACGGAAGTAGGCGGCGTAGCGGCCGCGGGCGCTATCCCAGAAGGCGAGGTTCTGCGAGTCGAAGGCGCCCTGGGTGATCACCGGCTCGTCGCGCAGCTTCCGCCAGTGGATCCCATCCGGCGAGCAGAGCGCGATCAGCGGCCCGCCGGCCAGCGCCTTGTAACGCTCCTCCGGGCGCGCGGCCGGGTTTTGGTCGAGGAAGGGGGTGAAGTTGTGGGTGCCCTCCCCCATCCAGAGGATGTTGTTCTCGGTGGAGCCCTGGAACTCGTAGAGGCCCAACGCCGGCTTCGTCCAGACGATGCCGTCCTTGCTCTCGGCGTAGCAGGTGACCTCCGGGTGCCCCACGCCTGGCTGACCGCGGTAGTAGGCCCGGTAGGTGTCGCCATCGACGCGCACCGTCACATAGAAGCTGACCGGCCCTTCCCAAGGCCGGTCGAACGGGATCGCCACCTCGCGGGGCTGTGGCGAGTGCAGGCGCAGCTCCGCGCCGGCCAGCGCGTCGATCAGGTAGCGGTCGACGAAGAGCTGTAGCCGGTCGTCGATCGTCACCGGCGTCTTCTTCTCTCCCTTTGCGGCGCTTGCCACCACCATCGGCTTCCTCCCGGCGCCCGGCGCCTTGCGCGCCACCAGCGCCACGTCGTCGCAGTCGAAGCGGCCCACGTCACCGATGTAAGCGTAGAGGAGCACGGAAACCGCCGTCGCATCCGCGGGCGTGGGGAAACTCACCTGCAGGCGCGTCCACTTCGGGCAGGGGCCCTCCGCCCGCACGTGCTGCTCAGCGATGCGCCTGCCGCTCTCATCGTGGAACTGCAGGTAGAGGCCCGGCTGGCAGCGGTCCGGGGTGCGCACCCAGGCCGAGGCCGTGTAGCGCCACCCTGGGTCGCATGGCAGCCGCCGCGACTCGAGCGAGATCCCCTCCTCGGGGCTCTCGTCGTGGAAGCGGACGCACTGCCGACCCTGGCGCGGCCGCTCTGTGCAGATTTGCACCCCCTGGCCGGCCACGAGGGTCCACCCCTCGGGCAATCCGGTTTGGGGGTTGCGACCCTCCAGGCCCGGGTTCGGCAGCAGGTTGGCGGCCCCGGCCGGCGCCGCCGCCAGCAGCGCCGCGAGCACGAGCAACCGGCGATCCATAGTCCGTCCTCCCCTCACCCTCGCGGAGCAGCCCCCGGTGTCCATTCGCCAGGCGTAGGAGGAGTCTCCGACGCCGATGGGCCGGATCGCCGGCGTCTCGCCGGCCGGCGTAGGAGGCGTCCGACGCCGGGGAAATGTTACTCCTCCAGGAGGGATGGCCGGAGTGCCCGAGCAATCGGGCTTCACACTGTTAGGAAGCCGCATCGCTGCGGCACTCCGGTACTCTCCCAGGCAACTAGCCGGAGTGCCCGAGCAATCGGGCTTCACACTGTTAGGAAGCCGCATGGCTGCGGCACTCCGCTACTCTCCCAGGCAACTGGCCGGAGTGCCCGAGCAATCGGGCTTCAGCGGTCTGAGAAGCCGCGTCGCGTAGGAGGTGCCCCCTACGGCAGGAGGCTGCACAGCCAGGCGAAATTGCTCTCCAGGGAACGGAGACGCTCCGACGGCGCCTCGCCGTCGAGCAGCGACTCGTAGTTCATCGGCCCGGTGTACCCGATCTCCTGCAGCGCCGCCATCACCGCCCGCCAGTCCACCACGCCCCGGCCCGGCAGCCAGTGCTTCTCATCCACGCCGTCGTAGTCGGAGAGGTGGGTGGTGATCAGTCGCGGCCCCAGGCGGCGGATGTCGTCGGCCAGGCGGGCATACTGCGCCATGCCGTGGTTGGTGTCGAGGCACACCCCGAACGTCTCCTCGGGGAGGCCTTCCAGCAGCGCCAGGAGTTCGTCCACCGTGTTTCCCAGACAGGAGCGCGGCAGCAGCTCCACCGCGACCCGTCGGCCAGACTCCTGGCACCAGCGGCCGATCTCAGCCAGAGAGGCGCGCGCCTGCGCCAGGCGCCGCGGGCGCTCCTCCGGGGTGATCGGCTCGGCGCTGGCGTGCAGCACCACCATCGGCGCGTCGAACTCCGCCGCCAGCGCAAACGCCGGCGCCAGTGCCGCCACGGCCTCCCGGCGCGCCCCCTCCTCCAGGAGGGAGGGATCGTAGTGCCCCCCGAACGGCGCATGGATCGTCGCCACCCGAATCTCATGGCGGCGCAACACCGCCTGCAGCGCCGCTTTCGCGTTCGCCGCGTCCTCCCCCTCAAACAGGGTAGGGAACAGCTCAAGCGTGCTCACCCGCGACTCCGCGAGCGCCTGCAGCAGCGCCTCGGTCGGCGCCTTGCCCACCGTGTGCAGCGAGACCCCCAGCTTTGGCTGGAACATCCTCTTGTCCTTTCCCCAAGGCCGGCAGCGCCCGGGCTACGATCAGACAGCCGGCGCGCCTGCCAGGCTCTCGTTCTACAGCCTCCGGGGCGATGCCTCCTGCCAAAGGCACCCCGCGGCACCGCGCCGGATCCCCAACCGCCGCCGCCAGGCACCCGCCGCTGCCGGAAGCGCAGAGACCGGCTATGGCTAGGTGTGACCAATCAGCGACCCGCACTACGGCCGCCGTAGCCGGAACGCACCCCCGAGTCCTAGGCTTTTGCCGGTGGATCCGTGCCTTGACAAGGGGAGCAGCCGCCAGTATAATAAGGGGGTTTCTCGAAGGGAGTTGCCTCCGGTGGAGCGAAAGCCCCCCGGTCGAGCGGTAGATGCACGGCAGGCCCGACCCGCGCCGCCGGCCAAACGCACCGGGTTCGATCTGGATGCCCCGGTGCAATACCTGAAGGGAGTGGGCCCCCGGCGTGCCGAGGCGTTCCGCCGGCTGGGCGTGGAGACGGTTCGCGACCTCATCTGGCACCTGCCGCGCCGCTACGAGGATCGGCGCCAGTTTCGGCCGATCCGCCTGCTCACGCAGGGAGCCACCGAGACGATTTCCGGACGGGTCACCGGGGCCTACACCGAACGCCGGCGCGGCCTGGCCATCACCCGGGTCATCCTGGTCGACGACAGTGGGTCGGCGCAACTCACCTGGTACAACCAGCCCTATCTGCAGAACCGTTACCCGGCCGGCACGCGGCTGGTGGCGCATGGCAAGGTAGAGCGGCGCTACGGCGCGGTGCAGTTGCAGAACCCCGAGTGCGAAGTGGTCACCGGGGAGGACCTGGCCGGCATGGGCCGGATCGTGCCGATCTACCCGCTGACGGAGGGTCTCAGCCAGCCGGTAGTGCGCAACGTGCTGTTCGCCCTGCAGCCGGCGCTCAGCGGCCTGCCAGACCGGCTGCCCCCGGCGCTGCGGGCGGAATACGCGCTGGTGGATCTGGCGACGGCCCTGCGCGACATCCACTTCCCGGAAACCTGGGAGGCGCGCGACGCGGCGCAGCGCCGGCTGGTGTTCGAGGAGTTTTTCCGCCTGCAGCTCCGGTTGGCGCTCGGCAAGGCAGCGGATGAGAGCCGGCGAGGAATCGCCTTTGGCCTCACCCCGGCGATCACCGCGGAGGTGGAGGAGCTTCTCCCCTTCCAGCTCACGCCGGCACAGCAGCGCGTGGTGGCCGAGATCAGCGCCGACATGCAGGCCGAGCGGCCGATGCACCGCCTCCTGCAAGGCGATGTGGGCTCCGGTAAGACGGCGGTGGCCGCCGCGGCCGCGCTGATCGCCATCCGCAACGGCTATCAGGTGGCGATGATGGCGCCCACCGAGATCCTGGCCGAACAGCATTACCTCACCCTGGAGCGGCTCTTCGCCGCCCGGGGAGTGAAGGTGGACCTTCTCACCGGAAGCATGGGCGAGCGGGAGCGCGAGGCGGCGCGCGCCCGGATCCGTGCTGGCGAAACCGCCCTGGCGGTGGGCACCCACGCGCTCATCCAGGAGGACGTCGCCTTCGCCCGCCTCGGCCTGGCGATCGTGGACGAACAGCACCGCTTCGGGGTGATGCAGCGGCAAACGCTGTGGCAGAAGGGCGCGGCCGGCGCCACTCCCGACCTGCTGGTGATGACCGCCACGCCGATCCCGCGCACGCTGGCGCTCACCCTTTACGGCGACCTGGACCTGTCCGTCATTGACCAACTGCCGCCCGGCCGGCAGCCGGTAAACACGCAGTGGTTCGCCGCGCACGATCGCGACATCCTTTTTGAGTTCCTGCGCGAGCAGATGGCCGCCGGCCGGCAAGTCTACTACGTCTGCCCCCTGATCGAGGAGTCGGACGCGCTTTACGCCGAGGCAGCGGTGCAGAAGGCAGACGTGCTGCGCGACGCCTTCCCGGAGTTCCAGATCGGCCTGCTGCACGGGCGCATGAAGACCGCGGAGCGCGCGGCAACCATGGCCGCGTTCCGGACCGGCGCGCTGCAGGCGCTCGTCGCCACCACCGTGATTGAGGTTGGGGTGGACGTGCCGAACGCCACGGTGATCGTGATCGAGGATGCCGACCGCTTCGGGCTAGCACAGTTGCACCAGTTGCGCGGACGCGTCGGTCGCGGCGCGGAGAAGTCGCACTGCCTGTTGGTGACCGACCCGAAGCACAACCCGTACACGCTGGCGACGATGGATGGGCAGAGCCTCAGTGACGGCCAGCGGCGGATGAAAGTGATGGTGGAGACCACCGACGGCTTCCAGATCGCCGAGGAAGACCTGCAGATCCGCGGGCCGGGGGAGCTGTACGGTACCCGGCAGCACGGTTTCGACGCGCTGGGCAGCCTGCGGGTGGCCAACGTGCTGCGCGACGCGCGCGAGCTGGAAACGGCACGCACCGCGGCGTTCGCCCTCCTGGCCGAGGATCCGGAGCTGCGGCGGCCGGAGCACGCCGGCCTGCGTGAGACGCTGGGCGAGCCGCTGCACGTCAACCCCGTGACGGTGGGCTGAAATGCGCATCATTGCCGGATCGGCCCGGGGCCGCGTGCTGAAGTCGTTTCGTGGCCCGGGCGTGCGTCCAACAACCGACCGCGTGCGCGAGAGCTGGTTCGCCATCGTCGGGGCGCGAGTTGTAGATGCCCGCTTCCTGGATCTGTATGCCGGTACCGGCGCCGTCGGGATCGAGGCGCTCAGCCGGGGAGCGGCCCGGTGCGTGTTCGTGGAGAAGAGCCGGCAGGGAGTGGCCGTCATCAGGGAGAACCTTCGTATGTTGGGCGACCTCCCCGATGACGCCGTGGCCGTGCGGCTGGGTGATGCCCTCGCCGCCCCGGCCCTGCTGGCGCAGCAGGGCGAGACGTTCGATTTGGTGTTCGCCGATCCTCCCTACGAGGACGGAGAGGCTCCCCGCGCGGTGCTGGCGGCCCTCGCGGCGGTGCCGACGCTGCTGGCCCCGGACGCGCTGGTGACGATCCAACACTCGCGGCGCGTGCCGCTGCCGGAGGTGTCGGGCTCGCTGCGCCGGCAATCAGAGCGCGTTTATGGCGACACGCAGTTGTCGTTCTACAAGGTGGAAACAGAGTGAGAGCAATCTACCCGGGCACGTTCGACCCGGTGACCAACGGGCACCTTGACGTGATCGAGCGTGCGGCCACCACCTTCAACTCGGTGGTGGTGGCGGTCGCGGTCAATCCGGCAAAACACCCGACCTTCACGATGGAAGAGCGGGTGGAGATGATTCGCGAGAGCTGCCAGCACCTGGACAACGTGGAGGTGACCTGCTTCACCGGCCTGCTGGTAGAGTTCGCCGCCCAGGTAGGGGCCCCGGTGATCGTCAAGGGCCTGAGGGCGGTGTCCGATTTCGAGTTCGAGTTCCAGATGGCCCAGATGAACCGGAAGTTGAACCCCGGGGTGGAAACAGTGTTCCTAACCACGGCCAGCCACTACTCGTTCCTCAGCTCCAGCCTGGTGAAAGAGATCGCCCGGCTGGGTGGAGACGTGTCCGAGTTCGTGCCCGCCGGCGTGCTGCGCCGCCTGCGTGAGCACCAGGCGCAGGGCGCCGCTTAGCGGGGCGCAACGCAGGAGGCGGGATCTTCGATGTCTGACGACTACCGAGGCAATGATGTACTTAAGCTGCTAGATCGCCTCGAAGATCTGGTAGAAGAACCCCGGGTGCTACTCAACCGTGCGTGGGGGGTGGACCTGGACGCCTTCTACACGATCACGCAGAAGATCCGCGCCTCGCTGCCGGATGAGGTGCGCCAGGCACGAAAGGTGCAGTCGGATCAGGATCGCATCCTCACCGATGCGCGCGAGGAGGCGGCACGGCTAGTGGAGGACGCGCGCAACCAGGCGTCGCTGCTGGTGGGGCAAAGTGAGATCACCCGCCTGGCCAACGAGAAGGCGCAGGCACTGCTCGCGCAGGCAGAGCAGGAGAGCGCCCGCATCCGCGCGGAGGCGGAGGCCTACGCCCGCGAAGTGCGGCGCAGCGCCGATGACTACTCGCGCGACGTGCGCCGCGGCGCCGATGACTACGCCCTCGAGGTGCTGGCCGGCATGAACTCCTTTGTCGGGAAGATCCTGAACACGATCGAGCGCGGTCGCGAGCGGTTGGAAGAACAGCGGCAGCCGTCCAACGAGCGCGCGGAGGAAGAAGGGCGATAGTGCTTGTCCTAGTCATCAACTCGGGCAGTTCATCCCTGAAGTTCCAGCTCTTTGACATGACCGACGAGTCGGTGCGGGCGCGCGGCACGGCAGACCGCATCGGCGAGCGCGGCGGCACTGAGGCCACCCTCGACTACCGCCCAACCGGCCGGGAAGCCTCGCGCACGCCGGTGACGCTGCCAGACCACGCGACGGCGCTGGCGCGCGTTGCCGAGGCGCTCACTGACCCGCAGCATGGGGTGATCTCCTCGCTGGGAGAGATCACCGCGGTGGGACATCGCGTGGTGCATGGCGGCGAACGCTTCTCGGCGGCGGCGCTGATCACGCCGGAGGTGGAAGGGGCGATTGACGCGTGTGCCCAGTTGGCGCCGCTGCACAACCCGCCCAACCTGGTCGGCATCCGCGCTTGCCGGCAGCTCATGCCGGGCACGCCGCAGGTGGCCGTCTTCGACACCGCCTTCCACCAGACGATGCCGCGCGAGGCATACCTCTACGCCGTGCCTTACGCCTGGTACGAGGAGTACGGCGTGCGCCGCTACGGCTTCCACGGCACCTCGCACAAGTACGTGAGCGAGCGCGCCCTGGACACGCTGGCGCGACAGGGGCTGGATCGGACGCAGGCACGGGTGATCACCTGCCACCTGGGCAACGGCTGCAGCATGAGCGCCGTGCGCGGGGGGATCTCCATCGATACCAGCATGGGGTTCACCCCGGCCGAGGGCCTGGTGATGGGCACGCGCTCTGGCGACCTGGACCCGGCCATCGTGCCCTACATCGTCGAGCGTACCGGGACCTCCGCCGACGCGGTGATGAACGCGCTCAACAAGAAGAGTGGCTTGCTCGGCCTGTCGGGCGAAAGCAACGACATGCGCGACATCCACGCGCGGATGGATGCGGGCGACTCGCGCGCGCAGTTGGCGTTTGACATTTTCTGCTATCGGATAGTAAAGTACATCGGCGCCTATGCCGCCGCGATGTGCGGTGTGGACGCCATCGTCTTTACGGGAGGGATCGGCGAGCACGATCCCCAGGTGCGAGCGCAGGTTTGCTCTCACCTCGGTTACCTCGGCCTGCGCCTGGATGCCGTCCGCAACGCGGCGGGATCGGGCGAGCGTGAGGTTTCCGCCCCCGGCTCGCGCGTGCGCGCCTTCGTCATCCCGACGAACGAGGAGCTGGTGATCGCCCGCGAGACCGTTGAGGTCGTGAACGCCTGAGATTTGCGATTGGCGATTTCGATTCTGGATTGCGCCCGACGGCCGGCGCGCAGGTGCCACCAATCGGAGATCGCAAGTCGGAGATCGGAAATCGCGCGATGAAGCTTGAGATCTCGGAGATCATCCACCGGGTCGGGCAGCAGGCCACCGTGCCGATCACGATGCCCTGCCCGGCGGAGGCCGACTTTACCTGCCAGGGCCCGGTCAGCGGCACGCTGACGCTGACCAACACCGGCCGCCACCTGTTGGTGCGCGGCGACCTGGCGGCGACAGTCCAGGTGGAATGCTCGCGGTGCCTGAAGGAAGTGCTGGTGCCGGTGAGCGCCCGCATCGAGGAAGAGTTCCCGCTGCCCACCTTCGACGCCCGCGGTGTGCCGCACTGGGAGATCGAGGGGGAGCCGGTTTCCACCATTCTCGAGGGCTACCACCTGGACGTGGGCGAGCTGGCGCGGCAGCACCTGTCGCTGGCAGTGCCCACTGCCCCGGTGTGCGATGCCGCCTGCCAGGGGATCTGCCCCGGTTGCGGCAAGAATCTGAACGAGGGGCCGTGTACCTGTCCGCCACCGGAGATCGATGAGCGCCTGGCCGGCCTGAAGGCGCTCCTGGACGAGAGCGAGGAGTAACAAGGGGCGGCCGGCAGCAAGCCCGGCAGCCCCTCCCATCCGTTGACCAACTATTGTGTTTGTTGGCTGGAAAGGAGCCCGTTGTGGCGCTACCAAAAAGGAAGACCTCCAAATCCAACCGCGATTCGCGGCGCACCCATTGGAAGCTGAAGCTGCCCGAGATCTCCACCTGCCCGCGCTGCCGCGCGCCACGCCTGGCGCATCGCGTCTGCCGGAACTGCGGCTACTACAACGACCGCCTGGTCCTCACGGTGAAGGCAGAGGATAGGGGCTGAGGACCTAACCGCGAACCACGGCACCCGCTGTGCAGCGACCCCCGGGCGTGGCAGTACGCCCCCGGCGTCCGGCGAGAAGCCCTGGGGGTTCGCTGACAAACCCAAGGGGTGCCTCCGGCACCAGCACCACGGTTCGGAGTGCGGCAGTTTGTTGCCCCGTTCCTGGCGGCCAGGAATGGCCGCACTCCGGACAAGGGCCAACGTGCCGGAGGCACCACGGAGCACGCGGGCGACGGGTTTTGTCGCCGCTGCCGTTAGTCTGCCCGACCGGTCGTTTTGGTGCCGGTGACCGGTTACGACTGGCGTTTCGGTTAGTTCGTTCTTGACACAGCACCGGGTGTGCTTCGGCCGGTGCGGCCCTGCCCCGTGGGGGCGGGCAACAGACTGCCGCTGGGAGTCACAATGCGGATCGCCATCGACGCCATGGGCGGAGATCGCGCCCCACACGAGTTGGTGAAGGGCGCGGTTCAGGCTGCCCAATCACTGGAGGGGACAACGGTCATCCTGGTAGGCGACCAGGAACGCCTGAGCGCGGAGTTGGAGCGCCTGGCGCCCATCCCTCCTGGCGTTGAGATTCGGCACGCCCCGGAGACGATCGACATGCACGCGTCGCCGGCGGCGGCGGTGCGCACCAAGCCGAACGCCTCCATCGTGGTGGCGGGCGACCTGGTGCGCTCCGGCGAGGCGGATGCCATGGTGGCGGTCGGCCACACCGGAGCAGCGATGGTGGTCGGCGCGATGCGCATCGGCCGCATCGAGGGGATCAGCCGGCCGACGATTGCCTCGCCGATGCCGACCCGGCGCGGGCAGGCGGTGATCCTCGATGCCGGGGCCACGGTGGACTGCGAGCCGAAAAATCTGGTGCAGTTCGCGGTGATGGGCTCGATCTACGCCGAGCGCATTCTCGGCGTGCAATCGCCCAAAGTAGGGCTCTTCAGCATCGGCGAGGAGCCCTCCAAGGGGAACGAGCTGGTGAAAGCAACGTTCCCCCTGCTGCAGCGCGCCGGCTTGAACTTCGTCGGCAATGTAGACGGCAAAGACCTCTTCTACGGTGACGTCGACGTCGTGGTCTGCGATGGGTTCGTCGGCAACACGATCTTGAAGGTGGCCGAGGGCCTGGCAGAGATGCTCCTCGATTCGATTGAGGACGCCCCGACGCGTGCGCGCCTGGTGAAGATGCTCGATTATTCCGAGTACGGGGGGGCTCCTCTGCTCGGCATTCGCGGGGTGTGCGCCATTGGGCACGGCCGCTCGCGCGCGAAGGCGGTGGCCAATGCGATCCGCGCCGCCCAGGTCGCCGTAGAACAAAACGTGGTGCAGCGCATTGACAGCGCCCTCGCCGAGCGCGGCCTGCTGTCGGCTTAGGCCAAAAAGGCAGTGCCGCGCCGCTTGCCAGCCCCGGCTGGCAACCGTGCCCGCGCGAGCCGGCACGGCGGCGGCACCACCACTCCATGCGAAAACCTGAGACGGTACACGGAATGACACGCAGCCTAACCTCCGTGGGCATCATTGGGCTGGGCAGCTACCTGCCCGAGCGGGTGCTCACTAACGCCGACCTCGAGCGCATGGTCGATACCTCCGACGAGTGGATCGTCACGCGCACCGGCATCCGCGAGCGGCACATCGTTGCCGACGGGGAAGCAACGTCCGATCTGGCAACTAAGGCCGCGCAGCGCGCGCTGGCCGATGCCCACCTGACGCCCGCCGACCTGGACCTGATCCTGGTGGCCACCATCAGCCCCGATATGCCGTTCCCGGCCACCGCCAACGTGGTGCAGGCACAGCTCGGCGGCGCGAACACGCCCGGCTTCGACCTGAGCGCCGGCTGCTCCGGCTTTGTCTATGGCCTGGCCGTCGGGGCGCAGTTCATCGCCACCGGCCTCTACCGCCATGTGATGGTGATCGGTGCCGACGCGCTATCGCGCCTGACCGACTGGACCGACCGCACCACCTGCGTCCTTTTTGGTGACGGCGCCGGCGCGGCGGTGCTGGGCCCCGTGCCCGAGGGGAGCGGCTTCCTCTCCTTCACCCTCGGGGGCGACGGCACCGGCGCCTCCCTGCTGCGCATCGACGCCGGGGGCTCGCGCCGGCCGGCGTCGCCGGAGACGGTCGCCGCCCGCGAGCACTACATCCGCATGGCCGGCAACGAGGTGTTCAAGTTCGGGGTGCGTGCCATGGCCGACGCCACGGTGGAGGTCATCGGCAAGGCGGGGCTGGCGCCGTGCGACATCGACCTGCTGGTGCCCCACCAGGCCAACGTGCGGATCATGG
>JAAZEB010000350.1 GCA_012512505.1 Armatimonadota bacterium | reverse complement strand
CTGATCCTGCACGTACGCCGCGTTCGTCACTCGCGAACGGCGGCCCACGGTGTTGCTGTCCAGGTGCTGGTTGCGAAACTCATAGCCGTAGGTAAGGTCGTGACCGGCCACCGGGCGGTGGTGCCCCAGCGCCTCCACCACGTCGACGGTGGTGCGGTGGCGGGCATCGGTGGGCGCCGGGAAGGTGTCGGGATCGGTGTAGGTGTTGCGGTGGGCAACGCGGTAGATGCGGACTTCCAGGTCGCCCTGGGGGCCGGTGGGCATCTGGTAGTGCAGGTCAAGCAGCGTGCGCCGGTCTCGCTGATGGGCGCGCGGGGTGGGCCAGGAGGTGGCCCCGGGGACCTCCTTGTCGCCCTCGCCGTACTCGGCGGAGAAGGTGAGGCGGCGGCGGGCGCCGAGGTCGGCGATCACCTTGCCGGTAACGTCCCACGCCTCGTAGCCGGAATTCACTCGCTCCTGGTGCTGCCCGGCGGTCGGGTCGAAGTAGCGAAAGTCGTTGGTCGAGCGCACTCGCTGCCCGGTGAGGCTGTAGCGGAAGCGGCCGGTGCTGGCCGAGTGGCTGCCGCTCAGCGTTTGCGTGTTGAAGGAGCCATAGCCTTGCAGCAGGCGCGTCTCCGGCACATCGGTGGGCGTCTTGGTGATGATGTTGATCACGCCGCCCACGGCATCGGAGCCGTAGAGGGCCGAGGCACCGCCGCGCACCACCTCGATGCGCTCGATGTTGGCGGTGGGAATGTCGGAGAGGTCAGTCTCGCCGTTCTGGGGGTTGTTGGCGCGCCGGCCATCAATGAGCACCAGCACCTGGCCGCCGCTGGAACCACGCAGGCTCGGAACCGACGTCGCCCCCAGCGCGCCCTGCCGGGGGATGTGCAGGCCGGGAACGTCACGCAGTGCCTCGGCGGCGGTGCTTGCCCCGGCGGCGGCAATCTCCGCGGCAGTGATCACTGCCACCGGCGCCGAGGCGGTCTCCTTCGGCTGGCGCCGGCGCGCGGCGGTGACGACCACCTCGGCCTCTGGGGTCTCCTCCTCAGCCTGGGGAAAAGCGGGTACGGGCGCCAGGCAGGCGCCGGCCAGCAAGATGACCGGCCACCCGGCCAGGGCCGGACGGAAGCGGCGCAGACGAAGCGGGGCGGAGCCGGCGCTTCGGCCGCGCGGGCGGGCTGCAGCATGCATCGATGCTCTCCTCCTCATGCGAACGGATTCCCTGCCGCGCCCGCGGTCGCGGGCTACCCAGGCCGGGGGGGGCAGATCGCGTTGCCCGGGAGGGGAGTTGCGGCCGCGCGCGTCGGCTTGCCTTCGCCAAGGGGCAGTGCGGGTGCGGCCAAAAGCACGAAACCCCCACCTTCAGCCGAAGATGAGGGCAACCCAGGAGCGTCGGCGACCTCCGCTGCTCGACCGACAGTGAGCCTTGGCCCAGGCGCCAATCGGCAGGCCGAGATCGCAAACTGCTGCTGTGTCACCAGCGCCTCTCTCGCGAAGGGCTGAATGACCAGTCGCAGGCTGGGTATCTGGCTTGGGCCTTGGCCCTCACAGTAGCGGGACTGCGCCGGAATTGCACCGGACTTCCCCATTTCGCCCGGCCAGCGGTGCCGACCGGGGACCTGCGCTGTCGCTATGCGGTTGTCGTGCGGTAGTATACAGGCCGGCAGGCGGTTTGTCAAGAGGCGGCGCGCGCACAAACGGGAAGGAAAGCGCCGCTGCTGCGGGAAGCTCTGAGGCAACGGCGGCCTGACGCCCGGACCATCCTTTTCTGAAGAGGCGAAAGGAGACCACCGATGCACCCCTGGCGGCACCTGCACGCGCGCGCGCGTTCACTGCCCCCGGCGGCCGTGGGAGCAGTCTTCATCCTGCTGGCGATGGCGTCGCTCCCCGCCGGGGCAGCCAAAGAAAGGAGAGCCCCGCGGATGGCTGGTGAGGCAATCGTGCTGGAGAACGAAGTCTGTCGCTACACGATTGGCAGCGACGGCCAGAACCGCTCGTTCGTCGACCGGGCCACCGGCAAGGAGTACTGCACCCCCGGCTTCCCGGTGATGATCGCCGGGCGCGGCAACCAGTCGTGGCCCGCCACCGGCGCCAGCCTCGAGGGCGAGACGCTGGTCGTCACCTTCGGGGAGTCGGGCCTGACGGTGAAGCTGGACCTCGCCATCCAACCGCGCTACTTCCGGTTCACCGTCGCCGACGTTGCCGGGGCCGAGGTGGACTGGGTGCAGCTTGCCAACCTGCGCCTGGAGATCCGGGAGAACGTCGGCACGCTGGTGAACGCCGCCTGGAACGCGCAGTTCGGCGCCTGCCTGCTTGCCTGCAGCCCGGAGGTGGACTCTGCCGGCGCCGACCAGGCACAGGCGCACCTGTACGCGCGCGTCTACCGCCAGTACGGGATGAAGGGCGAGAAGTTTGCCCTCCTCGGCACACCGACCGGTGGCCCAGATCCCGCCGAGGCACTCCTCGACGCCATCGGCGCGGTGGAGCTGGCCGAGGGTCTTCCCCACCCAATGCTGAACGGCGTCTGGATCAAGAAGGCGAAGGAGCGCTTTGCCTCCTACCTGATGGTTCACAACCTGGGGGAGGCCAACGCCGATCCGGTGATCGAGTTTGCCCGGGGCGGCTTCGGCTGCATCGAGATCTACCCCTGGGCCTCCATGCCGAGCTACACGATCAACAAAACCCTCTTCCCCAACGGGCTCGAGGGGCTGAAGCGGGTGGCCGACAAGATCCACGCCGCCGGCCTGCAGCTTGGCCTGCACTCGATGCAGGCGATGGTCGGCTGGGGCGGGATGCACGACCCCTACGTCTGCCCCAAGGCGGACCCGCGCCTCCTGCAGGACCGACACGCCACCCTGGCCGAGGCGCTCGCCGACAAGGCCACCGAGGTCCGCGTCCAGGAGAGCACCGAGGGCTGGCCGGAGAAAGGTGACCTCTACCTGGAGGGAGAGATCCTCCGCTATGGGCGCCTGCTGCCGAACGGCTTCGCCGAGTGCGAGCGTGGCCTGCACGGCACTACCGTGGGCGCCCATGCCGCCGGCACGCGCCTGGGCCACCTGGTGAACTGCTTCAACATGTGGGGCAACGTGATCTACGCCCCAGACG
>JAAZEB010000349.1 GCA_012512505.1 Armatimonadota bacterium | reverse complement strand
GGCACGCTCCTTCCGCGCGCCGCTGGTCTCCCGGCTCGCAAGCGGCACGACGATCCGCCCGACGATGTTGTTGAGGAGAAACCGCAGGACGAGGTAGACGAGCAGAAGCTGCGCCAGCGCCAGAAGGGTGCCGGCGGGGGTGCCGGTCTCGGGCACCTGCCACTGCAGCAGCTTCTCGATCTGTTTCATCATGGGGCGACGTCCTCGACGGCCGGGGGAGCCCCGCGCGGGCGGCGACCGAAGCAGCGGTGGAAGAAGTCACAGCCCTCACAGCGCTCGTCAGCCACGCGGGCGAACTCTTGCTCACTACGAATGCGCGCGTGCAGGTCATCAACCGCCGCGGCGACCGGCTCCAGCGCCGCGGGGCTGCGCGTCACCGACACCTTCTGGCCGCTGAGCAGATGGATGATGCTTCCCTTCACCGCCACGCGGGCCAGAAGGCGAACGCACAGCAGTTGGTAGATGGCGATCGCCAGGTCATCGGCCACCTCCGCCGGCGACGGCAGGTGCGCGCCGCTCTTGTAGTCGATCACCTCCAGCGAGCCATCGGCCAGTTCATCAATGCGGTCCACGCGGCCGGTCAGGAAGTAGTCGCCCATATCGGCCCGGAGGGTCTTCTCCGTGAAGCGGGTGACGCCCTCCTGGCCGGCCCCGGCATCGTGGTAGGCGGCCAGGATCTCCCGGCCCAGGGCGGCGCGCTGCTGCTCGCTGGCGGTGCTGTTGTAACCGGCGCCGATCCAGTGCTGCTCCAGCCGCCCGGCCAGGGCCGCGGCATCTTGCGTCTGCGGCCCGCCGGCGGCATGGTACTCCTGCAGCGCTCGGTGCAGCGAGGTACCGAAGCTGAACGACGCCCGCGCCTTAAAGTAGCGCGGCAGCTTCTCCAGGTAAACGTAACGGTAGAGCCGCGGGCACTCCAGGTATGTCCGGATTCGCGTTGGGCTGAGCACCAGCTTGCGGTCGGCCATACCTACAGTATAGCGTGCCGGCCGCCGGCGGTCAAACATCCGCGCCCGAACGACGCGGGGTGCCCGCGAATCGGGTGGGCTAACTCGCCAGGGCGGCCTCGACGCGGGCCACGAACGTCTCCTTCGGCATCGCGCCGACGATCTGGCCAACCGGCTTGCCCCCCTTGAACACCAGGAAGGTGGGGATGCTCATCACGCCATACTGGCCCGCCACGCCGGCAGCCTCATCGACGTTCACTTTGGCGACCTTCACCTCGCCCGCCTTCTCCTGGGCGAACTGCTCCAGCACGGGCGCCATTGCCCGGCAGGGGCCGCACCACGGCGCCCAAAAATCAACCACCACCGGGAGCGTCGACTGGACTACCTCGGCCTCGAAGGTGCTATCGGTCACTTCCAACACGTTCTGCGCCATTCTTTCCTCCAACAGGCAAACGCGCCTGCTCAGTGCATTCCCATACTCCCATGGCCAAGGCCTGTGGTTACCCTTGGCAACACCCGAAGGTGCTGCCAAAGAAGCAACACGCTCCCCGCCGTGGGGTTCTCAGGCTGCGCTCGCGGCACCCCGCTACGTTGGCGCCCGAAGGCGGTGCCTCCGCCCGTGCTCTTGGGGCACATGGCCCCGCAAGGCTGACACCCGGAGACGTTCGATGTTTCGCACGACGAACGATCGGCTGCCCGCGAGCAGACTGACACGGCACCATCGAAGCGGCATCTCACCGCGGAAGCACCGGCCACGAGAGCATTATACCACAGAAACGGAGCGTTCGTAGAACGCGAAGGCGAAAGAGTCGCCCTCGGCGGGCAACAGGCGATCTCCTCTCTCCCCTGAGGGGCGTGGGCCACTATTGCCCGAAGATGCCGCCCGCCCGGTGCCAGGGCAGGCGCTCCCTCCCCAGGTTCGCCGCGGCGCGTGGCGCTCCTGGGCGCGGGGGCTGCCCTGCACGCTCGCCCCGCCAGATCGGGGCCGAGGGTGCGGCGCACCCTCTCCGTTTCCTGGCACCGTCCTTGCATCCGCTCTCTCCCGATCACGACGCGCCGGGGGACGCGCGAGGCCTCCGGCACCGTGTCGCATGGGAGCGGATCGTTTTTCGGCGCCCGCCGGGACCCCGGGCGCTGGCCCAGCGGACCTCTCGCTGGGCGCCGAGAGGAGGACGCCCGTTGTGCAGCCGCAGATGTCGGCTCCTCATGCTCGCCCTGATGGCACTGGCGCCGCTGTCGTGCTCGTCGCACGCGCCGCGCCCGCAGCCCGTGCGGACGCCGACGGTCACCGGGGCCCCCACCCGGGCGCTGGCGACCGGCTGGCAGTACCAGGGGATGACCTTCATCTCCTGGAGTGAGAACGGTTACCTTCTATCCTCTACCCTACAGTCGCTAGACCGGATGGCGGCCCTGAACGTGAAGTGGGTGGCGATCATCCCCCATTGGTTCATGGACGACCGGTCGTCCACCCACATCTACCCGGAGGCGCGCGAGTACACGCCCAGCGACGCGTCGGTACGCTACATCATCCAGCAGGCGCACGCGCGCGGGCTGAAAGTGATGCTGAAGCCTCACGTCGACCCGCGCGACGGCACCTGGCGGGGCAGCATCACCCCCTCGGACCCGGAGGCGTGGTTTGCCAGCTATCGCGACTTCATCCTCCACTACGCGCAGATCGCGGCCGACACCGGCACCGAGCTGCTCTCGATGAGCAACGAGCTGCGCTCGATGACCGGGCCGCCCTACGCCCCCAAATGGCGCGCGTTGGTGGCCGAGGTGCGCCAGCGTTTCCCGGGCCAACTCACCGCCGCGGCCAACTGGGGCCCGCGCAACTGGGCGGAGTTCCTCCGCGTGGAGTGGTGGGACGCGGTGGACCTGATCGGCATCAACGCTTACTTCTCCCTGACCGGCGAGCCTAACCCCACGGTGGAGATGGCCCGGGCCGGCTGGTTCAACTACATCAACCCCTGGGGCGGCCTTGAACACTGGGTGGAGGACGTGAAGGGCGTGGCCGACCGGTTCGCCCGGCCGGTGCTCTTCACCGAGATCGGCTACAACAGCAACCCGACCGCGGGCGACCCCTGGTATACCTCGGCCCCCGCCCAGCCAGACATGGTCACACAGCAGAACTGCGTTGAAGCAGCGTTCCAGGTATGGCAGAACGTGCCGTACATGGTCGGCGGCTTCTGGTGGGAGTGGAGCATCAACCCGAACGGTGGCGGGCCGACACACACCGGCATGGCGCTGAACAACAAGCCGGCGGCGCAGACGATTGCCACCTGGTTCGGCGGCGGTGGGGGCCTCCCCGACACCTCGCCCCCCTCGGTTCCGACCGACCTGGTTGCCGTCGCCGATGGCCAGACCGCCATTCGCCTCACCTGGAGGACGTCGAGTGACGACGTTAGGGTGACCGGCTACCGCATCCTCCGCGACGGCGCCGCGATCGCCACGGTGAGCGAGACCACCTACACCGACCGCAACCTGAGCCCGGCCACCACCTACCGCTATCAGGTGGTGGCGTTCGACGCCGCTGGCAACGCCTCGGCTCCCAGTGCGCCCGTGGATGCCGCCACCGCCGGGGCCACGGCGCCGGTGCGCTACAGCTTCGAGAGCGGCACCGAGGGCTGGCTGGTCTCGGAACGGTGCGTGAACATCTGGACTTCCGGCAGCATCGCCCACGCGGGGCGCCGCTCGCTGGCGCTGTATCTGGACCGGACGGCCAGCACCACGCCCGGCTACGCCGCGGTGCAGCCGGCAGGCACGCTGCTGCCCGGCGCCACCGTCACGCTGCACGTCTACCTCAAGGCGGAGGCGACCAACGTGCGGGCGATGCCCTACGTGCAGGATGCCAACCGGAGCTGGCTCACCGGGCCGCGGGTCACCCTCACCCCGATGCAGTGGATCCCCCTCACGATCACCATTCCTGCCACGGCGGCAGCGCCGATGCACCGGGTTGGGATCCAGTTCAGCACCAGCGGGGCCGCCTTCAGCGGTTACGTCAACGTCGACGACATCCGCTGGTAGCCCTGCCATAGAAGGGGTCTCCGACGCCAACAGGCGCCAGCCTCGGGATCGGAGACCCCTCCTATCACCAGGCCCGTACGGAAGCTGGCCCCGCCATAAGAGGCGTCTCCGATGCTGACAGGCCGGATCGCCGGCGTCCCGCCGGCCGGCGCAGGAGGCGTCCGACGCCGGGGAGATGTTACTCCTCCAGGAGGGATGGCCGGAGTGCCCGAGCAATCGGGCTTCACACTGTTAGGAAGCCGCATCGCTGCGGCGCTCCGCTACTCTCCCAGGCAACTGGCCGGAGTGCCCGAGCAATCGGGCTTCTGCTGGCCGGCCGCCGGCCACGCCCCAGCAAGCGGCTCCTCAGGCACCAAAAGGTCGCTGAAGGAAGTGAGAACTTAGTCAGCGAACTGTTCGTCTAGAAAGAGACCTGGCGTGCCGCGAGGGCCGTTCCCGGCCGCACCGCCGCACGTAGACAGCACCGGCACGCCGCCCACGCGGCCGGGGATGCGGTAAGGTCCCGCTCCCTCCCGCAACCGACCTGGCGGCGGGCAGATCGCCCCGTCCCATTCCCGGGCCGCTGAGTGAAGCGCGCCGGAACCCGCAGTCCCGAAAGGAGACCACACCATGCAGACTCGCAGGCGCCCGCTGCTGGCGCTGCTCGCCACGCTCTGCCTCTACGCGCTGCCCGGCCAGGCACAGGCAGAGGTGGCGAACTGGCACAAGGGGATGACGTTTGCCTCTTGGTGGCACGATGACTACCTGAAGTCGTCAACGCTCACTTCCCTCGACCAGTTGGTGAAGATGAACGTCGACTGGATCGCGGTGGTGCCCCACTGGTACATGAGCAACCAGACGTCCAACACGATCTACCCGGAGACGAACGCCGGCACCGCCAGCGATCAATCGGTGCGCCACATCATTCAGCAGGCGCACGCGCGCGGGATCAAGGTGATGCTCAAGCCGCACGTCGATCCCCGGCAGGGCGGCTGGCGCGGCTCGATCCGGCCCTCCAACGTTTCCGCCTGGTTCAACAGCTACCGCGCCTTCATCCTCCACTACGCGCAGCTTGCCTCCCAAACCGGGGCGGAGATGCTGTGCGTCGGCTGCGAGCTGAAGTCGATGAGTGGGCCGAACTACACCTCCTACTGGCGCTCGATCATCGCCGACGTGCGCAACGCCTACAAGGGCCCCCTCACCTACGCCGCGAACTGGGGCCCGAAGTCGTGGGGCGAGTACTACCTGGTTCAGTGGTGGGATGCCCTCGACTTCATCGGCGTCGATGCCTACTTCCCCCTCACCCGCGCCAGCCGCCCCACCGTCGACCAGGTGAAGGCCGGCTGGTACTCCTACACCGACAGCTACGGCCAGACCAACCGCTGGGTTGACGACATGAAGGCCCTCTCCAACAAGTTTGGCAAGAAGGTCCTCTTCACCGAGATCGGCTTCAACAGCGTGAGCAACCCCGCCGCCGAGTGGGAAGTGCAAACCGGCATCGATATGGCCGCGCACCAGCGCTGCTTCGAGGCCACCTTCCAGGTGTTCGATAACGAGCCGTGGATGGCCGGCGCCTTCTGGTGGACCTGGAACGTCGATCCCAACGATGGCGGCACCTCCGACCGCGGCATGGACATCAACAACAAGCCCGCCGCCTCCGTCATCGCCAACTGGTATGGGCGCAGCGGCGGCGGCGACACCACCCCGCCATCAACCCCCTCCGGCCTGAAGGCGGAGCCGCTCGGCGAGTCGCAGATTCTCCTCACCTGGAACAACGCGACCGACAACGTCGGCGTGGTGGCCTACGGCGTCTACTGCAACGGCACCTACGTCGCCAAGTCGACCGACACCAAGCAAGCCATCGGCGGGCTGAACCGGGGCACCACCTACCGGTTCCAGGTCTCGGCCGTCGATGCCGCCGGCAACGAGTCGGCGCTCAGTGCCGCCGTTTCGGCCAGTACCGCGGCGCCCGGCGACTCCAGCGCGCCGAGCACGCCGACCGGCCTGACCACCTCGGCCCTCGGCAGCGACAAGATCTCCCTGCGCTGGAACGCCGCCAGCGATAACGTCGGCGTCGCCGGCTATCACATCTACCGCAACAACCTGAAGGTGGCGACGGTGACGCCGACCACCTACACCGACTCCGGCCTGAGCCCGGCGACCACCTACGCCTACCAGGTGCAGGCGTTCGACGCGGCCGGCAACGTCTCTGCCCTCAGCGCCGCGGTCAGCGGCCGCACGGCACCCGCCAACGCTGCGATCGGCTACGACTTCGAGAGCGGTGCCCAGGGGTGGTTCCACGACCAGCGCATCACCGGGTCGTGGACCTCGGGCAGCGTGAAGTACGAGGGTGGCCGCTCGCTGGCGCTCTACGCCGACACCCTGACGACCACCTCGCTCGGCTACGCCGCCGTGATCCCGTCGGAGGCGCTGGGCGCCGGGCGCACGGTGACGCTCATGGTCTACGTCAAGGCCGGCAACACCAACCTGGCGGCACGGGCCTACGTTCAGGATGGCTCGAAGCGGTGGACCACCGGCCCGCTGATCACCCTGAAGCCGTGGGCGTGGACGCCACTGACGGTGACGGTGCCGACGAACGCCGTCACCCCGCTCTACCGTCTGGGCATTCAGTTCATGACGAAGAGCGGCTCGTTCACCGGCTACCTGCACGTCGACGGCGTGCGCTGGTAGCTCCCGTGTAGGTGGCGCCACACCTGCGCCACCTACGTCCCGCAGCGCCTTCCGCGCGTGCCGGGCGGCGGAACCCAACCCCGCCGTCCGGCGCGCGCCGGGCTCTGGCCGCCGGCGGGGCCCCGACAATCCGAGCGGCCTCCGTTTCTTGCGCTGTTGCAGCGCCGTGGCGCACTTGACGCCACCCGTGAGGTAGCGTATACTTAAGAGGGCGCTAAGAGGCCCATGAGCTCGCTGCGTGCGTGTTTTCTATGCGACTGCTGATTGTAGATGACCACGAACTGGTGCGCGAGGCACTGCGCGCACGGCTGGAACTGATCCCCGACGTGGAGGTGGTGGGGTCGGCGGACAACGGCGCCAGCGCGCTGACACTGGTGGAGGAGCTCTCCCCGGATGCCGTGATCCTCGACTTCAACATGCCCCAGATGAACGGCGCCGACTGCGCGTGCCGCATCAAGGAGATCTGCCCCGACTGCCACATCCTTTTTCTCACGGGGTTCCCGGAAGACGAGGCGCTGCTAGACACCGTCGGCCTGGCCTCCGGCTACGTCACCAAGTCGGCATCGTGGGGCATGCTGGAGCAGGCGCTGGAAGCGATCGCCCGCGGCAAGGCGTTTGTGGACCCCAACCTGGTGCCGGCCATCATGAACCGGGCGGCGGCCACCAACCAGGACCAGCTCGCCCTCCGGCAGTTGGACCCGGATCAGCGCCTTACCACCATGGAAGGGCGCGTTGCCGTGCTCGCCGCACGCGGCCGCTCCAACCAGGCGATCGCCACCACGCTGACCATGAGCGAGAACACGGTGAAAGCGCACCTGCAGCGCGTCTTCCGCAAGCTCGGGGTTCACGCGCGCGAGGAACTGGCGGCCAGGCTGCACTGAGTCGCCAGACTGCTTGCCCGCTACCGCCTCGTCTCACTCTGCTACCAGGCTGCCGGGTTTCGGCACGTGCCGCCCCCGCCGGGAGGGCTTCCCCGCTGGTAGGTTGACCGGCGCCGCCGGATGTAGTTTCCCGGCAGTGGGCAGGTCACGATGGAACACAGCCCGGCGTTTCGCAAAGCACTCTTCCTGACGCTCTACTTCGCGCAGGGGGCCTTGCTCAACTACTTCCTCAACTACAACTCCACCTACCTCCACGATACCTTTGGCATCAACGAGCGGGAGATCGGCCTGTTCGGGCTGGTGCTGATGCCGGGGCATCTAAAACATCCCAGTACTTTGCTACGGTACCACGATCCATGGCTAAACGT
>JAAZEB010000348.1 GCA_012512505.1 Armatimonadota bacterium | reverse complement strand
GTCCTCCATAGCCGGCAGGTTGGATCGCCGGCGTCTCGCCGGCCTCCTCGTCGCCGGCCAGAGGCCGGCGCTCCGCCCGCGGCGCGTTTTCGCCTAACCCTGAAAGGGTTTTACCGGGTGCCCTCTCGTTGTGAAACCCTTTCAGGGTTTCGGGGTTGGGCGCGGGCGGGTTTCCCCAGGGTTCGGAACCCTGGGCTGGGTTGTTCCACCCCTTCGGGGTGAGGATGCGCCGCCGATCCGGAAGTGAGGCTGGCCGCAAACAGGCCATTTTCAGGGTAGGCGTCTCCTGCCGCCGATAGGTTGGCAATCTTGTTTGCTCGTTGTCCGCGGCTTGTGGAGGGAGGCAGCGATGCCGCGTTGGGTGATGGTTGCGCTGATGCTGGTGGCAGCCGGGGGCCGCGGGGCCGCCGGGGAGCTGGTGCTGGTGGAGCAGGGGCAGGCACGGGCGCAGGTGGTGGTGCCCGCGGAGGCCCCGTCGGCGGTGCGCGCCGCCGCGGAGGAGTTCGTGCGCGTGCTGCAGCAGATGACCGGCGCGTCGCTCCCACTCGTCACCGAGCCGGAGAGCGACCCCGCGCGGCCCCGGGTGCTGATCGGCGCCTGCCAGGCGCCGGAGGGTTTGGATGCCGATCCCGCCGTGATCCAGGGCGACGCGGCCTACGCCGGCTATGTGGTGGCGTGCGGCCGCAATGTGCTGGCGTTGCGGGGCAACACGGCCGTCGGCACGGCCAACGCCGTCTACGGCTTCCTGCAGGACCAACTGGGGGTGCGCTGGTTTCTCCCCGGCGAGTTGTTCACGGTGGTGCCGCGGCGGCGCACGGTGCGCGTGCCGGAGATGCGCCAGGTGGTGACTCCCAGTTTCGTTTGCCGCCTGGGCAGCGCCTCGTGGGATCCACTCATGCGGGCCTGGGGCGAGCGCAATCGGTGGGATACCGGCGAGGGGGGCTGGGCCATCCCCTACGCCGCCGGCTTTCGGCACTGGATGTACGCCCTCTTCCCGCCCAGCCAGTACGGCCAGAGCCACCCGGACATCTACCCGCTCCACAACGGCAAACGGGTGGTTCCCACAAGCGACACGGACCAGAGCTGGCAGCCCTGCGTCGGGAACCCGGAGACCGCCCGCCTGGCGATCACGGCGATTAATGCCTACCTCGACGCCCACCCCGAGGTGCATACCTACCCGTTCAGCATCAACGACAACAACAACTGGTGTGAGTGTGACCAATGCCGGGCACTGGACGTGGAGCGCCCCCTCTACCGCGGCCGGCGCATCTACTCCGACCGCTGGTTCACCTTCGTCAACACGGTTGCCCGGGGCGTGCGCGCCAAGCACCCAGACAAGCGGATCGGCTGCTTTGCCTACTGGGGCGTGGAGCTCCCGCCGCTGCAGATCGAGCGCATGGAGCCGAACGTCTTCATCAACCTCACTCAAGACACCTCGCAGTACTTCGATCCCGTCTACCGCAAGGTGGACTACGACCTGATCCGAGCCTGGCAAGCGAAGTGCGACCACGTCGGCAAGTACGACTATTACGGCCTGGGCGCCCTGGTGCCGCGCTTCTTCCCGCGCCTTCTGGCCCAAGACCTGAAGGCGATCCACCGCATGGGCGTGCGGGCGTTCCACAGCGAGCTTTACCCCTACTGGGCGAACATGGGGCCGATGCTCTACGTGGCGTCCCGGCTGCTGTGGGACGTGCGGCTGAACCCAGACCGCCTGCTGGCGGAGTTCTACGCCGCCTTCGGCCCGGCGGCGGAAGAGATGCGCGCCTTCTACCGGGTGCATGAGGAAGCCTGGCGGCGGCAGCCGCGAGGCCAGTGGTTTGCCGGCCTTGGGAGCGCCGCCGAGCAGATGGACCTCTACACCCCCCAGGTGGTGGCGCGGGCGGCCGCCCACCTGCGTCGAGCCGAGGCGCTGGCCACCCATGGCAAGGCACGTGACCGCGTCCGCTTCATCGCCCGCGGCTACGCCTACCCCGACCTGTTGCTGCGCGGCTGGACCACGGCGCGTCGGCTCACCGGGGTGAAGATCAACACCACGGCAGGCGCGCGGACCGCGGCGCGGGAGACGGTCCGGCTGCAGGCTTGCCTGGCTGACGAGGAGCAAACCTGGCGCCAGAGTATTGGCGCAGAACCCGTGGTCGACCAATGGTACCGTGACGGCGGGCGCCCGGCGATCCGCAGCCAGTGGCAGGCGGCGGTGCGCGCGGCGCTGACGGATGCCATGCGGGCGCTCAGCACCTGGATGGAGACGCCCGCCGGGCAGAAGGACGCGGCGTTGCGCCCACAGCTCGACCGCCTCCGCGCCGATCCACAGGTCGGCCTCTTGTGGGGCGCCCTCCAGGGAGAGCTGCGGCTGGGGCCTAACCTGCTGCCCAACCCGGGCTTTGAGGATGCCGGAGCAAACTCCCTGGGGCCGGCGGGGCCGGACTGGCAGCGCGCCGCGGTTGCCGCCGGCTGGAGCACCTGGCAGTTGGATCCCGCGAAGGGGGTTTTCTACCTAGATGAAGCGGTGAAGCGTTCCGGGAAGGCGTCCGGGGCATTCCGGGGCGGTGACGATCTCTGCTACATCACCACCGTGCCGCTGGAGACCGGCAAGCGCTACCTGGCGGAGGCCTGGGCCTACGCGCCGGCCGCCCGGGAGGGTACCGCCGTTGCCCTGGAGGTGCGCTGGAACGACGATCAGGGGCGCTGGTTCCACGGCGCAGCCGACCTGCGCGCGGATGTGAGGCAGCCGGGCACCTGGGAGCGGCTCCTGGTACCCTTCACCGCGCCGCACGGCGCCGCGCGCGCCGTCATCCTGCTGAGCGGCTCCGGCATCCAGGCCGAGGAGGTAGTCCGCTTCGACGACGTTTTCGTCGGGGTAGTGGCCGAGTGAGGGCGGCGGGGGCACGGCGTTGGAAGGGTATCCAACCCCGCGGACCCCACCGGTAGCGGTTTAAGGTGACGCGAACCGTACGCGGAGCGTACGCGAACCGTAGGGGCGAAGCATTGGCGGGTCAAACTGATTGCGGCGCAGTACGCCTGGCCCGCCAATGCTTCGCCCCTACGCACCCTGACACCTGACACCTGACACCTGACACCTATCACCTACTACCCACCGCCCGGAAACCCACGAACGGCCCGCAGGGGACGCCTCCTACGGCGGCCGGCGAGACGCCGGCGATCCGGCTGGGCCCGGGCGCTTGCCACACGGGCTACCGGGAGACAAGCGTTCCCCGGTTATAGCACGCGGTACTGGGTGTAAACATCGCGCAGGGAGCGTCCGTTCAGCAGTTCCTGGCGGGCGGTGTCCTCGGCGCCCATCTTCTCGCGGGCCAGGCGGATCACCTCCGTTAGCACCGCCTGCGGGATGACCACGATGCCGTCGAAGTCGGCGAAGAGGATATCGCCCGGGTTTACCAGCACGTCGCCGCAGCGAATCGGCACGTCGGTTGCCATCACCCGCCCGCGGCCCTTGGAGTCCAAGGGGCAGATGCCGGCGTAGTAGACGGGGAAGCCCATGGCGATGATGCGGGTGCAGTCGCGCACGTAGGCATCACACACGCAGCCTACCGCGCCGTTGCGGCGGGCGATGGTGGACATGAGCTCGCCCCAGGGCGCGATGGTGCCGCCGGCATCGGTGGAGTGGACCACCACGTCGCCAGGCTGCAGCGAGTCTACCAGGTCGATCTCCGGGCCATACGGGTCTTCCTCGAAGACGAACTCGGTGGGCATCCACTGCAAAGTGCGGGCGCGGCCGGCAAAGCCGCAGTGGAACGGATCGGGCAGCAGCGGGCGCAGGCGCGGGTGCATCGCCTGGTGGCGGTAGCCGAGCGTGTCCAGAATGTCACAGACGGCGGCTACGTAGAGGTTCTCCTGCATGAACCGCAGCGTGTCGTTATCGTTCGCGGGCATTGGCGCCTCCCGGGGGCCCTATTCGACGGCTTGCCGGGCATCCCTTGCCGGCCGGCAGGCGATCGGGTCCTGGCCCGCGAACTGACCCCCCCGGGGCGCCGGGCGCGTTCCGGCGGGAGGGCAACCGATGGCACAGATGACCAAGCTGGAGCGGGTGCTGGCCGCGTTCGAGCATCGGGAGACGGATCGTGTGCCGCTTTACGACCTGATGCTGAACGACGACTGCATCGAGTACTTCACCGGCACCTACCCGCCCTATGGTGAAGAGGGCGCCCGGCTGCAGGCGCAGGCGGTGGACCGGATGCTGGACATGGCGCGCGGCGTCGGGGTGGCGCCGGCTCCGCCGCCCGCTGGTTTCACCGACGATCCCCGACTGCTGGAATACGCCCGCTACAGCTCGCTTACCTACCGCCAGAACCCGATCCAGACCTACGAGGAGGCCCTCGCCTGGGTGCGGCAGCAGGTGGAGAGCCTCCGCTCCTGGCGGGAGCAGACCGACCTGAAGGCGGTGGCGGAGGGGAACCGGCAGGCGTTCGCGAAGCTGTATAGTTGGCTAGGGGAGGACCACGTCGTCTGCTGCCTGCGGCAGAGTGGCGTGGGCTTGGACGACATCCGGGGCACCGTCGGCATCGAGTACTTCAGCTACCTGTGTGTGGACGCGCCGGAGCTGGTGTCGGAGTACCTGGAGCGATGCACCGAGCGGGAGGTGGCGATCATCCACGCGATTGCCGACCCGCGCATCTCTCCCTGGGCACTCACTTATGGCGACATCGCCGCCAAGCAGAAGCTGCTGCACTCGCCCGAGTGGCTGCGCCGGGAGTTCCTGCCCCGCCTGAAGCGCCTCAACGACGCCTACCACGCCCACGACATCCGCTGCCTCTTCCACTCCGACGGCTACTTGATGGAAGTGATGTCGGATCTGATCGCCACCGGCATCGACGGCCTGAACCCGATTGAG
>JAAZEB010000347.1 GCA_012512505.1 Armatimonadota bacterium | reverse complement strand
GGCTGATTGCAGACTCTCGCTGGAGTTGCAGATCCACGAAACCGAGGTGGCCGCCGTGCGCGACTTGACGCGCGCCGTGGCCTCCCTGGGCCAGGCCACCGGCGTGACGCTGCTGCCCGCCACCACCGGCGACCTGCTGCAGCAGCTCCCGGAAGGGCTGGACGGCCGGGTGACCGGCACGCTGGTGCTCTCGGGGCGCCCCGGCGCGCTCACCGGCCGGGTGGACGTGGCCGGCCGCGACGTGCGCCTCGGGAACGCCACCTACGCGCTGGTCGAGGCTCAGGGGAGTTGGTCGCCGCAAGGCTGGCAGTTCCCCCGGCTGGCGCTGGCCGGCAGCGGCTGTACGCTGTCTGGGTCGGTGACGGCGCGGACGGACGGCCGCCTGAGCGCCCGGCTGGCAACTGAGAACGCCCAACTCGGCGCGCTGCGCGACCTGCTGGCCTCACTGACACCCCTGCGCCGCCTTCCTGCCGGCGAGGCGCTCCTGGCCCGCCTGGAGCAGTTGCCCACGCCTCTCGATGGCCGGGTGACCGGCTCGGTCCTCCTCGGGGGCAGCGCCGACGCGCCGAACGTGCGCGTGCAGATGACCGGCTCGGACCTGGTGGCCGGCGAGCTGAAGCTGCCGCGCCTGACGGCCGATGCCGAGGTGCAAGAGAGCCTGGTCTCGATCCGCAACCTGCGGGCCGCCGTCAATGGCGGCAATCTGACGGCGCAAGGCTCGCTGGACCTCAACGGTCCGCTCGACCTGACGGTGGAGGGCACGGAGCTGGCGCTGGCCGCGTTCGCGCCGCTGTTGGGGCTGAAGCAGCAGACTGCCGGGAAGGTAAGCCTAGTGGCCAGGGTGACCGGCACCCTCGACCGGCCGGTGGCCAACGTTCGCGTCGCCATGCGGGAGGCCCGCATTGGGGGCGTCCACCTGAGTCGCGTGGATGCCGAGGGCGTGCAGGTGGCGGAGGGGCGCCTCAACCTGGGGCGGGTCACCGTGGCTGGTGACCAGGTGAACGGCTTCCTCTCGGGGCACGTGCCGTTCCGCTGGCGCCCGCTAGGTGTTCCTCGCGACGAGCCGATCCAGCTCATGGTGTCACTGCCGCGCTACGACCTGGCGACGCTGGCCGCGCTGGCCGGCGAGGGCGCGGGGGACAAAGCCCTGGCGCTGGCCCCCAAGCAGTCGAGCGCCACGCCGGTGATGGAGGCTGTCCGCTCGGCCACCGGGCAGGTCGAGGCGGAGCTGGCCGTCACCGGCACGTTGGACAACCCCAACATGAACGGGCGGGTGGTGCTCCACGAGGCCGCGATCCATCCGGCCATGCTGGAGCATGGCTTCTCGGACATCAACGGGCTGATCCGCCTGGAGGGGCCCTGGGTGATCGTCGAGAACCTCCGCGGGCGCTCGGATCGGGGCGGGTGGCTAACCCTCTCCGGGCGAGCGGCGATCCGGGGGCAGGGCGGGGGCGCGATGGACCTGCGCCTGCGCGCCGAGCAGGTGCAACTGGCCCTGCAGAAGATCGCCGGCATCGAGGGGCTGGCCTACAAGGGCACGGCGGATGGCGACCTGGCGCTCACCGGGCAGCCCGGCAACTCACGCCTGTCCGGCAACGTGGTGTTGTCGCAATCGCAGGTGAGCGCCCCCAGCGACCTGTCGGCGCGGTTGCCGGCGGCGCCGAAGCTGCCGCTTGACCCAACGCTCGATGTTAGCGTGCGGGTCGCCCGGGGATCCTGGGTGAAGCGGGGCCGGAGCCTGTCGGCGATGGTCACTGGCGATGCCGATCTACGCGGGATGCTCAGCCGACCGATGGTTGGCGGGCGTGCGGTTGTCGAGCGCGGCGATCTGTCGTACGCCGGGGTCAACTTCCGGCTGGTGCCGGGCGGCACCGTTTCCTTCGCTTACGAGTCGCCTGGCCCGATGGCGACGCGGCTGGACGTGACTGCCGAGACGCGACTGCGGGCGGTTTCGCCCTCCACCGGTGGCCGGCGCAACTACACGGTGACGATGCACGTAGTCGGGACGATGCCGCACGTGAACGTGGCGGTGAGTTCCGACCCACCGGATCTGCCACAGCACCGCCTGCTGGCGGTCCTGGCGCGCACCGATCAGTTTGAGGCCCTGGCCCGCGGCGAGAACCTGGATGGCGTGCTGCGCGACCAGGTCGCGAATCTGCTGGTCGACTCGATGTTGCCGCAGGTGTTCGAGCCGATTGAGGAGGGCATCGCCCAGGCGCTGGGGCTGGACCAGGTGAGCTTCGACTACGGTTTTGACCAGCCGCTGCGGGTGGACGCGCGCAAGGAGGTGCTGCCCCGGCTCTTCATCTCCTACAACCGCGACATGGGCGAGGGTCATTTCCTGGAGAGCCGCGAGCAGTGGACCGTTTCCTACCGCCTCTTCCAGCGCCTCTACCTCGGTTGGCGCCACGAGGCGCAGACGGGCCGCAGCGACCGCATTATCCTCGAAGGCAGCTTCCGCTTCTAGCCGCTCTCCCAACGGGTGGCGGCGTGGGTAGGCATGGTAGCCCCCAAGGTCAGGGGCGTCGTTGGCGGCGCCCCATGAACGGCGCCCTGGCACCTGATACCTGGGGTAGGCAGGCGGTCCGGGCGAAGCAGCCGGCGTGTCTGACCTTGGCGTCTGCACACCTGCATCGCCGCCGGCTGCTTCGCCCCTACGACCCCTGCCCCTGGCACCTATCACCTATCACCTGACCCCTGCCACCTGGCCCCTGCCACCTATCACCTACCTGTACTGCCGACGAACGTTGCCATACAGGCGGGTTCTAGGCGCCCGCCTGGGAATCTGTCATCCTTCGCTGCGCTCCTCAGGACACGGGCTCGCGCATCTGCGGACTGCCGGCAGAGATCCTTCGCTTCGCTCAGGATTGGAGTTTAGAGCCAAATGGTCATTCCTCTCAGCTTTCGCCAGCGCACCCCTCGGGATTCG
>JAAZEB010000040.1 GCA_012512505.1 Armatimonadota bacterium | reverse complement strand
TCGGCGGCCTCGTACTTGCCGATGCCTTCGGCGCGGTTGCGGCCGATCAGGGCCAGGAGCTGCACCTGGTGCTGCCCGCGCAGGTCGCCCTGCCGCTCGTAGTCGTGGTAGACGGCATCCATGTGGCGGATCGATTCGCGCGCGGCCTCCGGGGTGCGGAAGCGGAGAATGCCGGCAAGCCGGCGGGCATAGGGGTTCTGCGGCCCGGTGTGGGTGTAGAGGTCCACGTACTCCGGGGTGCGCCCGCTCTCGATCAGCACGTTGGCGACGTAGGTGGGAGACGTCTCCAACCGCGCGGCGATCTCTTCCACCGGCAGGCCCTGGTCGTACAGCTCAATCGCCTGCTCCTTCTTCGTTGGTCCTCTCGTGCCGGCCGGCATCGGTGCCCTCCATTCCCGATCGGGCCTTTCCCCGCCCACCAATAGCACAAACCACGGCGGGATGGTTCCACGATCCACGAAGGGACACGAAGGGGCACGAAGCCGACAACGAACTACCAGCGTTCACGGGTGGTTCGTTGTCCCTGCCGGCCTTGGTGGCGAGGATCACCGCGCGTCTGGCAGGGCCACGCGGAGGTCGAACGGCTCGTACCGGATCGCGTCGAGCACCTCCAGCTCGGTGCAGCAGAAGAAGCGCGGGCTAGTCACGCGGTACTGCACGTAGCGGGCGGTCACCGGCTGCCGGGGGATGAGGCGGAAGGTGGCGCCGGTGAGCTGCTCGTTGTCCGGCCCAGCACTTCTCCTTGTCGGTGGGCCAGCGGGCGGTGATGCTGTGGATCATGCTCGGCAGGTCGGTGTAGTCCGGCGAGGCATCCGTGACGACGCGCAGGTTACACACCTCGGCCCGCGCCGGCATCGCCAGGGCGAGGAGGCACAGTAAGAGCAGGCAGCAGCGTGGCATCGTGATCCTCCTTCGCTCAGGCCGGCCGCGGTCCTCCGGCCCCCACCCCGGGCAAGGATGCACCGGTCGGAGCGCCGGCGCCTCGCCGGCAACCCCAGGGATTCGCCAATGAACAGCGCCCTTTACTGGGAGCACCGCCGGGCGCCCGGTATCCTGCACAGCGGTCGGAGCGCCGGCGTCTCGCCGGCGACCCCAGGGATTACAGCCCCCTCACGGGCGCCCGGTATCCTGCACAGCGGTCGGAGCGCCGGTGTCTCGCCGGCGACCCCAGGGGTTGCTGCTAGCCTCGGTTTCTGGCAGGCGTAGTTCACCAGCGGGCAGATGATTCCTCCCTGCCCCGGCGGGGGCGTGCATCCGGGCGCTTAGTTTGGCCCACTGGCACACTCCATGCACCGTTGCTCCCCATCGCGAGACGGCTGCCCCAGGCGGCGCACGAGACGCGGGAGGGGGAGAATGGGGCGACGATGGCTGGGGCCGCTGCTGGTGGCAACGACGGTCGCCGCGGCGAGCACGGCGGCGGCGGGACCGCTCTACGTGGTGAAGCGACACCCGAGTGAGGTGCGCTTCCGAACGGTCTACACCGGCGACTGGGTACACGCCAGTCGGATTGCCGCCGACATCGTCGTCAACGCTAACTTCTACTGGAAAAACGTGCCGCTGGGGATCATCGTCCAGGAGGGCCGGCTGGTGAGCCGGGGGCTGCGGCATAAGCCACCGCGCCCGTGCTTCGTGGTGCAGCAAGTGAACGGGCGCCAGCGGGTGCGCATCGTGGAGGCCTACGAGCGCGGCGGCCGGATCTACACGCGCGCCGGCCGGCTGACGAACGTGCGCACCCTGGTGCAAGGCGGGCCACGGCTGGTGACCAACGGGCGGGTGACGGTGCACCGCAAGCGCGAGGGGTTCCGCGGCGACGTGGCCCGGCGCACCAACCACGTGGGCCTGGGGATTACCGCCAGCGGCCGGGTGCTGATCGTGGCGCAGCGCAACGTCACCCTCCAGGAGTTCGCGCGCACCTTCGTGCGCCTCGGCGCGCGTCAGGCAATGAACCTCGATGGCGGCCACTCAGCCACCCTGGCGGTGAATGGCAGGGTGCGCCTCGGCTCCGGCCGCATCCTGGCCGGTTTGGCGATCCAGCGTACCCTCAAACGCCGCGGTTGAGCCGTGTGGACGCCACACCTCCTATACCCAGGTACGCGGTCGGATCGCCGGCGTCTCGCCGGCCGGCGTAGGAGGCGTCCGACGCCGGGGAAGGGATGGCCGGAGTGCCCGAGCAATCGGGCTTCACACTGTTAGGAAGCCGCATGGCTGCGGC
>JAAZEB010000346.1 GCA_012512505.1 Armatimonadota bacterium | reverse complement strand
GTCTTGGGGGTGGGGGGAGCCATCCATTCGGCTGTCGGCGCTACACCCCGACGCCGAACTGCGCGCGGAACTCCTGCCACACCTCCGGGGCGATGGGAGTCGTGGCGTCGGCGTAGGCTTCCTCCAGGTGCCGGCGGGTGCCGGCGCCGATGACGACGATGCTCTCTACCGGGGCGTGCAGGGTAAACTGGATCGCCAGGTGACGCAGGTTCAAGCCCCGCTGGCGGCACCAGGCCCACATCGCGTGAGCGCGCGTATCCTCCGGCTTCGGCTCCTCGCCGTTTAGCCGCCCGAGGGCCATCACCGTGCCAAGCTGCAAGCCGACATCGTACTGCCGGGCAAGCGGGAAGGTGGTCCGCGCCACCGACTGGTCGAGCAGGGTGTAGTCGAGGTAAGTGAGGACGATCTCGATGGCGCCGGTTTCGATGGCCCGTTGGTGGAAGTGGTGCTCGCGACAGCCCAGGCCGATGTGTCGCACCAGGCCCTCGCTCTTCAGCTTGAGCAGCTCGTCCAGGCAGGCGCCCGGCGCCAGCGGCGCCTCGATGTCGTCCGGATCGTGGATCAGCACGGCATCGAGGTAGTCGGTCTTCAGCAGGCGCAGGCTGTTCTCGACGCTCCAGCGGGTACCGGCAGCGGAGTAGTCGCCGCGGCGCGCCGGGTGCGTGCCGGTCTTCGTCTGCAGGAACACCTTTTCGCGCCAGCCGCCCTCCAGGGCCAGCCCCAGCTTGCGCTCGCTGTCGCCATAGGCGGGCGAAGTGTCCACGTAATCGATCCCCAGCTCGATGGCGCGGCGCACAGTGTCGACGGCCACGGCATCGGCGCGGTCGGCGCGGCCGAGGTGCGCGCAGCCCAGCGCCAGCGCCCGCGGCCGCATCTCCGTTCTCCCCAAGCGTCGTCTCTCCAGCTCCACCACTTGTCGGCTCCTCCTGTTGCCCAGGTGGCAAACGGGTGGAATCTTCGCGTTCTCCTAATACCCTCCTGCCGGGAGTGGCGCGCGGTGGTCGGAGCGCCCGGGGTCTCCCCGGCCGCTGGCATGCCAACCTTTGCGACAGCACCGTTGCGGCCAAACACCAGGCTTGACGTACACGCCGGTGACGGTAGAATATGGGGGAGGGAGCGGCTGATGATCATCGCGATGAAGGCGGGGGCAACCGCCGCTGAGATACAGGGCGTCATGGACCGGGTGGCCGCCCTGGGGCTACGGGCGCTGAACATGCCGGGAGGCGAGCGCACGGCGATTGGGATCGCCAGCGCCATTCCCCCGGAGATGCGCGAGTCCCTCACCGAGGCGCTCGCGGCGCTGCCGGGGGTCGCGCACGTCACCCAGGTGAGCCGGGCCTACAAGCTGGCCTCGCGCGAGTTCCACCCGGCAGACACCGTGGTGGATGTGCGGGGGGTGCGGATCGGTGGGCGCGCAGTGGTGACGATGGCCGGGCCGTGCGCGATCGAGAGCCGCGAGCAACTCCTGGCCGCCGCCCAGGCAGTCAAGGCGGCTGGCGCCCAGGTGCTGCGCGGCGGCGCGTTCAAGCCCCGCACCTCTCCCTACACCTTCCAGGGCCTGGGTCTGGAAGGGCTGAAGCTGCTCAAGGAAGTCGGCGAGGCGACCGGAATGGTGACCCTCACCGAGGTGATGGACCAGCACGACGTGGAGGTGGTGATGGCCCACGCCGACCTGCTGCAGATCGGCGCGCGCAACATGCAGAACTTCCCGCTGCTGGTCGCCGTGGGGAAGACGCGGCACCCGGTGGTGCTGAAGCGCGGCCCGAGCGCCACCATCGACGAGTGGCTCCTCTCCGCCGAGTACCTCCTCAGCCACGGCAACAACCAGGTGATCCTGTGCGAGCGCGGCGTCCACCCGCTGGATCGGACCTATACCCGGAACACGCTGGATCTCTCGGCGGTGCCGGTGGTGAAGGGGCTCTCGCACCTGCCGGTGGTGATCGACCCCAGCCACGCGGTCGGCACCTGGCGCTACGTGGCGGCGATGAGCCGGGCGGCGGTGGCGGCGGGCGCTGATGGGCTGCTGATCGAGGTGCATCCCTGTCCGAAGGAGGCACTCTGCGATGGCCCGCAGGCGCTGGAACCAGACAGCTTCGCCTCCTTGATGGCCGACCTGCGCCGTGTCGCCGCCGCCGTCGGTCGCGGCTGAGGCAGCGCAGGAACGCGCCCGGCGGCCTCGAACCACTCGCGGGGGCGACTCCCGCCCGCGCGGCGAAGGCCCCGGAGGTGAGCGCGTGAGCCTGGAGTATAAGCCGGACTGGGAAGAGACGAAGGAGCGGTGGCAGGCATGGTGGGCGCGCGAGTACTTCGGCCGCTGCGCGCTGGCGGTGACGGCGCCGCGCGCCGACGCCCCGGACGAGCCACCCCCTACCCCACCCGCCCGCGTCACCGATCGCTGGCTCGATATCGACTACCAGATTGCCAGGGGCCATTGGGCGATGCGCCGTACCTTCTACGGCGGCGAGGCGGTGCCCAACTGGAACAGCGGCTACTCCGGCTGGAACGCCATCCCCACCTACCTCGGCTGCCCGATCACCCTCAACGAGACCACCGGCTGGTGGACCCCGATCCTCCATGAAGGCGCCCTGACGGACTACGACTACCGCGCGCTGACCATCGACCCGGAGAACCACTGGTGGCAGCACGCGCGGGCGATGCTGCAGGCAGCGGTAGAGGCGGCGCGCGGGCGCTGCGTCGTTGGGGTGGGCGCGTTCGGCGGCTGCGGCGATACCCTGGCCGCGCTCCGCGACACGATGCGGCTGCTTACCGACGTGATGGACTGCCCCGACTACGTGCGCGAGTTTGAGCTGTACCTGATGCGGCAGTGGACCGAGGTCTACGCCACGCTGCACGCGATCACCCGGGAGGCCACCGAAGGCTCCACCTGCTGGAACGACGTCTGGTCGCCCGGCAAGTTCTACGTGGCGCAGTGCGACTTCTCTTACATGCTCTCTCCGCGTCAGTTCCGTGACCTCTTCCTGCCAGCCATCGAGCAGCAGACGCAGTACCTGGACCACTGCACCTACCACGTCGACGGGGTTCCGGCCTACGCGCACATCGACGCGCTGTGCGAGCTACCGCGTCTGCACTGCATCCAGATCGTGCCCGGCGCCGGCAAGCCGAGCGCACTCCATTGGATGGCGATGCTGAAGCGCATTCAGGCGGCGGGGAAGAACCTGGAACTGCTCCTCAGCCCGGAGGAGATGCGGCCGGCCCTGGAGCAGCTCTCCGCCCGGGGCCTCTACATCCGCACTGCTTGCGGCAGCGAAGCGGAGGCCCGTCAGCTTCTCCAGGATGCCGCGCGCTGGTCGCGCGACCGGGGGTAGGCAGCGCCCGCCGCGTTCAGCCGTCGAGGCCGAGGCGGCGGCTGATCTCCGCCACCGCGTCGCGAAGCTGGCCGTCGCCGGGCAGCGAACTCTCGATCTTCTTGCAGGCCGCGATCACGGTGGAGTGATCGCGGCCGCCAAATCGGTGGCCGATGTCCGTCAGGGGGGCTTCGGTGACCTGCCGGGCCAGGTACATTGCCACCTGGCGCGGCAAAACGACCGCCCGGTCGCGGCGTTTGCTGGTGAGCGCCTTGAGGTCGACGTGGTAGAAGTCGCAGATGGCGCGCTGGATCATCTCCACGGTGATGGTGGGAGCGGCGTGCTTCCCTGAGTAACCCTCCAGCACGTCCCGGGCAACGCTCTCGGTGAGGGGCCGGCGGGTGAGCGAGGAGTAGGCCAACAGCTTGATCAGCGCCCCTTCGAGGGTGCGCACGTTGGACTGGACGGAGTTGGCGACGAAAAGGAGCACATCGTCGCTGACGCGCATCCCCTCGGCCTCGGCCTTGCGGCGGAGGATGCGCACGCGCGTCTCCAGGTCGGGCGAACCAACCTCGACGATCAGGCCGCTCTCCAGGCGCGAGCGGAGGCGGGCTTCGAGGAACTGCACCTCGCGGGGGTAGCGGTCGGAGGTGACCACGATCTGGTGCCCGGCCTCCTGCAAGGCGGTGAAAGTGAGGAAGAACTCCTCCTCGGTGCTCTCCTTTTGGGCCACGAACTGGATGTCGTCCACCAGCCAGACATCGGCCTGCCGGTAGCGTTTGCGGAAGGCGTCGCAGCGGCGCTCGCGGATGGCGGTGACAAACTCGTAAGTGAAGGCATCCGCGGTGACGTGGGCCAGGCGCAGCCCGGGGTGCGCGCGGGCAATCTCATGGCCGATGGCCTGCAGCAGGTGCGTTTTGCCAACGCCCACGCCGCCGCACAGCACCAGCGGGTTGTAGGCACCCCCGGGCTGCGCGGCAACGGCCAGCGCCGCGCGGCAGGCAAAGGCGTTGCTCTCGCCGCTGGCAAAAGTGTCAAAGGTGTAACGCGGGTTCAGCGGCTGCCCGGTAAGCGCCGGCCGGGCGGTCCGCCGCGCGCCGTTGTCCGGTGCGTCCGCCGCCGGGCCCGTGCCGGACGCACTGGCGGCGGGCGCCGCCACAAAGCGGACCTCGAACGGCTTGCCGGTGAGGCGGTTCAGGATCTCCACCACGGCCCGGTGGCAGCGCTTCTCGACGAACTGCGTGCTCAAGCCCTCGGGAAGGGAGACGGTGATCTGCCCCGCATCGAGGGCCACCACCCGCGAGCCGTGCAGGCACTCGGCCTGGGAGCGCCGGCTCGGCAAGCGGCGCAGCGCCGCCAGGACGTTCTCCCACAGCTCGTCGGCGTTCTCGAAGAGACCTTCTATGTGTAGTTGTCCGGTCATATCGTCTGTGTGAGTCGAACAGTCAGCACATGCGCCTGAGGTAGCGGGGTCCGAGGTGGTAGGGCGTGGTGGCGCACAACCCGATTATAGCACATCGGGGGCAGGCGGGGAAGGCAGGGGCAGCAGGGCGCCAGGGCGCTTGGGACCTACGTTCTCGCCGAAATGGCCGGGTTTGGGAGGGTGGCAAAAGGGGTCAGTTGGCGGTGACACCGGCGGGCAGGGGATCCGGCCGGCATGGGTCGGCAGACCCGCGGTGGGCAACGGGCCAGCGGTGCAGGGTTCGGAAAGCGCCTACTCCAGCCCGACGGCCTCGCGCAACCAGACGACGAAGCGTTCCCACCACGAGCGGTGCTGGGCGCGCGCCATCGCCTTCTCCAGCCAGGTTTGTGGCAGTTCGACGGAGTAGAAGCCGCGCAGCTCGTGCAGCAGCTCCACCTTGGCCGGCTCCGGCAGGTGGAGCGCGCGGGTAACCCCGTAGCGGTTGAAGTAGCGTTCGAGAATTTCACACCCCTGGTCGGCAATGTGCTGGGGCACATCGGGAACCGCGCGATGGATCTTCTTCATGGCACGCTCCTGAGACGGTCGTCACGCAGCGTCACCGCGGCGCGCCTCCGCTGGGAGCCAGGAGGGCACCCGGCGCCAATGCATACCGGACGGGCAGCGCACGTCGGCCCCGGGCTTCACCGCCGGCCCCGGAGCGATGGGCGCTGCCCGCTCCGGCCGCCAAGAGCTAACCGCACGGCTCTTCGCGGATGCACACTGCTCACCACGGCGACGCATCGCCAGCGCCGGCCGGGACCTTCGCCCATCGGGCCTCCCGTTCCAGCGTTCCCGCCGGCGTCACCGGGTAACGGCATACAGGTCAGTGACGAGGTCGGTCCGCTGCTCCGGACACAGCCGGCGCGGCGTCAACTCGTCCATCGACAAGGGGATGCGGCTTTGGCGCTCGTAATCGAGGTGCAGGTCGATCAGCTTCGCCAGCTCCGCGGCCTTCTTCGTCTCGACGACCGGGTCCATCTCCGGAACCGTCTTCTCCGGCACCTCCAGCGCATCCTCGACCTTCTGCTCCCGCTCTGGGGCATCCAGTTGCATGACGTCTCTCCCTCCCACTGCGGCGCGCCGCCGGCCGGGCAGGCTGGTTGCCCACCGCCCCGTTGGCGCGGCTTCTCCCACACCGGTTCCGGCACTGCTTGGTCCGAGCCGGTCACCTGGTCGGTTGATACCCTTGGGCCGATCCGCCTAAACGCGGCGCGCGGCACCCCGCCGGGGCGCCACACTCCACCGCTGCAGATTCGGGGCCAGGCGGACGGTGGCAGCGGAGCCGGCGGGAGCCAGGCAGTGCCTCCGGATGACCAGCGATGGCTCGGAGTGCGGCGATCTACCCCCCGTTCGGCAAGCTGCAGGAGATCGCCAGGCGAATGCGGAAACAAGATTTGGCGTTCCATGGCGCGGCGCCCCAAGGCACCGCGCCATTTCATTCCCCCCTTAGGAGCACATGGCTGATCACCAACACAAAGGAAGCTCGACGAGTGGCATCCGCTTAGTGACGCGCGCGCTGCGGCATCGCAATTATCGTCTCTTCTTCGCCGGGCAAAGCGTCTCGGTCATCGGCACCTGGGTGCAGCAGGTGGCGCTGGGCTGGCTGGTCTACCGCGTCACCGGCTCGGCGCTGTCGCTGGGGGTGGTCGGTTTCGCCTCGCAGATTCCGGCGCTGGTGATGTCCCCGTTTGCCGGGGTGCTGGTCGACCGCTGGAATCGCCACCGCATCTTGATCGGCACGCAGTCGCTCGCCATGCTGCAGGCGTTTTGTCTGGCGGCGCTGACCCTCAGCGGCACCGTCGTCTTCTGGCACATCATCGTGCTGGCGGTGCTGATCGGCCTGGTGAACGCCGTAGACATGCCGGCGCGGCAGTCGTTCGTGGTGGAGATGGTAACCGACCGGGAGGACCTGCCGAACGCCATCGCCCTGCACTCCTCGCTGTTCAACAGCGCCCGCCTGATCGGACCCTCGCTGGCCGGGGTGGTGATCGCCCGCATGGGGGAAGGGCTCTGCTTCCTGGTGAACGGCGCCAGCTACCTCGCCGTGATCGCGGCACTGCTGGCGATGCGCGTGGCGCCACGGGTGACGGCGGCGCGCGATGGGCACGTGCTGGCGGGCCTGAAGGAGGGGTTTCACTACGCTTTCGGCTCGCCGGCGATCCGCGCGGTGATCGCGCTGCTGGCGCTGATCAGCTTCGTGGGGATGCCGTACAGCACGCTGATGCCGGTGTTCGCCCGGGAGGTGCTGCATGGCGACGCGCGCACGTTCGGGCTATTGGTGTCGGCCTCCGGGGTAGGGGCGCTTGCCGGGGCGATTCGGCTGGCGTCGCGGCGCAGCGTGCTGGGCCTGGGGCGGAACATCGCCGTGGGCGCCTGCATTTTCGGCGGCGGCCTGATGCTTTTGGCACTGGCACCTTCGCTGTGGGTGGCGCTGCCATTGCTGGTAATCAGCGGCTACGGGATGATGACCCAGATGGCCTCCAGCAACACGGTCATCCAGACGATCGTGGACGAGGACAAGCGCGGGCGGGTGATGAGTTTCTACATGCTGGCGTTCGTCGGCACGGCGCCGTTTGGAAGCCTGCTGGCCGGCAGCGCCGCCGAGGCACTGGGCGTGCCCGCCACGTTCCTGGCCGGCGGTTTCTGCTGCATTCTCGGCGGGATCCTGTTCGCGCGCAGGTTGCCCGCGCTGCAGGCGATGGTGCGCCCGATCTACGAGCGCCTGGGGATCCTGCCCTCGCCGGTGACCGGGGTCGAGGCGGCCACCACCCTCACCACCCCCCCGGAGGGCGAGTAGCCGCCAGGATGGCGGTGGTTGGCCCCCCCCACCCCCCCCGAAACCGGAGGGGGCTAGAGACGGTTGGCCCCCCCACCCCCCCGAAACCGGGGGGGGCTTTGAGAGGTAGCTCCCCCCAGTCTTGGGGGGCCGGGGGGGCCAGCCGGAGGGGCTATTCGCCGGCGACCTGGAGGTAGCGAGCGTAGGCTTCCTCCCAGCCGGCCGCGGGGTGCGGCGTGAACGTCTCCACGGCGAACGAGCGGCGCACCACCTCCCGGGCCTCGGCCAGCGAGCCGAGGTGCCCCAGTCCAATCGCCTGCATCAGCACGTTGCCGATGGCCGTAGCTTCCACCGGGCCGGCGACGACTGGCCGTCCGGTGGCATCGGCAGCCAACTGATTGAGGATGCGGTTCTGCGAGCCACCGCCGACGATGTGGATCGTCTCCAGGCGCCGGCCGCGGATCTCCTCTAGCCGTTCGAGCACCCAGCGGTACTTCAGGGCCAGGCTCTCCAGCGCGCAGCGCACGGTGGCGCCGACACTCTGCGGCTCCGGCTGCCCGGTGCGCGCGCAGAAGGCGCGGATCGCTGCCGGCATGTCACCGGGGGCGAGGAACGACGCGTCGTCCGGGTCAATCACCGACACGAAGGGGAGTGCCTCAGCGGCCAGGCGGGTCAGCGTGTCGTAGGAGTAGGTG
>JAAZEB010000345.1 GCA_012512505.1 Armatimonadota bacterium | reverse complement strand
GGGTGAGGATAAGGAACACCGGTGACTCCGATCTTCCCGTGAACATGTTTGGCTTCCAGCTGGAGGATGAGACGGGTGTGAAACGGAACGTGGCGCTGGCGGGCGTCCCCGATATGCTGGACACCGCAACCCTGCGCCCCGGTGGTGTCATCGAGGGCAATCTGGCCTTCGCGGCGAAGCCTCGGAGCAGCGTGCTGAACCTGCACTATGCTGGCGGCATGTTCAACGACAGCGTGGTGATTGATCTGACCCACCAGCGCAAACAGGGACAGGGGTAACGTCCAGCGATGGCCGGCGGCGCAAACTGAAGACCACGCCACAGCGCGCGTCGTGGTGTGACCTTCAGGTTTCGCGGTCCGAGGGGCCGGGGCTATTCTGTGGCGAGGTAAGGGGCCAGGTTGGTCTTGAGGCGGGCGCGGGCGCGGTGCAGGCGGGCTTTCACGGCGGCCTCGGTGATGCCGAGCGCCCGGCTCACCTCCTCGGTGGAGAGCTCTTCCAGATCGCGGAGGATGAAGACCTGCCGCCACGATTCGGGCAGGTTCTGCACTTCGCGATCCATCGCCTCGCGCAGTTCGTGGCTGAGCACTTCGGCGGCGGGGTCTGGCGCCGGGTCGGGAATCTCGTGTGGGCCGTGGTCGTCGCTGGCCTCGGTCATCTCTTCCAACGAGAGGCCGGCGGCGCGGCGGGCCTGCTGGCGCTTGCGCAGGCAGATGTTGTGCGCGATGCGGTAGAGCCAGGTGGAGAACGCCGACAGCCCGCGGAACTGCCCCAGCGCCCGGAACGCCTGCACGAACGTCTCCTGCACCGTGTCTTCGATCTGCTCGGCATCCATGCAGCGGTTGTATAGCTGGCGGTGCATCCGGTCGCGATGGCGCGCGACAAGCGCATCGAACGCCGTCGAGTCGCCCTTCAGCGCGCGCTCGATCAGGAGTGTGTCCGGTGCCTCCATCTCGCTCCCCATTATAGCCGCTGCCGCCGTCGGGCGTCAACCGCCGGCCGGTTCTCCATTTTGGTTGCCGTTGACAGCCAGGCGCTCCCCCGCTAGAATGAGAAGGGAGGCGTTTCGCGAGGGTGGAAGCGCACCGGCGAACGATGGCGGGCAGGCCGCGCCGCGGCCGCTACGTGGCGGGGGCAATCGCGGGGCTGTTGGTCCTGCCGGCGCCTCTCTTCGCTGCGCCCGGTACCCTGGTCCTGCGCCACCCCTGGCGCAACGCGCAGGCGCCGCTGCAGGCGCTGGCGGTGCGGTATCGCCGCGAAAGCGGCATCGCCGTGCGGGTGGTATGCCGCCCCGAGGCACCCTCGCCCGCCCAGCCGGCACCGGCCGGGCACGACCTGATCGGCCTTCCCTCCCGCGACGCTAACCTCGCCGCCATTGCCCTGCTGGCCCGTGCCGGGCGGGCCCAGGAGCTGAGCGCCTGGATGGATGGGCGCTGGCGCGCGCGCTTCCACTCGCTGGCGTTGCGCCCGTTCTTGATCTCGCGCGCCAACCGCTGGGGGGCCCCGCCCGGCATCTACGGCGTTCCCCTCACCCTCTACGTCCGGCTGCTTCTCTACCGTCCAGACCTCCTTGCCCAGGCCGGCATCCACACCGACGCCAGCGCCTGGGACTGGAACGACCTCCTGGCGGCCGGGCAGCGCCTGCGGGCGGCCGGGATCGAACCGCTGGTGGGCGCCCTGCACCCGCGCGAGCATCCCGCCCTCGCCTGCATGTACGAGCCCAGTTACCTGGGCACCAGCGGGCTGTGCCGCACCTACGCGCGCGACCTGCGTTACCTGGATCCGCAGTGGCGCGCCGTCACCCAGCTCTACGTGGAGTTGCGCGAGGCGGGGATCTGTCGCGCGCCGCTGGCGTTTGCCCCTCAGGCCGATGCCCAGCGGGCGTTCCTGGAGGGGCGCGCCGCCATCTTGGTCGACGGCCCTTGGTTCGTGGGGGTTCAGCAGCAGCGGGCGCCGAATTTCACGGAGTGGAAAGTGACCCTCCCGCCCTGGGGCCGGGGTGCCGCCCGCTTCATGCCGGCCGCGCCCGGGGGCGTCGGCCACAGCGTGATCATCAACCCGCGCAGCACCCGGCGGCAGCAGGCAGCGCGCTTCCTCCGCTGGCTCACTGAGACCGAGGCGCAGGTTACCTTCGCCAACGCCGTCTGGATGCTTCCGGCCGCCACCGCCGCCACCACGCACCCGCGCTTGCACGCCGGCCTGCGCCGTTTTGCGGCGCACCTGGGAGATGCCTCGCCCGACCTGGCGGTGCTGGAAGACCCGGCCGTGAACCGTGTTCACTACGAGGGGATCGCCGCCATCCTGCAGGGGAGAGACACCCCCGAGGCGGTGCTGACGCGCGTGGACCGGCTGAAGGCGCGGCGGCACGCGGTCGCCCGTTAGATAGCGTGTTCGAGTAGGAGAACCGCCGATGAAGCTCCTCGCAGCCCTGACCTGCCTGTTGGCAGCCGTAGTTGCCGGGGCCGGCAGCGCCGACGCTGCTCGCCCGAGGGAGAAGCCGATGAGACCGATCACCCTCCATCCGGACAACCCGCACTACTTCCTCTTCCGCGGCAAGCCCACGGTGCTCATCTCCTCGGGCGAGCACTACGGGGCCGTGCTGAACGGGGAGTTTCAGTACGTGCCCTATCTGGAAGAGTTGCGCGCGCACGGCCTCAACCAAACTCGCCTCTTCGCGGGCACCTACCGCGAAATCGCCGGCACCTTCCGCATCACCGGCAATACGCTGGCCCCGAAGCCGGAGCATTACATCGCCCCCTGGCCGCGCACTAGCACGCCCGGCGCCGCCGATGGCGCCAACAAGTTCGACCTGAAGCGCTGGAACGAAGCCTACTTCCCCCGCCTGCGCGACTTCTGCGTTCAGGCCGGGCGCCGCGGCGTGGTGGTGGAGGTGGTCCTCTTCTGCCCGTTCTACGACGAGAGCCTCTGGCAGATCAACCCGATGAACGCGGCGAATAACGTCAACGGGATCGGGAAGGTGTCACTCACCGAGGCGTTCACCCTCAAGGAGCCGGAGCTGGTGGCCGTGCAGGAGGCGCTGACGCGGCGCATCGTGACCGAGTTGAGGGACCTGGACAACGTCTACTACGAGATCTGCAACGAGGCCTACTTCGGTGGGGTCACCCTGGAATGGCAGCACCGCATCGCCGAGGTCATCACCGCCGCGGAGGCCGACCTGCCGTACCGACACCTGATCGCCCAGAACGTTGCCAACGGTTCCGCCCGGGTGGAGAACCTCCACCCGGCAATCTCGGTGTTGAACTTCCACTATGCCAGCCCGCCGGACGCGGTGGCCGTGAACTACGACCTCAACCGGCCGGTCGTCTTCGATGAGACCGGCTTTGCCGGCCAGAGCGATGCCACCTATCGCTCGCAGGCGTGGGAGTTTCTCTTGGCCGGCGGCGCGGGCTTCAGCCACCTCGATTTCTCCTTCACCGTGGGTCACGAGGATGGCAGTTTCCAGTACCCGGAAACGCAGCCGGGCGGTGGCAGCCGAACCCTCCGCCAGCAGTTGGGCATCCTGAAGCGGTTTGTGCAGGGCTTCGACTTCCTCAAGATGGTGCCGGCCCACGAGGTGGTGCGTAGCAGGGTGCCGGCGGGCCGGGAAGTGCGGGTGTTGGCGGAGCAGGGGAGGGCCTACGCCCGCTACGTGCGCGACGGCACCGAGACGCGGCTGGTGCTCAACCTGCCGGCCGGCCGCTACCGGGTAGAGTGGGTCAGCCCCCGCACCGGCCAGGTGGAGAAGCGCGAAACCCTGCGCCATCCTGGCGGCGAGGCCACCCTCGTCTCTCCCATCTACGCCGAGGACATCGCCCTGAGGATCCGCGCCGCGAGGTAGCGCGGGCAGCCCTGGACGGGTGGCCGCAAACGACCACCCGCACCAGCGTCCTATCACCTATCACCTATCACCTGACACCTAGCAGGGAGGCCCAGGCTCTCCAGGTGGCGGCGGAAGTGCGCCTCCAGGCCGGCGGCGTAACGCTCTTCGTGCGCCGCCAGGTTCTCGCGCAAGCGGTCGCCCAGGGTGCCGCCGGCCGCGGCGGGCGCGCGGAGGATCTCGCCGTAGGTGATGTGCAGGAACTGCCGCGGCGCGTCCTGGTCCAGCAGCGCCGGCAGCTCGGCGTCGGGGATTGCCGCCGCCTCCGCGACCTCGGCGAGGTGGGTGCGGATGTGGTAGTACTGGCGGGCGCGCGGGAAGCCCGCGGCCGCCGCGGCCCAGATCGCGCGGAAGAGGGGCGGGTCGGTGGCGGCCACCACGCGCACCGCCTCCAGCCAGCTCGTGCCGGCGGTCTTCACGTGCAGCCGGTCGCCGGCCGCCTCGCCCAGCAGCGGGAACGCGGCAAACTTGTCGCTGCCGGAGTGGATGCCGAGCTTGTGCCCGAACTCCCGGGCAATCGCTGCGTGCTGTGCCACCGCCTCCGCGAGGGTCTCCAGGTCGCCGATATAGTCGATTCCCTTCTGGAACTCGCCCGGGAAGCGAGGCGCCACGCTGGTCACGCCGATGCCGCGCCGCTGTAGCTCCCGCGCCAGCAGCAGGTGGTCCACCGGCCGCGTCGTCTCCGGTGTCTCGTCCACGCTGATCTCCAGGTCGAAGCCTCCCGCGCCGCGCGCTGCCTCACACAGGCGGTGCGCCTCCTCGATAAAGGGAAACGCCGGCCCGTAGACCTGCCAGAACCTCTCTATGTCGGCCGTTTCGATGGTCAGGGTGGTGTCCGCCCCGCCCCAGCACCTGCCGGCGTCGTCGCGGAGGGCGGCCGGCATCGGCGGGCACTGCTCGGTGCGCCCCAGGCACAGGCTCAGGTCGAGGGTAATGAAGGTGGCTCCGGCGGCGAGCAGGTCGCGCACCTCGGCGGCGGTCTTCAGGTGGTCGCCATCGGCGCCGAAGCCATCGCGCCACCCTTCCTGGAAGACGCTCCACGTGGCGGCATCCACGACCTCGCCGTAGGTGCGTCCGGTGAGCGTCAACTCGCGGATCGATTGCTGGGCCAGCACCGGCGCCACCTGGTAGCCAGCCAGCGCCCGGAGGTGCCCGGGCGTTGCCAGCCCCAACCGGTCGCCACAGCCAAAGGAGGGGGAGTCGGCCGGCAAGGGGCGCGGCGCCGTTTCGGGAAAGAGCGCGCGCAGACCGGCGCCCGCCGCCGCCTGGGGCACCAGCTTCACCGGCCGGCTGCCGGGAGCAACCACTTCGCCCGCGAACTGCTCCCACGCCGTGCCGTTGCCGGCCAGCGCCAGGAACCAGCTCGCGCCGTCGCGCGCCGCGAAGCAGTCGGTGCCTGCCACGCGCCGCCACGACCGGGGATACCACCGGGCGCCCGGCCCGAGGTCCGGCGGGGGCGTCGGCTGCCCCGGCTCCCTGCCGGCCAACTGCCGGGCGCACGCCACCACTTGCTGGACAAACTCGCTTCTCACGCCTGTTCCCCCCACCACGGAGTTGCCTACGCACCCAGATTCCCCGTGGGCGGGGGTAGGACCTGCCCGGCCGCGACCCCCGGCGGGCGCCATGCCGGGGGCGTGCCCCAGGAACGTGCGCGCGAGTGGGTTCCCGCGTGGGCGAGGAAGCGTCGTGCGCTTGCCGGGCACGCCACTCAGGTGACCGGCACTTCCTCCAGAACCGGGTACTGCAGTTTGACTCGCAGCCGCCTAGCGTCGAGCTCCATCAGCTTCAGCCCCTGTTTCACTTCGTGGCTTTCCGCGTGGTGGATCTCCTCACGCAGGTCGCTAATCCGGTCGTCCAGCAGCCGCACCAGCAGTTCGGCCTCCTGGTCAGTTAACGAAACGTCCATGGCTCTCCTTACCCGGCCGCACCGGCCGTTCTCCCCATAACCCATACCCACCGGCCCGCTGCCTATCACCGTGCCCGGCGCCGCGTTTTGTCGTGGCGCTCGCGCTCGCTTGCGGATTGGGGCAGGCATCCGCTATAATGGGCATGCGCTGCGTGCAGTCGCCGGGCGACCACTGAGCGCACTGAGCTCCGTCGCCCATGGCAACCCGGCCTCCGGCCGGCTCTGCCACGGGCAGGCGGTGACAGGCATACGGGATCTGGCGTGAGGATGGGAAGGGGACGCAGATGAGGCGCGTACTGCGGTTCGGGATGTTGAGCATGCTGGCGACGGCCGGTCTGCTTCTGCTGGTGGGTGCGGTGCGGGCGGAGGAAGGCAAGCGCAAGCTTCCGGGGATCAAGCTTCCGAGCCTGGGTGACCTGACCAAGAAGGATCCGCCGATCACCACTAGCATCGCGGATGCCCTGCTGCCGGTACCGTTCCTCGATGGGAGCATCGCCGGCACGCCGACGCCAATGACGGAGCTGGAGCGCACCCCCACGGGAGGCTTCGTGTTGCGCCCCGGCCTCTTTGTCTTCGATGCCCAGAGCTACTGCCTCAAGGCGGGGACGTACGGCCCCGGAGGCGGAGACGGCTACCTCGATGCCCCGCTGAAGGGTCCCCAGTCTGAGGCGGTCCGCGCCATCCTGCAGAACTCGGTGCGCCACGAGGATATCCCGCAGCAGGACATCCAGGTGCTCCTCTGGGCGATCATCGCGCGCACAAAAGTCACCGATATGTCCGCCCGGATGCAGGAGGTCGCGGCCCGGCTGCTGACCCCGGCACAGATCCTGAAGCTCAACGGCGGGGCTCTCGGCCTCATCCCGGAGAGTGCGATGGAGCGCCTCTTGTCGAATCTGCCAGCTCCCGCGCGCCGCGTCTTCGAGGCCGAAGCCCGGCTGCGCAGCCTGCTGGCCCAGGGCACCGCGAGCTTCGAGGACCTGGAGCGGGTGGCGATTCTAGGGAGGGATCCCCCCGATGGCGATGAGGGGCCCAAGGTGCCGGAAGGACGCTGGTCGTACGACCGGGCCGGCTATTTCGTCTCCTACCAGCCGAACGGCTACAGCCATACCCGCATCTCGATCTATGCCCCCGAGCGCTTCTTCCTGGAGCGGGACCCTCTCGGCCGGCTGACCGCCGTGGCGGACGAGCAGGGGAACCGTATCGAGACCAGCTACGACGACGACATCGCCCCGCTGACAGTACCCCGCGATGCCGGGGTGAAGGGGTACGCCTTCCGCGCGATCCGCTTCATCCGGCCCCGGCCCGAGAGCGGCGACGTGGAGCACGCCGAGTGGCAGAACATCGGGTGGACCTTTGCCGGCGTACCTTCCGGTACGGGCAAGGCGGTGCCGATGGCGCGCCGCGCTGCCGTTCCCGTCCTCGGGTTCGCTCCCGTCACTTGGATGGCCGCCGCCGACCCGTTCGGCGACGTCGGCGACCGCTATGAGAAGTGGCAGGAGCGTTACGACCGCTACCAGGAGTGGAAGGACAACTACGACAAGCTCAAGAAGCAGCGCGACCGCCAGCGGCCGCCCAGCGAACAGGACGTGCAGGACGTAACCGACCTGGGCCACTATAACGAGGGCCTCAACACGGCGCTGAAGGGCGATCTGGGAGAGAAGGCGGGCTGGGTCGACGAGCACCTGGGCCGCGTGAAGCGGGCCTGGATGTACGCGGCGTGCCGTCTCGCCGGCGGGTGTGAGGACGGCGGGGAGGAAACGAAGCCGAAGAAGTTCGAGCCCTCCGAGCACATCGCGGTGCCGGCGCAGACCAGCCGCCAGCGCCTGGGGCTGTCGGGGCGAGCCCGCCGGGGATAGCCGTTCGGGCCCGGGTTCGCCTTGCCAACAACGGCAGGCATCCGCTATAATGAAGAGACGCCGCCGGCCCTTCCCTCTCATGGCGCGGGCGACTTGCCGCCCGCTACGCCCCTGGCGGCCGGCGACAAGCACGACTGGGGTGCGGCGATCCCCGCGCCCTTTGGGAGCCAGCTACATGGCCATGACGATGACCGAGAAGATCCTCGCCCGGGCAGCAGGCCGCGACGCGGTCCGCCCCGGCGACAACATCTGGGTAAACGTGGATGTCTTGATGACCCACGACGTCTGCGGCCCGGGCACCATCGGCGTGTTTCAGCAGCACTTCGGCAAAGACGCGCGCGTGTGGGACCCGGAGAAGGTGGTGATCATCCCGGACCACTACATCTTCACCGCCGACGAGAAGGCGCGCCGCAACGTCGGCATCCTGCGTGAGTTTGTTGCCCAACAGGGCATCCGCCACTTCTACGATGTGGGCACCGACCGCTACAAGGGCGTCTGCCACGTCGCCCTCCCCGAAGGGGGGCACACCCGCCCCGGCGAGGTGCTCTTCGGCACCGATTCGCACACCTGCACCGCCGGTGCCTTCGGCGAGTTTGCCACCGGCATCGGCAACACCGACGCCGGCTTCGTAATGGGCACCGGCAAGCTGTGGGTGAAGGTGCCCGAAACGATGCGCTTCATCTTCGAGGGGGAGCTGCCGCCCTACCTGATGGCCAAAGACCTGATCCTCCAGGTGATTGGCGACATCGGCGTTGACGGCGCCACCTACCGCGCGATGGAGTTTGCCGGCGACGGCGTCTACAGCCTCAACATCGAGGAGCGCATGACGCTGTGCAACATGGTGATTGAGGCCGGCGGCAAGAACGGCGTTATCGCCCCGGACCAGGTGACGCTCGATTACCTGCGCGCGCGCACCGACAAGCCGTTCACCGTGGTCACCAACGACCCGGGCGCCACTTTCCACTCCGAGCGCGTCTACGACGTGGCGAAGCTGGAGCCGGTGGTGGCGAAGCCTCACTCGCCTGACAACCGCGCCCTGGCCCGCGAGCTGTCCGAGGTGCGCCTTGATCGCGCCTACATCGGCTCGTGTACCGGCGGCAAGATCACCGATTTCATCGCCGCGGCGCGCATCCTGAAGGGGCGGCAGGTCGCCATCGACACCTTCATCGTGCCGGCCACCACCGAGGTGGCCAAGGGACTGGTGCGAGAGCGGGTGGAAGGGCAGACGCTGGCGGAGATCTTCCGCGACGCGGGCTGCAAGCTTGGCCAGCCCTCTTGCGCCGCCTGCCTGGGCGGCCCGGCAGATACTTTTGGCCGCCTCAACGAGCCGCTGAAGTGCATCTCCACCACCAACCGCAACTTCCCCGGCCGCATGGGGCACAAGGAGGGGCAGGTCTTCCTCGCCTCCCCGCTCACCGCTGCGGCTTCCGCCGTCACCGGACGCATCACCGACCCGCGGGAGATGCTGTAGGAGCAGACGAAGTGCTGGACAAGATCCAAGGCAAGGTCTACGTTTTGGGGGATGACATCGATACCGACCAGATCATCCCCGCGCACTACCTGACGTTCAACCCGGCGGTGCCGGAGGAGCGGCGGATGTTTGGGGTGTACGCCCTGTCTGGCGTGCCGCTGGCCCAGGCTGGCCTTCCCGAGGGGCAGCGCCCCTTCGTGCCGGAGGGCGGCGCGCCGGGCGAGTACCGCATCGTGGTGGCTGGTAAGAACTTCGGCTGCGGCTCCTCGCGCGAGCACGCCCCATTGGCCCTCGATGAGGCCGGCGTCGAAGCGGTGATCGCCGAATCGTACGCGCGCATTTTCTTCCGCAACAGCGTCAATGGCGGCTACCTGATCCCCTACGAAACTCCCACCCGCCTGGTGGACGAGATCCGCACCGGCGATGAGGTGGAGCTGGACGTGCGCGCCAACCGCCTGACGAACCGAACCACCGGCAAGAGCTACGAGCTGTCGCCGTTGGGCGACATCCTGCCGATCCTGGAAGCCGGTGACGTTTTCGCCTACGCCCGCGCCAGCGGGATGCTGGCCTGACCCAAAGCCCCCTGAACGGCTAATCAGCGTCGGAGACGCCTCCTACAGCGGGGGGCCGGCCACCTGCCGTACCCAATGTAGGAGGCATCTCCCATGCCGAGGGGGTGTTACTCCTCCAAGAGATGGCTGGAGTGCCCGAGCCATCGGGCTTCACACTGTAGGAAGCCGCATTGCTGCGGCGCTCCGCTACTATCCCGGGCAACTGGCCGGAGTGCCCGAGCAATCGGGATCCGGCAGTTTGGATGCCGCGGCGCCGCGGCACTCCGCTGCTCTACCCAGGAAATAGTCCCTTGCCACCCGCCTCACGTTTGGATTGGCGAGGGAGCCCCATTTTCATCCCCTTGGGTGTCCGCTGGGCATGGGGGCCCCCTACGGCGGGAGTGTGCCTCCTACGGCGGGGGACGCCTGGAGGAACCGGGGCGGCCGCCGTCTAACAAGGTGACGTGCCTGCCCTCGCCTGCGGAGGGCGGCTCCCTCCTCCCGATTGCGGTCGAAGGGTTCGGCGATGAAGGGTGTCTTCCTGGGGATCTTCGCGGGCCTCCTGTTCCTCTCCGTGGTTGCCTGGCAAATCCAGCCGGAGGCTGATGACGCCGGCAAGATCCCGCTGGTCTGGGTGAGCGACGACAACCCGGCACGCCGCGAGCAGATCGCCCTCTTCAACCGTCTCCACCCTCAGTACAGCCTGCGGTTGGATCCGAACAACGCCGGCATGGAGAAGGTGATTGTTCAGTCGCTGGCCGGGGTTGGGCCGGACCTCTTCGACTGCTACGACGGTTTCCAGCTCTCCGCCTACGTCAAGTCCGGCATTGCCTGGGACGTCACTGAACCGCTGGCCGCGGCGGGCATCCATCCGGAAAAGGATGTGTGGCCCGCCGTCTTCCCCAACATTCTGCACGAGGGGCGTGTCTACGGCTTTCCCACCAACACGTCGGTGAACGCCCTCTGGATCAACAAGGATCTCTTCGATGCCGCGGGAGTGCCTTATCCGCAGGGGCCCTGGAGTTGGGAGGAGTTCCTGCCGCTGGCAAAGCGCCTCACCCGCAAGGACGAGAAGGGGCGCTGGCAGCACTTCGGCTTCTTCTGCGATTGGTACAACTGGCCGCAGTTCGTCATTCAGTGGGGCGGTCAGATCTACAGTGACGACGGCACCCGCTGCGTGATCGACAGCCCGGAGGCGATCGCCGGGGTGCAGTTTCTGCACGACCTGATCTACAAGCACCACGTGATGCCGAACCCGGCCGAGGAGGCGACGATGGCCAGCCAGGGCGGCTGGGGCACCGGCACGATGGCGCTCTTTGGCGCCGGCAAGGCGGCGATGGCGCTGGGCGGGCGCTGGTGGCTGTGCATGCTGCGTGAGTACGAGGGGCTGCGCCTGGGCGCCGTCGCCTGCCCGTTCGGCCCGGTGAAGGTGTACCGCGGCTACGGGCGCGCTACCCTGATCAACGCCAGGAGCCCGCGCCGCGAGCACGCCCTGGAGTTCCTCAAGTACGAGGCCGCCAAGCCGTACAACGATCTGGTCAACCACCAGGCCGATGCCCTGGCGCCGGTGATCCGCTTCTGCTACACCCCCGAGTACCTCCACGATCCAGAGTACCCGGAGGAGGACTACAACGCCGTCTGGCGCGACGTGATGAAGTACGGCGTGCCCGACCAGGTGAGCCCCTTCATCAACGGTCAGCGTGCCTCGCGCATCCTCAATAAGCAGCTTGACCTGGTGCGCCAGGACCAGAAGCCGGTTGCCGATGCCCTGCGGACGGCCGCCCGGGAGATCAACGCGGAGATCCAGAAGACACTGGAGCGCGACCCCTCGCTGCGGCGGCGCTATGAGGAGCTGACTGGGGGGAACCGCCGATGAAGAAGCTGTTCTCGCGCCGGCGCCGCCGGGAGTTGGTCGTTGCCCTGGGCTTCTTGCTGCCGAACTTCACCGGGTTTCTGGTCTTCACCATCGGCCCGGTGCTCTTCTCGCTGGTGGTCAGCTTCAGCAACTGGAACCTGCAGCGCACCGTGCCGTTCCAGTGGATCGGCCTGGCCAACTTCCGGGAGCTGCTGCACAGCCAGGAGTTCTGGCTCTACTTCATCAACACCGGCTACCTGATGTTGGGCATGCCGCTGGCTATTGGGGGCTCGCTGGTCCTGGCGATCCTGCTCAGTCAGAACCTGCGCGGCATCGTGGTCTACCGCACCCTTTTCTACCTCCCCACCTTCACCAGCGGCGTGGCCTTGATGATCCTTTGGAAGGCGCTGTACAACCCCGACTTCGGCGCCATCAACGCGGTGATCAACGGGATTCTGACGCACCTGCACCTGCGTGAGTTGCTGGGCCTGTTCGGGCTGGGCGACGTGACGGCGCCGCAGTGGCTCCTCTCCACGCGCAACCTGCTGGGGGTGCATGTGGAGGAGGTGAGGCTGACCGCCTCCCAGTGGGGCATCGGCGCCCGCGACGCGATCATCTTGATGGGGATCTGGACCGCCATTGGCGGCAACAACATGCTGCTTTACCTGGCCGGGATCACCAACATTCCCCAGGACCTCTTCGAGGCGGCGCAGCTCGACGGTGCCGGCCGCTGGGCGATGTTCCGCCACGTCACCTGGCCGCAGTTGGCGCCCACTACCTTCTTCATCGTGGTGATGAGCTTCATTGGCGGCCTGCAGGGTGGCTTCGAGCAGGCGCGGGTAATGACCGGTGGCGGCCCCGCCGGCACTACCACCACGCTGTCGTACCACATTTACACCAAGGCGTTCGAGGAGTTCCAGATCGGCTACGCCTCGGCCATCTCCTGGATCCTGTTCGCCATCATCTTCGTGGTGACGCTGGTGAACTGGAAGTTTGGCTCCAAGGAGCTGAGCTACTGAGGCGTGGTGCGTCACGTCCGACGCGTGAGCCGGGCGGCGAGGCCCGCTGTCCGGATGGCGTGGTCTGCCCGGGATCCCGAAGCGGTTCCCGTGAGCGCTTTGCCCGGAACCCCGAAGGGGTGCCAGAACACAGCCCAGGGCTCCGAGCCCTGGGAACGCTCAGGTGGCAGATCCGCGACCCTGAAGGGGTCGCACCCGTTAGCCGCGTGTGTTGTGCGAGCCCTTCGGGGTCGGGATCCGGTTGACGGCGCGGTGATGGTCCCGACCGTTGCCCGGATCCGGGGGACACTGCGGGCTGGGCAGAGGCTGGTAGTCAGGGGTATTGAGGGATGCAACAAACACGGAAGGGCGTCAACTTTGCCGCGTGGTGGTACCGGAAGGGGCGGTTCACGGCCAGCCACCTGGTGCTGGGCCTGATTGCCCTGACAATGCTGGCGCCATTCCTGTGGATGGTGCTGGCCAGCTTCAAGCCGCTCCAGGAAGTGGAGCAGCTCAACCCGTTCCCCAGCGTGTGGCGCCCGGAGAACTACCGCAAGGTCTTCGAGACGATTCCGTTCGCGCGCTACTACTTCAACAGCATCTTCATCGCGGCGTGGGTTACTTTCCTACAGTGCCTCACCAGCTCGATGGCGGGGTTTGCCTTCGCCCGATTGCGCTGGCCCGGCCGCGACCTGGTCTTCCGCCTCTACCTGGCCACGCTGATGATCCCCGGCGTGGTGACAATGATTCCTAACTACGCCCTGATGGTGAAGCTACACCTGCTCGACTCCTACCAGGGCCTGATCGTGCCGGCGGCGTTTAGCGCCTTCGGCACCTTCCTGCTGCGCCAGTTCATGCTCACCATCCCCCCTTCGATGGATGAGGCCGCGGCGATAGACGGCAGCACTCCCTGGCAAATCTACTGGGACGTGATCCTTCCGCTTGCCCGGCCGGGGATCATCACCCTGGCGATCTTCACCTTCATGGGCACCTACGGCAGCTTCTTCTGGCCACTGATCCTGATCAAGAGCGAGCACATGCGCACGCTGCCGATCGGGATGCTTTACTTCGATACCGTCTATGGCCGCCAGACCAACCTGATCATGGCTGCCAGCGTGATGAACATCATCCCCCTGATACTCCTCTTCGTCACCACCCAGCGTTTCCTCGTCAAGGGCATCCAACTCGGCGCCGTCAAGGGTTGAGAATCTAGCCGGAACCTGACGGAGCGCCGCCGCCATGCGGCCAGGATGCCCGATGGCTCGGGCACTCCGATGATCCCCGGAGGGAGCAACGGAGCGCCGCAGCAACGCGGCTTCCCAACCGCCGAAGCCCGATGGCTCGGGCACTCCGACCCGTTACCCGTGCTTTTCTTACCCCTGGTGGCAGCAGGCACGCCCCGGGGCGGCCTCCGGGGGGCCGGCTGGGCGATCACGCGCCCGGGGCGTGCCTCCGCTGTTTCATGGCGAGAGGCATGTGGAATAATGCAGGTACCAGGTTGCACGTAGGACAACGTTTCGCACCGTCGCGAAGCCCTCCCGGCCGGGGAGGCAGCGCTGTTCCCGGTGCGGGGTGCGCCGCACCCCCGACGCGAGGAAAGGATGAGGCGAAAGTGGCAGACGTCAACCGCCAGGGCCCGACGCCCTCCCGACGTGGCAACGAGCCGATAGCCCCCCTGACGAATGGCAACCGACGTGGTACCGTGCCGATCCGCCGCAATGTCGAGGACCATCGCGACCCGTACATCCCCGAGGAGTCGTATCGCGGCACGGTCATCTGCCGGGAATGCCACGCCGTCCACGCCAACGAGCGCTGGAGCCTGGACGAGAAGATTTACAAGGAAGCACTGCGCCTGCCCGAGGTGCGCTACGTCACCTGCCCGGCCTGCCAGAAGCTGAACGACAAGCAGCCCGGTGGCATTGTCACGCTGACCAGCGACTTCATCCCGGAGCACCGTGAGGAGATCCTCAACCTCATTCGCAACGAAGACGTGCGGGCACGGAACGTGAACCCCCTCGAGCGCGTCATGGAGATCCGGGAAGACGGCCGCGAGATCGTGGTCACCACCACCAACGAGAAGCTGGCGCAGCGGTTGGGCCGCGCCGTGCATCGCGCCTACAACGGCCACGTGGAGTACCAGTGGCTGGATGACTCGAAGCAAGCACGCGTGAACTGGTCTCGCTGAGCGGTAGCCCCCCGGCCGGGCGGCTTGCGATCCCACCGGGCGCCGCCCGTTGCGTGGCGCCCGGTGGTGGGCGCCGTAAACGACGCCTCTGGCCCAAGGGACAAGCACCCTGCAGGGTGCTAAACCGGTGCATCGTGCCGCAACGGTATCGCGGAGCCGGTTTTAGCCGGCTTGTCCCCAGGGCAGGGTGGTCGTTTACGGCCACCCGCACGTGGGGCCACCCGCACCCGTGGGTTCGGGTGGCTCCCGGAAGCCATCTACCAGCGCGCTCCGGCGCCGCGGCAGGATCTACCCCCGCCGCTGCCTAACTAGCTCTCACGGGTGGAGACCCTGGGCCTGAGGCACGGGCCGTCCTGGTGCCCCGGCACGGCCGCCGGGGCGGAGCGGCCTCGCTCGCGCCGGGGCCAGGGATGCGATACCGATGCCGACCTCGACAACGATGACAGGGGGCACCCCGCGTGCGGCGTGCCCCCGGCGGGAAGGTGACCTCTCCCCATGCGCTTGCTGAGGCGCCGGTGGCGCCACGTTGCCCGCGTGACCCAGGTTGCCGGCGTGATCGTCCGCTATCTCGGCTACGAGGCTGCCGACCGCCTTGGCCTGCGCCACCTGGTGCCCCGTGGCATCCGCGCGCCCAATACGGTGACCGACCCGGCCTCCAAACTGCGTGCCACCATCGAGGAGCTGGGGCCGACGTTCGTCAAGCTGGGCCAGCTCCTCAGCACCCGCCCCGACCTGGTGACCAACCCGCGCTACATGGAGGAGTTGGTCAAGCTGCAAGACACCGCGCCGCCGATCCCGTTCGAGAAGGTGCGCCACGTGGTGGAAGAGGAGCTGCAGCGCCCCCTCGAAGAGGCGTTCCAGTTCTTCTCCGCCCATCCCCTGGCGGCGGCCTCTCTCGGGCAGGCCCACACCGCCATCTTGCCGGACGGCACCGCCGTGGTGGTCAAGGTGCAGCGGCCCGGCATCCGCCGCGTCATCGAGACTGACCTGGAGAACCTGCAGGACTACGCCCGCCTGGCTACGGCCCGCTTCGAGTGGGCGCGCGTCCTCAACCTGGTGGACCTCGTCGAGGAGTTCCAGCTCACCTTGCGCGAGGAGCTGGACTACACCCGCGAAGGCCGGAACATGGACCGGCTGCGCGAGAACCTGAAGAGCGAGCGCCGCATCTGCGTACCAACGGTACACTGGCACCTCACCACGGCGCGCGTCCTCACCCAGGAGCGGATCCGCGGCACCAAGATCACCGAGGTGGAGACGCTGCGCGCCAAGGGGATTGATCCCCAGGAGCTTGCCCAGGCGCTCGGCGATGCCTTCATGCGTCAGTTCTTCGTCGATGGCTTCTTCCACGCCGACCCCCATCCCGGCAACCTGATCGTCACCGACGAGGGGATCATCGCCCTGCTCGATTCCGGCATGGTCTCCCGGGTGGACGAGAGCACGCGCAGCAGCGTTACCCGACTGCTGCTCAGCTTCGTGGAGCAGAACTCGCGCCTCTTCGCCGAGGAGGTGCTGGAGTTGGGCCGGGCCTTGCGCCCTATTGACCGCAAGGAGTTCGCCACCGACATCGACCGGATGCTGCGCCATTACTACGACATGCCGGCGCGGGATGTCAACCTCGGCCAGATCTTCAACGAGACGCTGCGCCTCGCCGCCCACCACCGGCTGCAGTTGCCCGGCAACTTCGGTCTGCTGGTGAAGGTGTTCGCCAACATCGATGGCATCACCAAACGCCTGGATCCAGACTACAACTACCTGGAGACCGCGCGCCGCTTCCTCGGCCGGGTGCTGGCCGAGCAGTTCCAGTGGGAGTCGGTCTCGCTGGACCTCTTCCGCGCCTTCGAGGATGCCCGGCGGCTGCTGCTGGGCCTGCCCGCGCACAGCGATCGGGTGCTGACCAAGCTGGCGGAAGGGGACCTGCGGGTGCAGCTCGAACATCAGGGCCTGCCCGATCTGACGCGCCACCTGGACCGCATCGGCAACCGCATCGCCTACAGCCTGGTGGTGGCCGCGCTCATCCTCGGCTCCGCGCTCTTCGCGTTGGCCGGCGTGCCGCCCGAGATCCGCGGCTACCCGGTGATCGCCCTGGCCGCTTTCGGCGTGGCAGTGGTGATGGGCATCTGGCTGCTGGCGGCGATCCTCCGCTCCGGCAGCCTGCGCTGAGGGCTGGCCCCCGTGACTTCCCGGGGTAAGGAGAGACCATGCACACTGTCGACTGGCCCCCCGCGGGGGCAATCCTCAACCGTCATGATGGGGAAGTGACCCCGGAGGGGCTGGTGGTCGAGATCCGCGGCCGCGCGCCGGCCGGCGCCCAGGTGACCGTGAACGGCCAGCCCACCACGCGCGACGGCGCCACCTTCCGCGGTCGCGCGGTTCTGGGCGACACGCGCAACACCGTCGCCGTCTGGGCTGAGGAGGAGGGCCACGGCCATACCATCGAGTGGCCGCTGTGGTACGACCGCCACTCCTTCCCGCGCTATCGCTTCTCGCTGGACGACAATATCCTCTTCTTGCGCGACCTGGCCCGCAGCGACGCCCGCTCCCTCTTCGAGCATCCCTACCTGGCGTTCTGGCAGCGGATGCACCGGGAGTACGGCACCAAGGTCCACATCAACCTCTACCTGGAGTGCCCCGGCTTCCACCTCTCCCAGTTCCCGGCCCGCTTCCGTGGCGAGTGGCAGGAGAACGCCGACTGGCTCCAGCTCTCCTTTCACGCCCGCGCCGACAAGCCGGACAAGCCGTACTTGCAGGCGCCCTCCCACCAGGTCGTCGCCGACTGCGACGCCGTCTGCAACGAGATCCTCCGCTTTGCCGGCGAGGAGCTGCTGAGCCCCTTCACCACGATCCACTGGGCCGAGGCCACGCGCGAGGCCTGCCGCGCCCTGCGGCAGCGCGGGGTGCGGGGCCTGGTCGGCATCTTCCTGCCGGATGGGATCAACGACGTGGCCCGCTGGCGCGCCGAACGAGCCGGCGACACCGAAGGGCGCACCTTGCCGCCCCCCGGCGAGCCGAGCATCGGCTACTACCTGGATGCCGCCCAATGCGCTTACCTGCGCGGCCACGACTACTGGCACGACCCAACCGAGGACCTCTTCTTTATCACGCACGACCTGGTGGTGAACAGCGTCGGCACCGAGGAGGTGGTGCCGTTCCTGGAAGATGTGGCGGCAGACCCGCACCGGGGCGAGGTGATCGAGTTGATCGTCCACGAGCAGTACTTCTGCCCGGAGACCGGCATCCACCAACCAGACATCGCCGCGCGCTGCGAGAAAGCGATCCGCTGGGTTACCCTGCAGGGCCTGCGGCCGGTCTTCTACCGCGAAGGCTTCCTCGGCTCGCCGGGCGGGGGCGACTAGACGCGCGAGGAACCACGAAGCGATTCCTGACCCATGGGCGCCAGGATACCCCTCGGTACCCTGGCGCCCACGCAGCTTCGTAGGGAGGCCTCCGCGTGGCCGCTCTTATTCCGACACGCGGAAGACGAACTGTGGCCCCGGCACCGGCGAGTGCGCGCCGGGGCGTAGGATCTTGGTCCACTCATCGGGGTGGTGCTGGGGGCTGCACGTGTCTGACACGGTAACCGGCTCGGAAAGAGTTTGGGGCTGCCCGTCGGCGGGGGGGGTAGGTAGCCCGCACGTGGTAGTCGCCGGCCAGCGGCGCCTCCGCCGGTCCGTGGTAGGGGTAGCTGCCGTCGGCGTCCGGTTGCTCGATGGCCAGGTCGCCAACGTGCCGGTCACCTTGATACAGCCCCAGCTTCACCCGGTCGGGCTGGCCCGGCACCGTCTTGCCGCTCGGATCGACGAAGCGGATATGCCCGCGGATGCCATAGTGTGGAACCAGCGTGGTGCTCCAACCGCCTCCACTGGCAATATAGTCGGGCCCGTACCGGACCACGCAGCGATCCCCCGCACCGCTGACCTCGATCAGGTAGCCGCCCGCTGCCAGGCCGGTGAACGTCGCTTCGCCC